>DASTMK010000518.1:0-10822 GCA_035714225.1 Bryobacteraceae bacterium | reverse complement strand
CGGTATCGATAGCGCCCGCCGGTGTGCGGCGGCCCAGTTCTTCAGCCGGAATCGCATTCAGATTCACGTTGTTCACGGGCAGCCTGCGCGTGATGTTGCCGACGTAGGCGACGTCCACCAGCAGATTGCCGGGCAATTCCCGTTCGATGTCCACCGAATACTGATGGGCATATGGGAGCGGTCGGTTAAGGTAGTTCACGGTAAGACTCTCGCCGAGGAAGCTGGCTGCTCCGTTGCCTGCCCCGACGGCAGATAGCAGTTGACCTCCGGGGAGATTCGCGAAAGCATTGGCGAGCGTCACGGCCGGAGTCAGGTTCCCGTCCGTGGAGACGATGGCGTTGGTGCGTTGGCTGAACCCCTGGTTCGATCCCCTCTGGTTTTGTCCCAGGTAGTAAAGGCCGTAGCCGCCGCGCACCACCCAGCGCTGCCCGAGGCGCAAAGCGGCGCCGACGCGAGGCTGGAAGTTGTTGCGGTCGGGCTCAAAGGAACCCCGAGGCTGTCCGCCAACCCCGGCAAAGAGCAGCGCACCCTTCAGATTCATTCCGGAAGCCTGCGAAGCCAGCGGGCTGGCGGCATCAAAATCGAGGCCGCGGACCATGCGGTCGAACCGCTCCACCATTGGCGTCTCGTAGTCCCAGCGAAGTCCGAGATTCAGGCTCAGCCGTGGCGTGATCTTCCAGTCGTCCTGCACGAACGCGGCAAAATAGTTGTTCGTGAAGGCGGGATCGATGTTGCGATCCACGTAGGCGGTAGTCGGATAGCCAAGCAGGAAAGTTGCCAGTTCGTTTCCGGAAACGGCGTCGCCTTGCAGCGCGCGTTCCTGCGTCCAGTTCTTGCGGAACGTGTAAAGGCCGCTGGCGAGCCCCGGATTGTTCGTGTTGTCGTTGTAGCGCCGGCCTTCCCCTCCGAACTTCAGGAAGTGCGTGCCTACCACCAGGCTGAGGTTGGGTTGAATGCTGTAGGTATCGTTAGCCCCGAGCGCAAGCAGACGGTCGGAGCCGATAGCCTGGTACGTATCCAGGTCGAACCGGGGGAATTGGAGTTTCGTGAACTGGGATACAAGACTGGAAGCGAACCCGAGCTGGCGTGGATCGTAGTTCGCGCCGTAGGTGTTGCCCGTCTGCTCTTCCCACCGGTTCAAACCTGCGCGAAGGTTGAAGGTCATGTGAGGGCTCAGCGTGGAAGTCCAGTCAATGGTCCAATTGCGCCCGTTGCGTATCAGGGGTGCGTTGCCGGTGGGCTCCGCCTCATTGGTGCCCCATACGATGCTCCGGTATTCGGAGAATGGATTCTGCCCGTACCGGAAAAACACTACGTTGCTCGGATTCACCATCAGATCCAGGCGGCCGATCCACTCGTCCATGTCGGCGACCCAGCGCGATGGATAGATATAGTTGTTGACGTGTGCCGGACCATCCCCAGGCGAGTTCGGCATGGGATACAGGTTCATTACTGCGCGCGCGATGGGGTCGATGCGGCTCGCGGGAATGCGGTTGCCCGGGAACTGCTCCCGCTGCCCCGAAGCATTTGTCGTAAGCGGATCGTAGATGCGCACCTGCTGCCCTTGGGCGTTCAATAATGTGGAGAAGTCACCGTTGCGCCACTCGGCGAGAGGGAAATTCGCGGCGCCGGGATCGGCCGAGCGCTGCCGCAAACCTTCGTACGAAAGCAGCCAGAAAAGGCGGTTCCGTCCATCGAACACCTTGGGCACATATACCGGACCACTGAGCTGAAATCCGAACGTGTTGATGTTCATCGGCGGCTTGGGGGTGCCCGCGCGATTCAGTTCAAACTGGTTGGCGTTGAGCTCTTCTACCTGGAAGTATTCAAACAACGTTCCATGAAAGGCGTTGCCGCCCGATTTGGTCACGATGGTCACAATGCCGCCCGCCGTGCGGCCATATTGCGCATCGTAGGTGTTCGTCAGTACTTTGAATTCCTGTACCGCCTCCATGGTAGGGACGTGGATCACGGTGCCGCTGCCCCGCACGTTGCTGATGCCGTCGAGCAGCACCTCGTTCTGTCCTCTGACACCGCCGTTGATCGAGAAACCACTGGTTCCGCCGATATCGAAGGGCCGCAGATAGCGCCAGTCTCCTGTCTTGATGACCCCCGGCGCAGACCATGCAAGCTGAAAAGGATTCCGTCCCTGTGTCGGAACGTTTTCAATCAATTGTGTCGAAATCACCTGCCCGCGGCTGGCCGTTTCCGTTTGCAGAAGGGATACGTCCGCGCTTACGGTGACGCTTTGGGCCAGTTCTCCCACTTCCAGTTGCACATCCACGCGGGCCCTATCCTGCGCTTCGAGCACAATATTGTCTCGAATGAAGCTCTTGAAGCCCGCGCGTTCCACTCTCACCCGATACGTGCCAGGTACGAGAAAAGGTGAAAAATAGTTACCAGTCTCATTGGTCGCGGTTTGCACCGAGGTATTCCGCGCAACGTTTGTGACGATTACGGTGGCTTCCGCCACTGGCGCCCCCGTCGGGTCCGTCACAAGCCCTGTAATGTTGGCCCGGACTTCCTGTCCATACGCGTGTACAGACACCAATAGGGGAAAAGTCAGGATGAGCAGTTTTCGCATAGTGCACCTGTTCCAGTCGAACAATTATACGCTGAACTTCAAGGAAAGCGATACGATGTTTCAAAATTTTGCAATTCTTCATCGTATTCACACAGAAATGTGGTACCAGATTCCCCTTGCGCTTCGACAATAGTTGCCTTATACTTCTCTTGTCGAAGCACAAAGGGAGGAACGAGATGGCTGACGACCGCCTGGACTTACCGCAGGGAACGCTGGACCTTCTGATCCTGAAGACACTCGCGTTGAGCCCCCAGCATGGCTGGGCGATAACAGAGCGCCTCCAGCAGATTTCGTCCGACGCGCTGCGCGTGGGTCAGGGCTCTTTATATCCGGCCTTGCACCGCCTCGAACGGCGCGGCTGGATTCGTGCGAAGTGGGGAGTGAGCGAGAACAACCGCAAAGCCAAGTATTACGAGCTGACCAATGCGGGCCGCAAGCAACTGAAGGCCGAAACCGAAGCCTGGCGCAAGCTGGCCGCGGTGATCGGCCAGGTTCTGGACTTCGCGTAGAAACGGCGCAACAGGATGCTTGCCGATCTGCTTTACCGCGCGCGGGCGCTGTTTCGCCGGAACTCCATGGAGGACGACCTCGATGAAGAATTGCGCTTTCACCTGGAGCATGAGGTGGAAAAGCAGATGCGCACCGGCTTGAGCGAAGAAGAAGCCACGCGCCGCGCCCGGCTGAAGCTGGGCGGTGTCGACCAGACGAAAGAGCAATGCCGCGAGGCCCGCGGCATTCGAATCGTGGAAAATCTCGCGCGCGACCTTCGCTATGCGGCCCGGGTGCTTGCCAGGAGCCGGGGGTTCACCGACTCCCCGCTCCGCGCGGGATGCTCTCTCCTACGCCGAGTATCTGGACTACCAGAGCCAGGCCAAATCGTTCAGCGGGCTCCTTGCCACACAACGCCGCGGGCCGATCCTTACCGGAGATGGCTTCGCGGAATCGACCATGTCGAATGTCGTCAGCGAGAACTACTTCAACGTTCTCGGCGTCGAAGCCCAGCTTGGCCGCGTTTTCACCGCAGCAGACGCAAACACAGGCCAACGCGTCGTGGTCATGAGTCATAATCTCTGGCAGCGGCGTTTTGGCGGCGACTCCGGGATCATCGGCCGGAGCGTGCGCCTCAATGGCCCGTACGTAGTGGTTGGAGTCGCTCCAAAGGAGTTTCGCGGTACAGAACTCTGGCAGGATTCCGACTTCTGGATTCCGATAACTTCCTGGGATCCGAGCGAACGCAACTTGCGCGAGAGCCGGAATTGGGAAGTATTGGGCAGGCTCCGCCCGGGCGTTTCCATCGAAGCTGCGCAGGCCGAGATTGCAGGCATAGCGGCCAATCTGGAGCGGGCTTATCCGAAATTCAACAAAGGTTGCCGCGCCGTGCTGGCGACCGCCACCGAACACCTGTTTCAGTCGACGAAATATGTACCGTTCATTCTGCTCGGCATCGTAGCGGTCGTGCTGCTCATTGCCTGTGCGAATCTCGCGAACCTGCTGCTGGCACGTGCCCAGGGGCGCTCCCGGGAAATCGGCGTGCGTCTGGCGATGGGGGCAAGCCGCGGCCGTCTTGTTTCACAACTCATGGCCGAGAGCGCCCTGCTCTGCGCGTTGGGAACAGCAGCAGGACTGCTTCTGGCTGCATGGCTTGTCTCGCTGCTGCCGGCAGTGATCATTCCGCCCGCCAACAGTTATCTTCATATGGATTTCCGGCTGGATCAGCGGGTACTTGCGTTCACGCTGATCACGTCCCTTGTGACTGTTTTCATCTTCGGGCTGGCCCCTGCTTTACGCGCCTCGCGTATCGATCTGACGTTGGTGATAAAGGGCGGGGACCTTCCGGATACACGCCGAGGGCGACTCCCGGCGCGCAGTGCGCTTGTCGTCGTCCAAATGGCTCTTTCCCTGATGCTGCTGGTAGGGGCGGGGCTGCTGGTTCGAACTTTTATCTACGGCATGAATCTCGATCTCGGATTCGAGCGGCGGGACGTTTTGGTTGCCGAGATCTCGCCTCCGTATGACGGCCCGCGTAATCGCGCGTTCTACCGGCAACTTATCGAGCGGCTGAAGGCCATTCCCGGCATCCGCGAGTCGACCCTCGCATTGCGAGCTCCGCTGAGCGGTTCCGGCGGGGGTCTTGCGGCACAAGTGACGATTCCCGGGCGATCCATCCAACCGGGAGATCCGCTTTCAAGCATCAAATATCCTGCTGTTGACTTGAACTACTTCCGAACCCTCGGAATCCGCCTGCTGCGCGGGCGCGACTTCGACGCTCAGGATGGCCCCGGCCTCCGAGTGTACGATCGTGGGGATTGTCCGTGATACCCGGATCAACTCGATCATGGAAGCTGGAGAGCCTTACTTCTATCTTCCTTACGCACAAACCAACTTCTCCTCCATGTACCTTATCGCCACGACGGGACTCGATCCCCTTCAGCTTTCCAGGCCGTTGCGAGCGGAGGTTGCAGCCATTGATCCCAGCGTCCCGGTGGTCGAGGTGACTACTATGAAGCTGCTGGTCCGCTCGCAGCTTTACCAGCAGCAGGTCTTTGCGACGATTGTCGGCGGGTTGGGAGCCATCGGGCTGCTTCTCGCCGCTGCCGGACTTTATGGTTTGATCTCGTATTCGGTCACGCTGCGCACAAGGGAAATCGGAATTCGCATGGCGCTCGGAGCACAGCGGCGGTGTGCACTGGGGATGGTTCTGCGCCAGACCCTTGTATTGGCATTGATTGGAACAGGCGCCGGATTGATCGGTGCTGTTTTCACCGTGCGCATCCTTTCGAGCTTGGTGTACGGAGTAAGCGTTCGCGATCCCATCACCTTTGGCGCTGTCATCGTGTCGATGCTGGCCGTTGCTATGTTGGCGGGTTACATTCCTGCGCGCCGCTCGACGCAGATCAACCCCATGGCCGCCCTTCGCCACGAGTGAACCGGCTACTGCACAGGAGCGGCGTAGCCGGTCATTTCCAGATACCCGCGTCCGTTGAGCGGACGGCCGTCCCGCGTTCCGGTGATCTCGATCGCGCCTTCCCAGTAAGCGCCCACGCCGCTGTGCCGGCTGGTCAATTCCTGTTGGGGCAGCCTTGTTCGAACCCGGGCCGCCAGCCTGAGCTCCGGTACGCTGATGCTCCAGGCGACCGGATACCGCGCTCCTGTTTTCGGGCTCCGCCAGACGTTTCCTTCGGGAACCAGGGAGAAGCCGGACAGGTCGAGATGCTTCGTTTTGCCGCCGGCGTCCACAAACGTTCCCGCTGAATACGGATCGATCGAACCATCTTTGCGGCGCAGGCGGAACAGCATCAGCTCCGTTCCGTCTTCGAATTGCAGGCTGAGCCAATCCCATCCGGTTTGATTGGGAGCAAGCTGATGCGTGAAGAACTCGTGGTCCATCCAGGCCAGCCCCTCCACCTTGAATTCTTCGCCTCCTATTGCGATGGACCCGTTCGCCTTCAGACGCGTCAGCGATATGTAATGCGATGCGCGGCCGCGCCCCTCCGCTTTCTGGCTCACGCCATCCCTGCCGTGAATCACGGGAGGCTTTTCCGATTCGAGTGACAGATGAATTCGAAATTGTTCGGAAACCGCATCGAGGGTTTGCCGCGTGAAGGCAGCGGGCCGGGCTGCATCGAGCATCCAATGCACCTGCCAGTTGCCGTTCCACACGCGCGCGGTTTTCAGGTCGGCGCCGGCGATGCCGGGTCCCGATCTGTTGATCCGCTCCACGTGGAGGAATCGGCCGCCGTCGATGTCGCTCAGCACCAGGTGCGCCAGCCAGACATCGCGAACGTCCCACACGCTCTCCGGTTTTGTGGAGTCGACCGCGTGACGGAAGAAGGTCAGCTCGAAACCGAAGCGGCGTCCATTCTGCGTTTGCAGGTTGCCTGTGTAGTACCACCATTCCGTGCGGAACTCGGGATGGCTGAAGTGGTCTCGCGGAAAGGAATACGCGTAGCCCGGCAGAGCCACGCGCCAGTCGGAATCGGCGCCCAACGATGCCATCGCGGCCAGCAGCAGCAAGGCCAACACGCGGCTACTCCTCATGAATCACCTCAATCGGATTCAGTTGTGCCGCCACGCGCGCCGGATACAGAGCGGCGGCGATAGTTGCCAGGTAGACCAGCGATAGCGCGCCCATCAGCACGCCCACCGGCCAGTGAAACTGAATCGTCCAACCGAAAGATTGCTTGTTGATGACAAAAATGAGAAGCAGCGAAAGGAAGAACCCCAGAAGAAGACCCGCGGCATTCGCAAACAAGCCGAGCAGCCCGGCTTCAAACAAGATGATGCGGCGCACCTGCGATTGCGCGCCGCCCAGAAAGCGCAACAGCCCGAATTCGCGCCGGCGGTCGATGACCAGCGCCAGCAGCGCGCCCGCAACGCCCATCACCGCCACCAGCACGGCAACGGCTTCGAGGGCATAAGTAATCGCAAAGGTCCGGTCGAAAACCCACAGTGCTTCTTCCCGGAGCGAACGATTGGAAAGTACCACCACTCTCCGGCCTTTCAGCACGGGTTCGATGGCGTCACGGCCCTGCTCCAGCGGCACATCCGGGCGCAGGTAAACGGCGATGTTCGATGGCGCCGGGTCCGGCAGGTATTGGAGAAGCCTGTCGCGATCCATCAGGATATAACCGCGTTCGCTGGAGTAGTCGTAGTAAACATCCAGAACGCGCAGGCGCACAGGTTGTCCGGTAATCGGAAGGCTGAGAATGTCCCCGGCCTTCACGCCATGTTTGTTTGCGAAAGGCTCGCTGACAATCACGCTATCCGTGCCTGTCAATTGTTCGAACACCTCTTGCGGTTTTGCTCCGGATAGGAACGCCCGGCGTCCATATCGTCCGGCAATACGCGCATCCCCTGCACCAAGCGTTGCGGGCATTCCGCCATAACGGATGGAGTAAGCACGGAAGCGGTCCACTGCGGCCACTTCGGGCAGCGCGGCGATCCGGTCCGCCAGGTCCGGTGACAGGACCGGATGGCGGTCGGCGCCGCCGGGTGCGGCCGGACGCAGATAGAGGTCGGCCTGAAGCCGGTCTTCCATCCACAGAACGACCGTCTGGCGAAAGCTGCCCACCATGATGCCCACCGCGGCCATCATCGCTATGGCTGTCGATAATGCGCCCACCAGCACGGACGTTCGACGGAGCGATCCGGCAAGCCCGCGCGCCGCCAGTAGCGCTTCTACGCCGAAGAGACACCGCATCCAGGCAGCGGTCGAAGCAGCCAGCACAGACACCAGCGCAGGGATCGCAAACGCCGAAGCGGCAATCAGCAGAAGCGCCGCCAGGTAACCGAACAGTGACTTTCCGTCCATGGCGTCCTGCATTGAAGCGATCCACGCGCCCGCCGACAGCAGGCCCGACGCAAGCAACCCTCGCAGCTTGCGGATCTGCACCCGGTGTTCTCCGCGCCCGCGCGCCATAGCCTCCAGGGGAGCCGCGCGCGCCGCTTCCCACGCCGGAGAAAGCGCCGAGAGCACCGCAACCGTGATCCCCATGCCGATCCCCAGCAGCGCAATTTTCCAACTCAGCTCAACAGGTGCGGGAGTGCTGCTGACGTACAGAGATTGCACGGTGGAAGCGATCAGTCCAACGGCGCTTTCCGCCAGAAAACGGCCGAGCGCGATCCCCGCCAGCGCGCCGGACAAGCCGAAGCAGACGGCCTCCCCCACAAACCCCAGCAGCACCGCCGCGCGAGTGGCGCCGAGAGCCCGCACAATGCCAATTTCGGCACGCCGCCGCACAACCGAAACGGAGATGGTGTTGTAGATCAGAAACGCGCCGACGATGAGCGCGATGTAGCTCAGCACGCGTAGATTCCACCGGAACGCGGCCAACATCCGGCGGTTTTCGTCCGTGCTTGAGCCTTGCGGCCCGACGCCGGCGCCGGGCGGCAGGGCGGAACGAAGCAGTTGCTCCCACTCCGCAACGGATCTTCCGGATGGCGTGTGTACGAGAATCCGGTCCAGCTTTCCTTCACGCCGGAAAAGGCGATCCGTGAGGGCCAGGTCGGCCACCAGCACTTCTCCGGGTTGCTTTGAGAGGACTCCACCCACATGGAATTCCGAGAGAGTATCGCCGATCAGTACCGGAATCCGGTCGCCGGTCTTATATCCCAGGTTCGCGCTGACCCACACCTGTTCCTTGCGGAACCGGTCTGCCGGATCACCATCCCCAGCAGATGCGCCCTGCTCTGGTGCGTTGGCGATGAAGTCGACTCCGATCCATGGCACGGTGCGATTCCGTGCCGGAAGAAAAGCGAAGTCCTCCATGCGCGGTTCGAACCGGAACGAATGCGGCAGCCCCGCAACTTGCGCCAACACTTCGGCGGGAAGGCCGCCCGTGGCGGTGATTTCGAGATCTGCGTCATCGGCCAGCGCCTCCAGCGACGAACGAAACGACCCCGCAGCGGCGGTGCCCGCCAACTCGATCCCCAATACGACCGCGACGCCGAGCGCCACCGCGAAAGCGGTCAACAGCGTGCGGACAGGCTCCCGCCGCAGCGGGCGGACGATGAGGCGGTAGAACAGCTTCCAGTACGGCATCGCGCGCTACGGTTTTCGGGCGTTCTCGCGTATTTCCTGAATGCGGCCATCGCGCATCCGAACCACGGTGTCCGCCAGTGTGGCTGCTTCAGCGCTGTGCGTGGCGAGCATGACGGTGCTCTGCCCGGTGTTCGCGATGCGCCGCAACAAGGCCAGTATGAGATCGCCTGTTGCGCTGTCGAGATTTCCGGTCGGCTCGTCCGCCAGCAGGATGGCAGGCGTATGAATCAGAGCGCGCGCGATGGCGACCCGCTGCATCTGGCCTCCCGAAAGCTGGTACGGCATGCGGGATGCGAATCCGTCCATCTCCACCTGTTCGAGAACGCGCAGCGCCGCCGCACGAGCGCCCTTCGCTCCGGCCAGCAGTAACGGCAACTCCACGTTCTCCGCTACTGTCAGCGTAGGCAGCAGTTGAAACGACTGGAACACGAATCCGATCGTTTCGCGCCGCAGGCGCGTGAGCGCCGAATCGTCGAGCGCGGAAGTGGCTATGCCGCGAAGGATCACCTGTCCCGATGTCGGGAAGTCCATCGCGCCAGCCAGATTCAACAGCGTCGATTTTCCGCAACCGCTCGGTCCCAGCAGGGCCACGAATTCACCAGGCTTCACTGCCAGAGTAATGTCGCGCAGCGCGGAAACCGTTGTCCCGTTGGTCTGGTAGTTCTTGCTTACCTGTTCGAGCCGGAGAATGCTCACAGCCGCGCGCTCATTTATAGGCCGCCACTCCCGTGACCCGCTCCCCGATCACGAGCGCATGGATATGGTCCGTCCCTTCATACGTCTTGACCGTTTCGAGATTGCACAGATGGCGCATGAGGGGATATTCGTCCATGATGCCGTTCGCACCCAGCAGATCGCGGCTCAGGCGGGCGCAATCGAGCGCGATGGCGACATTGTTCCGCTTGAGCATCGAGATGTGCGCGGCCTCGGCCTTCCCTCCGTCTTTCAGCCTGCCGACGTGCAGCGCGAGCAATTGCGCCTTGGTGATTTCGGTGATCATCCAGGCGAGCTTTTCCTGCACGAGTTGATGCGAAGCGATGGGGCGGCCGTCAAACTGCTTCCGCGCGAGCGAATAGCGGCGGGCGGTCTCATAGCAATCCATCGCCGCGCCGATGACACCCCATCCGATGCCGTAACGGGCTTGCGTAAGACAACTCAAGGCCGCCTTCAAACCTTTGGCGCCGGGCAGCATGTTATCGGATGGGATGCGGCAATCCTGAAACGAGAGGCTGGATGTGACGGAAGCGCGCATGGAAAGCTTCCCGTGGATATCCGCTGTGGAATAGCCGGCCGTGCCCTTTTCCACGAGGAAGCCGCGAATCCCCTCGTCCGTCCGCGCCCAGACCACCGCGATGTGCGCAACCGATCCGTTGGTAATCCAGGTCTTCTCTCCGTTCAACACCCAACAGTCCCCGGCCCGCGTGGCTTTCGTGGTCATCCCGCCCGGATTCGATCCGAATCCCGGCTCCGTGAGACCGAAGCAGCCGATGGCTTCGCCCGCTTGCAGCTTTGGCAACCAGGTTTGTTTCTGCTGCTCGCTGCCATAAGTGAGAATCGGGTACATCACGAGCGCGCCCTGAACGGAAACGAAGCTTCGTAGGCCGGAGTCGCCGCGTTCAAGTTCCTGCATGATGAGACCGTATTCGACGTTGCTCATGCCGGCGCAGCCGTAGCCTTCCAGGTTGGCGCCCAGAAAA
>DASTMK010000517.1:0-5146 GCA_035714225.1 Bryobacteraceae bacterium | reverse complement strand
GCCAGGCGTCCAATATCGTCGAGCACCCTCTCCGGCGATGTATATAAAGCGGCAACAGTACTTCGCGGCATCAACGGCCCCCCTTATTCTTCCCCCATGATGGCAACCTGCACGCGTCCCCTGGCGGCAGTGTAACTCCGGCTCCGGTTTTCGTAAGCAAGATCGAGAACTACTACGCGGCGGCTCTCCAGTTTCTGGGATATGGTACCGCGAAGAACTACCTTGTCTCCCATGTAACAAGGTTTCAGGTAACGCATATCCACCGACAATTCGAGCGAACGGCGGCCCGGAAAACACATGCCCACGAAATGCGACAGGAACCCGTTCAGGATAGCGCCGTGCATGACAATGCCGTCAAAGCCGTTGGCTTTCGCATAGCCGTCCTCGACGTGCACGGGGCTCTTGTCGGGAAAGATGGACAGGAAAGTTTCATACACGGTCGCGTCGATCGTGTATTCACGCTCGACCATCATTCCCTCGTGCAGGTCTTCGAAAGAGTAGCTGTTATTGGATGGCATGCAGAATCTGCCGGGCCGTTTCGAAATCGTTCGCGAAGAAGAACAGGCTGGCCGTCACAAACAGGAACGTCATGGCGACGGCCACGGCATGGACGAGGCGGCTTTCGTGATAGGCCTTGTAGCGCTGCTTGCCCAGGCGTTTCTTGAGCCACACGTTGTAGTAATGAACGGATGCGACGCCCAGGCCGTGAAGAGCTCCATACACGGCAAAATTCGCTCCGGTTCCATGCCAGATTCCTACCAGCAGAAACACAAACACGATGGCGGCGGCAATCGCGTGATTGGCCCTCTTCGGTCCCAGCCGGACGACCAGAAACTTCGACAGCGGCGAAAACAGTACATCCCGCGTGTACGTGGAGAGCGTAATGTGCCACCGTGTCCAGTAATCCTGCACGTTCCGCGCCCCCAGGGGATTACGGAAGTTCTCTTTCACCTGGATACCCAGGAGGCCCGCGCCGCCGATCGCCATGTCGCAGAACCCTGAAAAGTTGCAGTACAGATACAGATGGTAGGCGACGGCGGCGACGAAAAGATCTACCGGCGAATGCGGGTAACCGTCGAGCAGCAGGCCCGCATAGGAAAGTTGGTTGAAAATATTCCCCAAAAATTGGTATTTCGCCGCGCCCATCAGGATGCGCAGCAAACAGCGGCCGATGGGTGTCGCCGTGCGATCGGGTGCTCCCAGCGATTCCGCGTGGTTGCTGTAAGGATTAATGGGCCCGACTACGAGCGTGGGCAGGAAGAACGCAAACCCCAGATATTGCCAGAATCCGGGTCTGGCGACCACGCCGTTTCTCACTTCGAGCACCAGGTGGCTGAGCCGGAACGCCATGTAGGAAAGCCCGATGAAGAAAGCTGCCAGCGGCCCCGTGAGGATGCCCGGAACCAGTGCAAACACCGGATCGAACAGAGCGGCGGCATAGCGCAGCACAACCAGGGCGGCAATGGGCGCGGCGAATGCCATCCACGGCCACCAGCCGGCTCGCCGGGCAAACAGGCGCATCATCACGTAGTGAAACGAAACCATGGAAAGATACGCCGCCAGGAGAAAAAGGAACCGCCGCCGGCCGTCGCTCATGTCGAAGAACAGGCCGATAGCGGCGACATTGATTACCGCGAACAGCATGGCCCGAAGGCCTTCCGATTTCAGATAGAGTACGGCTCTTGCCGCAGCCAGGTAGGTCAGCGCGCCGAGCAGGAACCGGGCTGCCTGAACGGTTCCGAGAGGCCGGTAGTCCGGAGGATCCCAGACCAGAAATATCGCCAGCCCGGCCACACCGAGAGCAGCCAGCAGACCGGTCTTCAGCCACTCGCCGGTCCGGGGCAACCCGGGCGTAAGAACCGGTCTCGTCACCGCGGGCGCTGCCATCAAAAGCCTCCGTACACGATGCCTATGTCGAGCGAATCGCTTGGCAGGAACAGGAAAAGGGCAATCGCCGCAATACTGAGCACGACCGTGACGATCGTGATGACGTTCCCCGGGGAGAGCGTATTCCTGAGCATTTCAAAAAGAGGGATCAGTTGCCGTTTACACGCCGCGCGATCAGGTCCGCAAACTCGCCGACGTTTTTCGTAGCTTCGACTTCCCCCACGCGGAACCGCACGTTAAATTCCTTCTCCACCGCCACCATCAGCGAGATCTGGGTCAGCGAGTCCCACTCCTCTACGTCCTGCGCGCTCAGTTGAGGCGTCAGCTTTACAGGTTCGAGAAAGATGTTGTCAAAAACTTGCTGTAGACGCGAGATGACTTGATCTTGATTCATAACTCCTTCCGGCAATGCGGATTTGGGTAGGGACAGCTTCATACGAGCGGGCGGCCAACAGATATTCCGTACGGGTTTCGCCGCCGGACGCAAGGCTAAAGCCCATCTGCGGATACAGGTCCCGCACCATTCCATTCTTTGCGGTGGGGATATACACGCCCCGTATTTCCGCGCAGGAATGGAGGCGCGCCAGCCGCACGATTTCGTTCAACGTCTCCTGCTCCACCTGCCGTTTCAATACACGGCAACTCATCAGCCAGGTGTCGATTTCAAACTCCGTTCCCGCTTCGCCCGGGACGATCTTTCCGATGACGACGGCAATGAGACCGTGATCGCCGAAGCGGTCCCGCAGGCGGATGGTGAAGGCCGCCGCGCCCGGGTCCCGTGCCAGCTCCAGCACTTCGGCCTCCGTCCGGCGGCGGGTGGTGAGATTGAATTGGTTGCTCTTGTTGATAAGCTGCGCGATGCGCGGCGCATCGATCGGATTGAACTCGCGAAGGGTGGCTTCCATCTCGAGCGACGCCAGGTAGGCGTCCATGTCGGTGGCGGAAGTAAGCAGCGTCCTGCGCTCCGCCTCCTGCCTGTACTGCGCCGTCCGTCCGGCATCTTCGGCCGTAATGCTGCGCGGCTCGAAGTAGCGCGAGTCCTCGAGTTCGCGGACATAAGCGGCGGGATCGGGCCCCAGCAGGATGGTGGAGACCTCGGGCAGAAACTGCCGGACAATTTCGATCTCCGCCGGGTTGTCGTCCACGAATACAAAGCTATCCAGGCCGAGGTTCAGCTCGGCGGCCATCTCGCGGATGTTCTCCGACTTGGGATTCCAGTTGGCTTTGAACGAAGCGAAGTGTTGAGGGCGTAGCACCATCTCCGGGTGCTTGTCGAACGGCTCGATGGCTTTCTCGTGATCGTTCTTGCTCGATACGGCGAGGAGGATGCCCCGGCCCGCCAGCGAGAGGATATAGCGCTGGAAGGCCTTGAACGCTTCCCCGCGCGGCGAGGTGTCCCCGATCTCGATTCCCTCCAGGCCGTCGTCGCCCACAACGCCGCCCCACAGTGTATTGTCCAGATCGAGTACCAGCACTTTCTTGTGCCCTTTTCGAAAACCTCGCACCAGCACGGCAATTTCTTTGGCGATGTCGACAAGCAGGTCGGGTGCGCAAGGCTGTTTGGTTTCAAACCACCCGCGGGCATCTTCGGATGCGGACGCGCCGCGGCGATAGGCGAGAAACTCGAGATCGCAGAGATGAACATAAGGCGGAGCGTTGAGGCCCAGCTCCAGGTTCACCACCTTGCGGAAGCTCCAATCGGATGCGAGCGTGCGCGTGCGGTAAGCGCCGGGATCGAACCCGCCCGGCAGCATGAAATTGGAAAGGAGAACTTCCGCCCCGGTGCGCTCATGCACCTTGCGGCACAACCCCAGTAGCTGCGAGCCGGTCTCTACCGCTTGCGCCTGTTGCGTTTCACGGGCATCCGTCCACCCCCCCTGATATTTACAACGTCCGGGTGAGGGCAGAAGAAATACCACCTGCGGAGCGAAGCGGTAAAGCGCGCTTGCTTCGTCCATGATTTCGGAGGCATAGTTGTCGAAGTCGCCGGTAAAGACCTCGCAGGCATAACCTTCGACGGAGAGCATATGCCGGGCGAGCTCATTGAGCGGATAGAGGCTGCACCCGCCGAGAAAAGCGATTCGCAGCGTCTCCCGGGGTTCGGCCGGCGCGAGTCCCGCCGCTTCGGCTCTCTTGCGTAACGTACAAAGCGAAATGAGGCTTTCGAAATTCGAAGCCTGCCCGGACTGTTCGCGCAACTGCGGCCAGAACAGCGGGTCTTTACGGATCAGTAATTCCCTGAGTTCCATGGCTACACCTATAAGGAAGATGGTGTGCGGTTCAAATCGACCCGCTCCGGCTCCACCGCTACAAGCCGCTTCAACGCGGGAGCGAGGGTGTCGAAGTGCGAAGAGTTCCTGCGCACATATACGAAGCTTTTGAGGCCGGAGATGCGCCATCCCGGCCAATTGATTTCGCCCAGCCAGATCCAGTTGTCCCTCAGCTCGCGCATGCGCGTGTGCCATAGCTCCGGCCGCATGAGAAACGTACGGTTCTCGATGATCACCACGCCGCCTGTGCGATGAAACTGCATCAGGTGGTTCAGGTACCCCGTTTTCATGCGGGGATCCTCTTCCGCGCGGGCGGCGCTGGAGGAAGCTGGCGGTTCAAAGCCGATGTACACGTCGGGGTTGCGGCTCCAGATGTATTGCTCCCGCTCTTCCGGGCTGATCGGATGCCGTCCCGAAAGAAAGTTGTCATTGAGGCCTACCCGGTCTAACAGGTTCACTTCCGTCACAAACGGAATGATTCCGGCAGCATCGCAAAGGATGGTCATGCGGGGTCCGAGGCGTGTGGCTTCGAGCACCCGGGCAATCTGGAAGTGGTATTCGGAGAATTCATCCGGCGGCCGCGCCGCACCACCCCGGAGCAGTGAGCGCCAGTTGCCATCGGTTGCGAAAAGGATGGCCACCATCGCCGCCGCGAGGGCCGCCAGGCGGGTTCTGTTCAGGTCCGGCAGTCGTTTGAAGGCCAGAGTGGCCACGGCCGCCGCGGCAATGACCAGGTAAAAATATGTGGGATAGGAGAACCTGTGACTTCCACCCACTTCATGCGTGATGGTCGTGTAGTAGGCCAGCGCGAGCGCAGGCGGAACCAGGGTCAGTGCCACTTTGACGGTGGTGCGTGGGTTGCGGAAAATTCCTTTGACGGATCCGGCGGAGACGAACAATCCCAGCACGGCAACCAGCGGGCCGAGGCGGACGGCAATGTGCTCCAGATACCGCAGCACGAAACCGGCGCCGGCCAGCGAAACCTGGTT
>DASTMK010000516.1:0-7624 GCA_035714225.1 Bryobacteraceae bacterium | reverse complement strand
GAGGACTGGTACAGCTTCGCACTGTAGAGTTTCCGGTCGAGAAGATGCTGAGCGTTTCCGTCAACTACGGTTTCAACACGCTCTCAACCTTCAACCGCTTCAACACATACCGAGGCGGTTCCCGTGATTGGACCGGTTTTGACGACGGTTCCCGCAGCCTGCCGGGGAGCATACCTCCAGACCAACGTCTGTTTGTCGGAAACTTCAACGAGCAACAGTTTCAGCAGTTCGGACGTGCATTCTCCAACAACTACGAACCCGAGCCGGTAGATTCCATGCGGCCCAGCCAGACGTACTCGGTGGCGGGAGGCAACAGCTGGGGACGGCTCGGGCTTGTCGGAGCGCTCACCTTCAGTAATGCGCCGCAGCGGTATCCGGAGCTTCGCAGGTTCCTCGTGAATTCCGGCGGAGGCCGGCCGCAGATCTTCAGCGATTATCCGGAATTCAACACCGACACAGAATCGGTTCGCATCGGGGGAGTGTTCAACGCCGCCTACCGGCTCAGCCCCGGTGCGAAGTTGATCTGGCGGAACACCGTTACACGGGATACCGACAAAGAGGCGCGCTTTCTCGAAGGTCTCAACGGCGGCAACAATAACTATATTCAGGACACGCGGCTCAGATGGGTGGAGAGAGGCCTGCTGTCCAGCTCCATCGAAGGAGACCATGCCGTTGCGCGCTTGGGAAACAGCGTCTTTCACTGGCAGTTCACCTACTCTTACTCGACTCGCAATGAACCGGACCTTCGGGAGACCATATACGGCCGGGCGGCGGACGGCGCCAGATACGAATATCTGAACCTGCCCGAATCCGGCATGCGCTTCTTCAATGGATTGAACGATCGCATCTACGAGCCGCAAGGCGACTGGTCGAAACCGTTCTTCAAGGGATCGATCAGTGGACTCTTTAAAGTGGGGTTCCGCGCCACGACGCGGCGGCGCGATTTTGAAGGACGGCGCTTCCGCTTTTTCCCGGTGCGGGCTCAGACCATCGACTTCACCAAGCCGGCAAACGAGGTTCTGGGCGAAGCGAATATCCGGCCGGATGGTTTCGTCGTCCGGGAGATCACGCGAGGCACAGACACCTATACAGCCAGCATGGACGTGTATGGCGGGTACGGGATGATCGATCTGGCGATAGGCCGGCGGTGGCGGTTCATCGGCGGCGCGCGCATTGAAGATGCCGATGTTGTCGTCAGCACCATCGATCCGCTGGTTCCGGGCTCGATGCCCTCGGTCGCCAACCTGGTTAATCGCGATTTCCTGCCGGCCGTGAATGTCATCTATGCTCTGAACGGCAGGCAGAACCTCCGGTTCGCCTACGGGCGCACGGTGAACCGGCCCGACTTCCGGGAACTTTCCCCGTTCGAATTCACGAACGTTGTGGGCGGCTATTCGACGGTTGGAAATCCGGAATTACAACGGGCTACCATTGACAACTTCGACGCGCGGTGGGAGTGGTTTCTCGGCGGCAACCAGGTGATCGCCGCCGGTTATTTCTACAAGAGCTTCACCGATCCGATCGAGCAGATCTACAGGCCGACGGCGTCGGAGTTGCGTCAAAGCTTCCTGAACGTGCCCGAAGCGAGAAATCAAGGCGTGGAATTCGAGTTCAGGAAGAACCTCGGATCCTTCTCCGGCAGACTTTCTCCTTTTGCGATTCAAACCAATCTCACCTTCGTGGATTCCAACGTGGGGATCCCGACGGACCGCTTCCCGCAACTTACTTCCCGAACGCGGCCGCTGGTTGGCCAATCGCGGTTGATTTACAACGTCATCACGGAATGGGTGAAGCCGTCATGGCGGTCCAACGCAAGGTTCTATGTCAATTCGGTATCGCGCCGGATCACAGACGTGGGGACCTTCCAGTTACCCGACGTATATCAGGAACGAACGACCATGCTTGATTTCGTCTATCACGTCAACCTGGACGAAACCGGTAAGTGGATTCTCCGTTTCGGCGCCGAGAACCTTACAGACAATCATTACCGTTTCACCCAAGCCGACATTCTGGTGCGGGCGTTCCGCATCGGAAGGACTTTCACGGTGGGCACCAGTTACTCATTCTTCTAACCGGAATTCTCAAACATCAACGAAAGGATAAACACCAGCTATGCGAATTACCAGCTTCGCGACAGCAGCGCTTGCAGTGTGGCCATTGGTAGCAGCAGGAGCGGGAGCCCCTCTGGCATTCCGAACCGTCGATCTTCAGGACGCAAGGAGGCAGATCGATTCTTATTCACAGGTCGACACGCGCGCCGCGATGTGGATTTGGACCGACAAATACGTGTACCAGCCGGGAGAACCGATCACCGTTCGCTGGACGATCAAGCCTAATGACGATTTGTATCCATATACCTTAGTGGCATTCCACCAGAACAATCAGACAGGCACCAGAAGCTATTTGCCTGGCAACGATACAACCCCTACCGATATCTTCGGGAACACCGTGGAGCAAGGGTTCCGTATTGTACGTTTGCCGGCGGCGGAGAAAGGTGTACTCGCCGGAGAGGGTGGAAGCGTAGCATCGACAGCGCTCACCGCGCCGGGCGAGCTGGGTATGCATACCATCGTGGTGCAGCTTCGGGATTACACGGGCACGCGCGTCGTAAAGGCCGCTTACTTCAAATTCGGCGTTGTCAGCGCGATCGAGGACCTGCCAAGCTCCATCAATGAAAATCGCACTCTTACCAACGATAGGGCGTATCGAGTGCAAGGCATCGTTGCGGTTCGGAATAACGCGGTGCTGACCATCGAACCTGGGACGTTCATTATCGGCATGCCTGGTTCCCAGCCGCCGTCCGTCCTGCTGGTCACGACACAGGGGCGCCTGATAGCGAACGGAACGCGCTCGCGGCCGATTATCATGACATCGTCACAGCCGCTCGGGCAGCGGCAGCGGGGCGACTGGGGTGGGCTTCTCCTGCTGGGCACGGCTCCGCTCAACGATCCGAGCGGGCAGTTGACCATCGAAGGTCTTCCCGAGATGCCCGAAACCCGCTACGGCGGTTCGAATGCGGACCACAACTGCGGCACGCTGCGATATGTACGAGTGGAGTTCGCCGGAGCACTGCTGCGGCCGAACGAAGAAACGAACTCGTTCACCTGGGGTGGTTGCGGCAAAGCCACCACCAGCGAATACCTGCAGGCGCATTACGGCCTGGACGATTCCTTCGAGTGGTTCGGCGGAAATAACGACGCCAAATATCTTGTTGGCACTTACGGGGCCGACGATTACGTGGATGTACAAATCGGCTACAACGGCCGTGTTCAGCACGTAGTCGCCGTCGCCAACGAAGACCTTTCGAACAGGGCAGTGGAGACCGATAATTACGAACGTGACTTCGCTGCTCGGCCGTTAGGAAAGCTGAACCTTTGGAACGCGACATTCGTGGGAAGCGCGGCCCGGGGATTCGACGAATCCGACTCGCCATGCCTGTATTTCCGCAGGGGCGCGGGCGGCAGCACGAACAACGTGATCTGCTACAACTGGACCACCAGGGCTTTCGGCGGATCCGATTTCAGTAGCATCCAGCCGCATATCGACAGCGGCGATTTCACTGCCGATGGAATACTGATGTGGGATAACGGCAAGGAGTCGGGGCGTGCGAACTCGCTCGATGCGCAGGTTCAGGATGTTTTTCTGCCTTTTGCCAGCGGCGGACAGCAGGGCCGGAACTTCGTCGTCGCAGACCCGATGTTGCGGAGACCGCTCGAACGCAGCGATCCGGATTTCCGTCCCATGCTCGGCTCCCCGGTTTATCGCGCCACCTGGGTTCAGCCGCCCGATGACGGCTTCTTCGATCAGACGGCGAACTACATTGGCGCCTTCGGAGATTATGACTGGACAGAAGAGTGGACCACCTTCATTCAGGAGCAGGATCTCCGCCCGTAGTGCTTCCGTGGGCTCCGGGGACAATCCCGGGGCCCTTTTTTACCGCCCCTGCTTCTTCTTCTCCAGGTTCCAGAGCCCGCGCGAGAGAGCCCGTCCACAGAAGGGGCAATAGTTGATGCCCGCATACGTGGGCCGTTCCTCCCCGAAAACCAGAAAATATTCCGTATCGATCTCCGTCAGAATGCGTCCGTTGGTAAGAGTGTGCACCGGACCGATGCGTACCAGTTCACGGCCGGCGAGTTGTTGAAGTTCGTCGCAGCAATACACTGCGGCCCATTCTAACGTCAAACAGCCGGTCTCGCACGCTGTGTTATCCTAAGAAAAATAGGGGTTTGAATGCGTCCCCGTGGCAGTTTCATTGCAATCGCGATTTTTTTTGCGGCACTGGGCGCCGCGTTCGCACTCCAGCGGAGCGTTCTTCAACAATTCCTTGACCGCGAGGACGACCCCATTATTACTCCTCCCG
The DNA here is from genome assembly GCA_035714225.1 of Bryobacteraceae bacterium. GTDB lineage: Bacteria > Acidobacteriota > Terriglobia > Bryobacterales > Bryobacteraceae > CAADGY01. Next base: position 3,264 of record DASTMK010000516.1, on the reverse strand, counting down.
ATGCCAACGAGAAGACCGAGTGGGTTTTCGCGCGCCTGCGGTATCCTTCGTTCCGGGGCAGCGGTATGGGCGGCTATTGGGCGATGCGTGGGAACTGGGCCATCGATTATCCCAAAGCGGATCGCCAGTTTGTGCAAGGTGTGCGCCGTCTGACCCGAATTCATGCACGATCCGTCGAAAAGGTAGTAGACCTCGATAGCGATGAGATTTTCGACTCGCCCTGGGTGTATGTCGTGGAACCGGGACATTGGGACCTGACCGACGCGCAATGTGCAAAACTACGGGAATATCTGCTGCGAGGCGGATTCCTGATGACCGACGATTTCCACGGCACCTTTGAGTGGGATGTCTTCATGGCCAGCATGAGCCGGGTGTTTCCCGATCGCCCGGTGGTCGATCTCGAGAACAGCGATCCTATCTTTCATGTCTTATACGACCTGGACGAAAGATTCCAGGTGCCCGGAATCGTCATGTTTCAAACAGGACGCATTTATGAATACGACGGCCTTGAGGCTCGCTGGAGGGGGATCTACGACGATAGAGGGCGGCTGATGGTGGCAATTTGCCACAACATGGACTTGGGGGATGCATGGGAATGGGCCGATCACCCCTTGTATCCGGAAAAGTATGCGTCGCTTGCATACCGGATCGGTATCAACTACATCATTTACTCAATGACTCATTGAGGCGGGTTCCGTAGCCAAAGATGTTTGAATTTTTGTTTAAGTATCCAGCCACGGTTTTCTCTAAGGGCACACTGGTACTCCTGAGTGCGTGGCCTGTGTGGATACTTCCGGCGCTGATCGCCGTGGCTGCCGTCCTGCTTGCGATAGCAGTGTGGCGCCGCCCGGCCGGCGAACGGAGCCCGATTCGGGGAAGCCGCAAGGCGGCTATATGGGGACTTCAAACCGCTCTGGCCGCGCTGGTGTTTCTGCTGCTGTGGCAGCCGGCCATCAGTATCGCAACGCTAAAACCCCAGCAGAACGTCATTGCCGTTGTGGTCGACGACTCCCAAAGCATGGCGATTCCCGAAGAGGGCGGGACAAGGTTGAGCATTGCGCAGTCCGCGCTGGGAAGCGGGATTCTGGAAAAGCTTGGCGAGCGTTTTCAGGTTCGCCTCTATCGTCTCGGCTCACATCTGGAGCGCATCGATAAGCTCCAGGACCTCAAGGCATCCATGCCTTCCACGCGGATCAACGATGCGCTCAAACAGGTGGTTGCCGAATCGGCGAGCCTTCCCATTGGTGCAGTTCTGCTATTGAGCGATGGAGCCGACAATACCGCTGGTATCGATCTGGAGATGATCAAGAATGTGCGAAGCCGCCGCCTTCCGATCCACACCGTGGGTATCGGGCGCGAGCAATTCGCGCGCGATCTCGAAATCTCCGACGTGCAGGTGGCTCCGCGTACTTTGGCCGATTCGCGGCTCAGCGCCTATGTCAGTTTCCGGCAGCGTGGCTATGCCGGAGGAAAAGCCACGCTGAAAGTTGTCGAAAACGGGAAGACTCTTGCTTCCCAGCAGGTTACCTTAAAGCCGGATGGGGTTCAGCAAACCGAGGCGATCGTGTTCAATGCAGGCATCGCCGGGGCGAAAAACCTCCAGTTCGTTGTGGACGCTCTCGCCAACGAGGAGAACGGTGCGAACAATTCTCTCACCCGGCTGGTGAACGTCCAGTCCGACCGGCCTCGCATTCTCTATATCGAAGGCGAGCCCAGGTGGGAGTTCAAATTCATCCGGCGCGCGATGGAGGAGGACCGGGGCCTCAGTCTGGTTTCCATCCTGCGGACCACGCAGAACAAGATTTACCGCCAGGGCATCGACAATCCGAAGGAATTGGAGGACGGCTTTCCTTCCAGGGTGGAGGACCTCTTCGGGTACCAGGCGATCATCCTCGGCGGTATCGAGGTCACCTCCTTCACCTCCACGCAACAGGAGCTGATCCGGCAATTTGTCGACCGGCGCGGCGGCGGGTTACGGTTTCTGGCCGGCCGGTCCGGATTGGCCGATGGCGGATACGGCACTTCTCCGCTGGCGGACCTGCTGCCGGTGTCGCTGCCGAATGCGAAGAACACGTTCCATCGCGATCCGGCCACTGTCGAGCTTACGCCAGCCGGCCGCGACAGCCTCATTTGCCGCCTGGAAGGCGATCCCGCCTCCAATGCCGATCGTTGGAAGAAGCTTCCCTATCTCGCCAATTTTCAGGAAGTCGGCGAGCCGAAAGCGGGCGCAGTGGTTCTGGCAGAGTTCCTGCCCACCAGCAAAGGCCGGTTCCCGCTGCTGGTAACGCAGAAGTACGGCATGGGCCGGACCGCCGTGTTCGCCTCCGCCGGCAGTTGGCGATGGCAGATGCAGCAACCGCTCGCGGACCGCACCCACGAGATGTTCTGGCAACAGTTGCTGCGCTGGCTGGCCACTGAAACGCCGGGCCGTGTTTTGTCGTCCAGTCCTCAACCGATGTTGTACGACAACGGCCGTCTTCAGCTTCGCGCACGGGTCCACGACACCAGCTATCTCGCGATGGCGGATGCGACCGTGGAAGCCCGCATCATCGGGCCGGAGAACACTTCGGCGGTGGTAACGTTGTCGCCGGATCCTCTTCAGAACGGGGACTACACGGCGGAATGGGTGGCGGAACGACCCGGTTCGTATCTCGCCGAAATGCTGGCGAAACGAGGGAACGAGGAGATCGGCCGCGACGTGCTGATGTTCCGCCGCGAGGATGGAGTGGCCGAGAAGTTTCATGCCGAGCAGAATCGCGAACTGCTGGAAATGCTCGCATCCGAGACTGGCGGCCGCTATTACAACCCGCGCAACCTGTCGAATATTGCCGACGAGATCCAATATTCGGAGGCCGGTATCGCTACGCGCGAGACTCGCGATCTCTGGAACATGCCGGCTGTGTTTCTGCTGGCCTTGCTGTTGCGCGCCTCCGAGTGGCTGTTGCGGCGGCGGTGGGGTGCCGTATGAAGTGGGTCCTGCTGCTCGTTGCCTGTTCGTTTTCTTTGCCGGCGGCTACGTTCTACGTCACGGTTGCCGGATTGGGAGGCGAACCCGATTACGAGCAAAGATTCAACGACTGGGCGCGTGAGTTGGACAAGCTGGTGAAAACGGGCAACGTGAACGCCCGCGCCGTAACACTTCGTGGAGAAGCAGCCACGCGGGAAGCGATTCGCTCCACTTTCGGAAAGATCGCGCAGGAAGCAAGCCTCTCCGACGATCTCGTCGTAACGCTCATTGGACATGGCAGCTTCGACGGTGAAGAT
>DASTMK010000515.1:0-13303 GCA_035714225.1 Bryobacteraceae bacterium | reverse complement strand
AGTCGGCCTGCCCGGAGAAACGCGGGAGAGCATCCGCAGCACCATCGATTTCGCCAAGCGCCTGGATGTGGAGACCATACAGGTGTCGATCGCGCATCCCTACCCCGGTACCGAATTCTACGACCACGTGAAACAAAACGGGCTGATCACGTTGGACTCAATGACCGATGAGGCCGGCCATCAGCTTCCGAACATCGTTTACCCCGGCCTCGACCGCGCCGAGCTGGTGGATTGGGTTGAGAAGTTCTACGGCGAATACTACTTCCGGCCTCGTGTAGCCTGGCGCGTCGTGCGAAAGGCCATTTTCCACGGCGACGAGCGGCGCAGGCTCTACAAAGAAGCGCGCGAGTACCTGGCGCTGCGCTCCAAACGCAAGAAATTCGTCAAAGATCAAAGGACATCCGCGGGCGCAATGGCGGGTGCGGGAGACTGATTCCCGGATGGACGCCTCACATACCAAACTTCGCCTGAAGACCTGCGTCTTCAGCGCCGTCGTGATTCTTACCAATGTGTTGGGCAATTTTTTCCTCAGCCTTGGACTCCGGGGCGGCACACTGGCCAGCGAATCGCCCCTGGCTTATATCAAGCTGATGTTCAGCCCCTGGGTAGCAGCCGGAATCATACTGCTCTCCGTCTGGATGCTCTCGCGAATGACATTGTTAAGCTGGGCGGACCTCAGCTTCGTACTCCCCGTCACCTCTCTCGGCTATGTCGTGTCGGCGTTGATGGCGCGGATATTCCTGAAGGAGCAGATTACCGGACAGCGCTGGTTCGGAACGCTGCTCATTGTAGCTGGAACCGCCCTGGTGGGCATGACGGGACCTCGCACTACGACGCCTTCCAGCAAGCCGGACACAGCATGACGAAATGGGTGCTGGTCATGCTGATCGTCCTTTCCACGACGGCCGGCGACTTGCTGCTCTCCCGTGAAATGAAGCGCCACGGGGAGATCGACAATTTCCACCCGAGCCGCATCGGCCGTCTTGTAGCCGCGCTGGTGAAGCGGAAGTTCCTTGTGCTCGGAATTGCCTTCATGGCGTTCTCCTTCTTCGCGTTCATGAGACTGCTGACCGTCGCCGACCTTAGCTTCGCCGTTCCCGCCACGGCGGCCAGCTATGCCACTGAAACACTTCTTGCCAGGTATATTTTAAAAGAAAGAGTGGACCCGGTCCGTTGGGCCGGCGCCTGCCTGGTGATGTGCGGGGTGGCCCTGCTCGCGCTGTGATTGCAGCCATCGCCGCGATTGCAGCGGCCGCCATTGCCTACCAGGTTGCATCCCTCCTCGCGGCATGGAGGCATCTGCGAGCGCCGGCCTCCGCGGGGGATTACACGCCAGCGATCTCCGTATTGAAGCCGGTGCGAGGCCTCGATCCCGATTTTTACGAAGCGATCCGGTCGCACGCGGCGCAGGATTACCCGGCGTTCGAGATTCTGTTTGGTACGGCGGACGAATCCGACCCGGCCCTCTCGTCCATCCGGCGCCTGGCAGCCGATCACCTTGGCGTTCCGATGCGCGTCATCGTCAGTTCCACGAGTGCACCGAATCAGAAAGCAGGCATCCTCTGCGATCTCGCGGCCGCCGCGCGGCATTCGGTTTACGTCGTCAGCGACAGCGATGTCAAAGTCCCCCAAGACTGGCTGCGCGGCATTGTGGCGCCCCTTGCCGACAGCAGAACCGGCGTAGTGACGTGCCTCTACCGGCCGGTGGCGCGGACCGCGGCCGGTGTCTGGGAAGCGCTTGGGGTGGCGACGGATTTCGCGCCAAGCATTCTGGTGGCACGATGGATCGGCGTTCGGGAATTCGGTCTGGGATCGACGCTGGTCTTCCGCGCCGCCGACCTGGAAAGGGCCGGGGGATTTCCGGCCATTGCCGGATATCTGGCCGACGATTATCAGCTCTCGAAACGCATCAGCGGCCTGGGCCTCGAAACCGTCCTCTCCCGAACCGTCGTGGAGACCTCGCTTGGCGAAGACGGCTGGACCGGCGTCTGGAAACACCAGGTTCGCTGGGCGCGAACCATTCGCGTATCAAGGGGCGGAGGCTACGCGGGCCTTCCGGTAACGCACGCAGGAGTCTGGGTTCTGGCGAGCGCCATTGCCGGCCTATGGCCGCTCGCGTTCGTGCTGCTGTTGCTGCGTATAGCTTCCGGTGCGCTTACGGGTATTGGAGTGCTCGGTTCCGGAATCGTGAAAAGGTGGTTTCTCGCGGCGCCGCTTTGGGACCTTTGGGCTTTCGCGATCTGGATAGCCGGTCTGCTGGGTACGACGGTGGAATGGCGCGGCCGGAAACTGGAATTGAGCCGCGAAGGCCGCATCAAAAACGTAGACTGAAATCAGGAGGGTAAAGGGATGGCTACTGAGAATGCAACATTTGGAGCAGGCTGCTTTTGGGGTGTGGAGGCGGCCTTCCGGGAAACCAAAGGGGTGAAGAACACCGTCGTGGGATATGCAGGCGGACATACCGAAAACCCCACTTATCAGGACGTCTGCACAGACCGCACGGGCCATGCGGAGGTGGTCCAGGTGGAATACGATCCGGCCGAAGTCTCCTACGGCGATCTTCTGAACGTGTTCTGGAGCGTCCACGACCCTACTACTTTGAACCGTCAGGGGCCGGACGTGGGCACGCAATACCGGTCGGTGATTTTCTTTCACAGCCCCGAACAGCAGCGGGCCGCGCAGGCATCCAAAGAGGAGCGGGAGCGCTCAGGACTGTTCAAGCGTCCCATCGTTACGCAGATTGAACCGGCACCCGTGTTCTATCCTGCGGAAGACTATCACCAGCAATATCTCGAAAAGCGCGGCCTGGCACACTGCCACATCCGCTGACCGCGAGAGCAGCCACTGATTTTTCCGTCCTGGAATGCGATCTTCGTTACGATTATTAAAATGGATTTTTATGTCTTTTTGACTTGAATTCCGAGGCGCGGCACTGTACAGTAAAAGCCTGTCACGGAGGCGGCCGTGCCGCGTTCTGCGCTCACAGACATACTGTTCGTCGATCTGCCGTTCAACAGTTACGAACTCGGCCGGCGCTTCAAGTCGGTCTGGTCCTACAAGCAGTTTCTGAGCGCGCATGAGTTGCATTTAGGCTTCCGTTATATGACGGCCTATCTGCGGCACCGGGGCTACCAGGCCGGCATACTCTATCCTTCGCCGTCGAACGGCCTTACGTCCAAAAGCGCTCTGATCCGCGCGATTGAGCAGGCCCGGCCTCTTCTTCTCGGACTCACTTCCTACGAAGGCTCTTTACGGGAATCGCTCCAGTTCGTGCAGCGCGTCAAAGCCCGGGGCAATTCCCCGGTGATCTGTATGGGAGGCCACCTCGCGACTTTTTCCTACGAGGAGATCCTGCGGGATTTCCCGGAGCTTGTCGACGTTATCGTGCTCGGCGATGGCGAAGAAACGATTGCCGAATTGGCGGAGGCCGTCAGGGAAGGACGCGGTTTCGAGAAGATCCCCGGAATCGCGTACTCCCTGAACGGCGCCGTTGTGAAAACGCCGCAACGGCCTATCCAACAGAACATAGACTCCTTGCCGTTTCCCGCTCTGGACACGGACGATTGGCAGGACCGCTCCGTCCCGCTGTTTCTGACAAGCAGCCGCGGATGCTATGGACGGTGCTCGTTCTGCCGTTCCTCGCACTTCGGCGAACGATGGAGAGCGCGCGAGCCCCGGAATGTCGCCGACGAAATCGAGCGGGCGGTGGAGCGCGGCGTGACCACCTTCGAGATGGTCGATGACAATTTTCTGGGGCCGGGCAGAGCGGGTAGAGAACGCGCGCTGGCCGTGGCTTCCGAGATCCTGAGAAGAGGGCTGCGAATCCGCTTTCACATCTCCTGCCGTGTGAACGACGTCGATGAATCCACCATGCGCGCTCTCAAAGAGGCCGGTCTGATCTCGGTGAGCCTGGGGGTCGAATCCGGCGTACAGCGGATTCTCGACACGTTCAACAAAAACATCAAAGTCGAGCAGAGTCTTGCGGCCCTCGATATCCTGCACAAGCTGGACCTGCCCGCTCTTGTTTACATCATCTTCTTCGATCGCTATACGACGCTCGAAGAGGCCGGGGAGAATATTCGTTTCCTCGAACACATCCGCTCACTCGGAAATGTTCGCTTCGAAGAGATTCTTTTTCGCAAACTGATTCCGATCAGCGGCACGGATCTTTTCGAACGGATTCGCGCCGACGGGCTCCTGCGTGGCGACTATTTGAGCGGTCATCGCTTCGCGTTCCGGGACCGGCGTGTCTCCTGGCTGGCCGACTTCCTGGAGACCATCGATCTCCGCTTCGAACGAATGATGCAGCGGGAAGATTTCCGGCGGATTGGAGGACTCTAGGCGTGAAAGAAGTCCTCGAGTTCGCCGTCGTCGAGAAGGCCATCGGCGTCCTGCGGTCCGCGCCCTGGAAGAAGAGCGAAGCCCTGGCGCTGATGGAAGACATCTTGAGTGCGCAGTTACGCCGTCTGTTGATGCCCGTGGGGACGGATATTTCCCCTGATTTAACGAAAGGAGCAATGCAATATGTCTAAAGAACGTGTGTTCGAAGACGTCCGCAAAATTCTGGCCTACGATGAAGCTGTTTTGAAACTTCAGCAAGCCGGACTCGCGGAAGCGTTTGTAACCGCCGTAGAAAAGGATCCCGAACTAAAGGCGTCCGTACAAAAACTGGCGCCAAACCTTACCGGTGCGGCGAGCCCCGGCTGGTCGTGCTGTGTAACCGTAAGCAACCCGCTTCGATCTCCGGGAGAAGCTGTCATCAACCCGGCGATCGTGACGCAGCCGATCAAAAAATAAGCAGCAATGATCGGAGGGTGGAGCCGCACTCCGGCTCCACTTATTCTCAGGTGAACTCTATCCCGGACGAGTTACGCATTGAAGATACCTCGGCGGTGGAACGGCAGTTTCTGGCCGGGCTCGCCGGGCTCGCGCCCGAACTCCAGGACGCTGGCGGCACCTTGTTTCGCCGGATCGTTACTCCAAACTGGGCGCTCGAATGGGGCATGCCGCGCTGGCTGGGAGAGACATTCGACCTGTCCGAACACGTCACCGGCGAGCTGGTGATGGCAAATGCGTACATGCTGGCGTACATCCGCATCACCGACGACCTGGCCGACGGCGACGCACCCGGCAGCAGCGTGCGGCTCGCTGTTTCGATCTACCACTTATGGATGAGGCGGTACTTGCGGCTGTTCGATGAGCAACGTGTGCAAGCAACACGCAAGTTTTGGGCCTATTTCGATGAATGCATGATGCGCTGGCTCAACGCGACAATGGGGGCCGCGCAGCCCGTGCCTCCATTCGGATCGTACACCGAGGCGGACTACCTGCACCTCGCCGACCGTGGCGCCACGCTGAAAATCGTATGCGCCGCAGCCTGCCTCCTCGCGGGCCGGGAGCGCGACCTTCCGCTGCTCGGCTCGGCGACCGACGACATCATGGCTGGCGTGGTTCTTCTGGATGACAGATTCGACTGGCGTACGGATCTGGATGCGGACAGGTATAACGCGTTCGTCGCTTATTGCTCAGATCTCCCGCAGATAGAAGAATACCGGGACGCAAACCGGCGCGCGGTGCTTGAGGAGATTCACTTCGGCAAAGCCGCCCAGCCCTATTTCACCGTCATCGCAGAACGTGCGGAGCACGCCCGGCGGAAAGCAGAAGCGGCGGGCTGCCGCCTTCTGGCCCGCTTCGCTGAATGGTACGCGGAAGAGGCCGTCGGGTGCGGGGTGTGGCTGCGGAACGAGGCTGCGTCGCGGATGCACGATTTTCTCGTCCAGCATTCCGTTCCGGTGGAACCGGCTTCGTGAGGAGACGGTATGCACGTTGCCAGACGCATCCGAGTGTTCGATACCGGTTCGAACAGGCATCTTCTCTGTAACGCCCTCACGGGCGAGATATTGGTATTGAGCGATGCGGGTCTGCGGCTGCTCGACGCGCTCGCGCGGGGAGAACCGGCCGCGTGTGATAGCAGCGTCGTCGAACAGTGGAAAAGAAAGAGCATCCTCTTCGATGCGCCGGAGGAGGAAGAGCGGCAATTCGTGGAGCTTTGCCGGAAATCGTGGATCGAGTTCCAGCGCTCCGCGCCAAGGCAGTATACGTTCGTCGTGAACACCCACTGCAATTTCGAGTGTGGTTACTGCTTCGAAAAGGCTTACGATCTTCCCACGCGTACGCTTTCGATTGAACAAGTGGACGCTGCGTTTGCCGTCCTTGACCGGTTCTCGAAAAACCGCCGGCAAACCGGGGGTGCTCAGTACGAATTGTTCGGCGGCGAACCCCTTCTGCCCGGCTCTCGCCACATTGTCGACTACCTGCTGGCGCGCATTGGCGACAGGGGAGGAAAGGCGTCAATACAGACCAACGGCTACCACCTGTCCAGCTTCGTCGACCTGATCGCTGCACACCGGAACAGTGTTTCGCAAGTGCAGGTGACGCTCGACGGGCCGCGCAACATCCACGACAGGCGCCGCGTGCGAAAGGGCGGGCAGCCGACATTCGACCAGGTTGTCTCCGGCATCGATGCGCTCACACGCAAAGAGCTGCCGCTTCGAATCAATGTGCGGATGAACGTAGACCGGCGCAATGTCGATTACCTGGCGGACATGGCCGCCGTGTACGACGAGAAAGGCTGGACGAAAAACCCGCACTTCGCGTTCGTGGCGGCTCCCGTCGATAACCGGTGCGGGAAGCTTTCCGGTCCGGATGCCCTGATGGGCTGGCACGAGTTGTTCGAGCGGGTGTTTCCGCTCTCTACGGACCTGGGAGGCGGTCCGTTCGACTTATCGGTATTCAAGACCGCGAGCTATTTCCGGTATTATGTTCAAGCCGCACGGGAATCGCTCGCCATGGGGAAACATTTCGCTCCGGAGTTCATACCGAAAGTTCTGTATTGCGAGGCTGCGGGGTTGAAACTGTTCGCCTTCCATCCCGACGGCAGGATTTATCCCTGTCCGGAAGCAATCGGGACGGAAGCCCTTGCGATCGGCGTTTATCACCCGGCGTTCCACATCGACCGCGGACGTGCGCGGCGGTGGAGACATCAGACCATTCTGAACCGCGCGCGCTGCCGGACGTGCGATATCTCTACTTTCTGCGGTGGAGGCTGCGTGCTGACCGCATTGATGGCAAACGGCAGCATGTCCGAACCGGTGTGCGAGAACGCCGCGGACGTTATGCAGTGCTACTTCGAGAAAATCGGTGCAACCAGCGGCTGATATCGACGTCCTGTTCGCCGACATTCCCTGGGACTTTTCCTTCCCGGAGAGCAGTTGGTGTCTGGGCTACCGGTACATGATCGCATCGCTGCGCCGCCACGGATTTTCGGCGCGGATTCTGCACCCGCCGTCGATTCGGGACGGGCCGGTTCGGGAGCGCATGATTCAGCAGATCATCGGCTCGAATGCGCGCATTCTCGGCTTCACCACCTACGACGTCCAACTGGGCCTACTGCTGGAGTTCATCAAAGATTTGCGGCGGCGGGGGCTGCGCTCCCACGTGACGCTCGGGGGCCTTTGCGCGTCGGCGGCAGCGGAAGCTTTGATGACTGGCTATGAAGCGATCGATTCCGTCGTCTTCGGCGAGGGCGAAACATCTATCGTTGAACTGGCCTCGCAGATCATCCGCGGAACCAAGCCTTCTCCGATTCCGGGAGTGTACCGAAGAGATGGCCGTCACGTCGTAACCGGCGGACCGCGACCACTGGTGGAGGATCTCGATTCGCTGACGCCGCCCGTGCTGGACAATTTTGCCGATCCGGAGTGCCACGCTCCGCTGCGCCTGACAAACGGCTGTGTCCCGGTGACCGCTTCGCGAGGATGTTATGGCCGATGCAGTTTTTGTTGTGTGCAGAAATTCTACCGGTCGAGCCCCGGCAAGACCTGGAGGGGCCGAGGAGCGGCGGCGGTCGCCGAAGAAATCTCGAGAGTGACAGCCGCAACCGGCTGCCGCCGCATTACATTCGTCGACGAGAACTTCATGGGTCCGGGCGCGGAAGGGCGGACACACGCTGTCGAGGTGGCGCGGGAAATCAAACGGTGGGCGCCGGCGATCCAGTTCAACTTTGGATGCCGGGCAAACGACGTCGACCGCGCCACAATGGAAGAATTGAAGAGCGCCGGGCTCGCCGCCGTCACGCTGGGAATTGAATCGATGTCGGCGGAGGCACTGCGGCTGTTCAACAAGGGAACCACACCCGCCGTGAATTACAGGGCGCTGGCGATCCTCGATGAGCTGGAGCTTTTCACGGAAATTACGTTCATTTTTTTTCATCCCCTTTCGACCTTGCGCGAAGTTCGGGAGAATCTCCGTCTCATCGAATATGTCCGGCAGTCGAAATACCTCTACTTCAACAACCGGCAGCCGTTCTCCGCCTACATTCCGTTCTTCGGGACGGACCTGGCCGCGCAGTTTGAACGTAAGGCGCTGGCGGAAAGGACGCTGTACGATTTCCGGACCAGCTACGCCGATCCTCGCGTCGCATTCATCGCCCAGGCGGTTCTCGCCGTGCCGTCGGATGCGCTGCTGAACCTGCGCAGTCTGCTGCCCGAAGGCCGCAGCCCGGAGTTGACCCGGATGCGGGAAGCTCTGCTCGGCCAATATGTGTATCTCAACATGGTGAGAATTCCCGAACTGGTGAAGCGCATGTGCGACGGGTTCGACCAGGGGGAAGACACCTCCGGCAGCGGAGTGTGCGCGGCAGCGGCAGAGTTGCAGGCCGAAGCCCGCCGCATCGAAACTTTGACCGCGCGTTTCCTGGCGCACGTGGCATGAGCGGCATATGGAGATCCTGATTGCAGGCACCTCCGCATACGACGATCCGGCCGCCGAAGAGTGGAAGCCGGATCTTCGCCTCACCGTTTCGTTTCTGAGGCGGCACGGTGCCGATGCGGGATACGTTTACGTCGCATCGCCGCAGGAAGGCGGACTATCGTCTCTGGTTGAGGCGGCACACCTAAAGGCGATCTTTCTTGAGTTGTCCGAAGAGAACCGCAAGCCGGTTCTGCTGGCGGTTAGGGAGCTCGGACAGAGATTTCCGGAGATACCGGTGCTGCTCGGCGGGATTCCAGCGACGCTGGACGCGGAAAGTGTCTTCGATCAATGCGAGCAGGCAACCTTCCTCGTTGAAGGAGAGCGGGAGCTAACACTCCTCGAAACGGTTGAACGGCTGCGCGGGCACGAACCCCTCGACGGTATCCCGGGACTGCGAACGCGCGAAGACCGGAATCCGGCCAGGCCGCTGCTGCCCGACCTGGATGTTCTCGGCTCCATCGTTTACGACGGGCTGCCGGAGATGCTCTCCAGCTACAGCGCCGGCGACCGCACGGCGTTCCTGCGTAGCAGCCGCGGTTGCTATGGGACGTGCAGTTTCTGCGGTATTCCCGGCTTCTATCGCCGCTCGCCGGGGGCTCCCTGGCGCGGGCGCAGTCCGAAAGTGGTAGTGGACGAGATCGAAGGACTCATCAGTACGTTCGGAATCCGGCGCTTCGTTTTTGAGGACGACGATTTCATGGGTCCCGGTGTGGCAGGCCGCGAGCGGGCGCGTGGAATCGCCAGCGAGATCGCGCGGCGCAAATTGCGTATCGAATATTTTCTGTGCTGCCGGCTGAACGACGTAGACGCGGCTACCATGTCGGCGTTAAAGGCCTCGGGGCTGTCCGGCATCGGCGTTTCGGTCGAATCGGCGAACCAGGAATCGCTCGATCTCCTGAAGAAAGGCATCAAAGCCACCGCGATTTATCCGAAGCTGCGCCTGCTCGAGGAACTGCAAATCCGGTGCGAGGTCAACATGATTTTCTTCGACCCGCGAGTGACCCTGGCCGGCGTCCGGAAAAATCTGGAACTGCTGGATTATGTCCGGCGTTCGGAGTATCTCAGCTACTCCGACGCGTTCCCTTTCACCGAACTTCAGGCGTTTCCCTGGTCGCCGGTCAGCAGGAGCCTGCGTGCGGAAGCGTTGCTGGAGGGGGACGGACCGATGTGCCGGTTCAAGGACCCACTCGTCTCGGAGCTCGCCGGCCTGGTGCGCCGGCTCCAAAAACGCATGCCGATTGTCTTCAAGAAGCGCCTGCTGTTTGAAAAAGCGGACTCAGCCTTTCCCCATGACGCCGCTACAGCCATCCTGCGCGTAGCTGCGGGCATGAGACACTGGGCCGGTCTTACGGTGATGCCGCGCTTCGTGGCCGAGGCATGCGACATCCTGGAAAAGGATCCGGACGATGTGACAAGGCAGTTTGTTCTTCTCGAAGAGCGGTTCGATGAGGCTATCGAGTTTCTTCGAATCCTGGAGGATCGCATTGCCGGGCTATCCGGCATGGAAAGCGAAAGGCCGACTATGATACGCTAGCACGCGGGCAGCGTTTTGGTCGGCCTTGTTCGTTCTCCTGTTCGATTTCCCCGGCGAAACAGTACCCGTTGACGCTCACGCAGGACCGCATTCGCCACGCTGCCCGTTAAGAGGCCATACCGCTATCCGCTTGCTTACGCGCGCGGCTCCGTTTCTGAGCCGTGACCGTGAGGGAGCGGCCCCGCGAAAATATGTGTCCTCAGATGTCGTAATACATCGCAAACTCGTACGGGTGCGGCCGCAGCCTTACAGCGTCCACCTCCGCCTTGCGCTTATAGCCGACATAGGTCTCGATCAGTTCATCGGTGAAGACATCGCCCTTCAGCAGGAAGGAGTGATCGTCTTCGAGGCACGTCAACGCCTCATCCAGCGAACCCGGCATCGCGGGCACATCTTTCATTTCCTCGGGTGAAAGATCGTAGATGTCCTTGTCCAGGGGTTCGCCCGGATCCACTTTGTTCAGGATGCCGTCGAGACCTGCCATCAGGAGGGCCGCAAACGACAGGTAGGGGTTGGCCGAGGGATCCGGCGGGCGGAACTCGACGCGCTTCGATTTCGGACTCGCCGAATACATCGGAATCCGGACGGCGGCCGACCGGTTCCGGCGTGAGTAGGCCAGATTCACAGGCGCTTCATAGCCCGGGACCAGCCGCTTGTAGCTGTTGGTGGTGGGAGCAATGATGGCCGAAAGCGCGCGGGCGTGTTTCAGCAGGCCGCCAATGTACCACAAGGCCATCTGGCTCAACCCGGCGTAACAGTCGCCGGCAAACAGCGGATTGCCGCCCTTCCACAGGCTCTGGTGGCAGTGCATTCCGCTGCCGTTGTCGCCGAAAATCGGCTTCGGCATGAACGTGACGGTTTTGCCATACTGATACGCGACGTTGCGTACGCAGTACTTGTACACCATCATGTTGTCGGCGGACTTCAACAAGGTGTCGAATTTCTGATCGATCTCGCACTGGCCGCCCGTAGCGACCTCGTGATGGTGGCATTCGATGTTCAGACCGCACCGGAGCATCGTCTCCACCATCTCAGCCCGTAAATCCTGGTAGTGATCCGTTGGAGGCGTCGGGAAATAGCCTTCCTTGTAGCGAGGACGGTAACCGAGATTGTCTTCCCTGCGTCCGGAATTCCAGCGTCCCTCTTCCGCGTCGATGTAGTAATAGCCCGAGTGCTGGTTCTGATCGAAGCTGATGTTATCGAAGATGAAGAATTCCGCTTCCGCGCCAAAAAAAGCCTCGTCCGCCATGCCGCTGTTCTTCAGGTACATCTCGGCTTTCCGGGCGATCCAGCGCGGATCCCGCTCGTAGTGTTGCCGCGTGATGGGGTCGATCACGTCGCACGTCATCACCAGTGTGGGAGTCTCGGAAAAAGGATCCATGAACGCGGTGGTGCCATCGGGGATGAGCAGCATATCGCTCTCATGGATGACGGCCCAGCCCCGTATGCTCGAACCGTCGATTCCGAAGCCTTCTTCAAACCGGCTTTCGTCAAGTTGCTGTATAGGAAAAGAGATATGTTGCGATAACCCGGGGATGTCGGTAAAGCGCAGGTCAAATTGACTCGCTTCGTTTTTCTTGGCAAATTCGATGACTTCTTTGGGACTCATTGAACCTCCGTGGATGCCCGTACTCGCGGCAAGCCGCAGCTTGCTCTGGTATTGTGCATCGGTTCCTGCTTGATAAATTGTCAGGTTAACGAATAGCGAAGAAAGCGGTCAATCGAAATTACTTATGGGGAGGATCACAAATTCCGCATTCGCCCGCTCATGTCTCTAACGCTGCAGGAGCCGGCTTTTTGGCAGGTCCCATCCGGCGAACCGAGAGCTGCAGTACCGCTTCCATGACCACGGCTCCTCCGATGACGGCGGTAACAATCCACGGGACGGAGGGACCGGAATAGAGGTCTTGCGCGCTCACGACGATGGCAATGGAAAGCGCACCCACCGGCGACGCGGTAAGGCTGCGGCGCTCCCGGAACGCCAGATCGCGCACCCAGAACTTTCGCAGCAATTCGACCGATAGCCATTTCGACGCAAAGCGGACGGTCACAAAGATCACCATCAATACCCAGCCCTGCCATTCAGACGGGTGCCACAACGCCCCGGCGATTACGAGAAATACGAAGTAAACCGGGCGCTCCAGGTGGCGCAAAACGGTGCGCACCTGTTCCTTCCACGTACCCCCGAGATTCACGATGATCGCGCCGGCGATAAAGCAGACCGCAACCGGAGACAGCCGCAGAAAGCTGGCAATGCCCGCCGTAAAAGCGATTGCGCCGAGCAGCGCCACGGTGAACTGCGGATCCTTGTTGATCTTCGTTAGAGTCGCGTAAACCAACACGCCCATCGTGGTGCCGATGCCAAGCATGATAAACAGCCACGCCGTACCGGGAAGCTGCCATGCCACCGCCGGGCCATGCGGGCGGAAATAGGCGCTGACCATCATCAGTCCGAAAACTCCCGCCAGTTGCTGCAACTCGACAATCCGCGCGAGCCTGCCGATAGGACGCTCCGCCGGAAACATCTTCCGCGCAAACCGGGGAGATTTGCGTGCCGCCATCGCTCCGGCAGTGCCGAGCAGGAGCGCGTCACGCAGATATCCGGACTCCGCGACAGACTGGCCCGACGCGGCCAGCACCACCGCGCACACTACAAAGATGGCGAAAATCGGAAATGCCGTCGTGAGAAAAACGGCGGCGCTGGTACCCGGCGGCAAGTCGTCGAGTGCCCTGGCATTGAAACGCGAACCCACCGCAAAGCCGATCCAGCCAAGCCCCAGTGACAGCAGCGGCGCGATCTCTTTGAGAACTTCCGGAGACAGAATGCCAATGCCGGGCTGCGCCGCAATCAGGCCGAGAAAAAGGAATGGGAGCCCTGCTGTCGCCAGGTGTGCGATGTTGAACCGCTGCTCGAAACGCTGGACGCTACGGTGCCCGCCAAGATAGGCCAATACCAGC
>DASTMK010000514.1:0-27856 GCA_035714225.1 Bryobacteraceae bacterium | reverse complement strand
GGTTTTCATCTTCAGGTCTCGGAATTCGTGAAGCTGGTGATAATATTGCTGATAGCCCGGTATATCACCGATGTCCGGAAAGACAGGTTGGACGTCATCGACCTGTTGAAACTTGGCGGGTTGGTGGGTGTTCCCATGCTGCTGGTGATGAGGCAGCCCGATTTGGGAACAAGTCTGACCTATGTGCCCGCCCTGGTAGTCGGAGTATTTCTGGCCGGGCTGCGCTGGCAGTACATGGTGGCGATCGCGCTGATTTTCCTGATGGTTCTGCCCATTGGATGGCATTTTCTCAGGGACTATCAGAAGGCGCGGCTGGCTACGTTTATGGATCCGGATGAGGACCCCCGTGGTTCGGGATACCAGGTGATCCAGTCGCGGATCGCGGTTGGGAACGGGGGCATTTGGGGCTTGGGAGTGACGCAGGGAACACAGACGCAACTGCGGTTTCGTCCCGTCCCGCACACGGATTTTATTTTTTCGGCTTTCGCTGAAGAACACGGATTTGTCGGAGTGCTGGTAGGGTTGGGGTTGTATTTGATGCTGATTTTACAGATCGTTCAAAACGCCCAATCGGCCGTAGACCGCTCCGGCATGTATATCTGTATGGGAGCCGCGGCGATGCTGCTTTTTCACGTTCTTGTGAATGTGGGAATGGTGGTGGGCCGCATGCCGGTTGCAGGAATACCGCTGCCGTTGATGAGTGCCGGCGGCTCGAATACACTTTCGACCTTTATGTTGCTGGGGCTGGTTCATAGTGTCCGGCTCCGCAGACTTACGAATTAACAACGCGTTTGAGGCGTTAGGTCCCGAGGTTCTCGGGGAAGAGCGGATTCGGTTTATTAAGCAGGTTCAGGAAGCCAGCCGCGGCAGGTAACGGGGCAGAGTTACAGGTCCCACTGCCGGGGAACAAGGCTTGTCGGGTTGCGCAGCCAGGGCGGGAAACGCTCCTTGGCCCGCCCGTAGAACTCGATTCTGGCGTATATACGCCACACCTGAAAGATAGGGGCGGCCAAACGGGGCAGCCCGATAGTAGACTGAAAAATCACCGGCGCAGCAGCCATCGAAGCCGGAGAAAAGCATCCGTTCTCCTCTCCCTCACGCCAAATGCACTCGCCGCGGCCAAACCCGGACCGGCGCCGGAGGCGCTAGCCCTCCAACCCGGCCGTAAAGCAGACGGAGATAATTGGCATGGCCAAAGAGCTTGTGATTTCATCCAATCGCCACGAAACCAGAGTGGCGGTGCTCGAAGACGACCAACTGGTCGAGATTTTCTTCCAACGTTCGCACGAATATTCGCTGGCCGGCAGCATTCACAAGGGGCGCGTCACGCGCGTCCTGCCTGGAATGCAGTCGGCTTTCGTCGACCTCGGGCTCGAGCGGGACACGTTTTTGTACGTGTCGGACTTCTTCGAAGAAAGCGACGAATACGACAGGATCATCCCGGAAGAGAAGCCCGTAAAGGCACATAGTCCGTCGCTGGCCGTCGCTTCCGTGAAGGTTCCACCGCCGGCACCACCGGTGATCGCTGAGCCCGCGGCAGCTACGCCGGAGCGAACCGACGAGCCGGAAGGACGCGACCGGCGAAGCCGCCGGTCCCGGCGGAGGCGCAACCGGGGACGAGGATTCCCGGAATCGAAGTATGCGACCGAGACTGCCCCAGCGGAAGAGGACCAGGAGATCCAGGAAACGCCTGCCGTTGCGGAGCTGGATTTCGCGGTTTTGCCGGGCGAATCACTCGCCAAATATCGCGGACCAGAACCGTCCGAACCTGCCGGAACCGAAGAGGAGACTCCCGATCAAGCGCCCTCCAGCCATGTCGAAGCGCTTCTGGGGGATTTCGATGGTGAAGTGACGGCCATCGAGGACCAGCCAGAAGAAACGGCTGCCGCGGACGACGTCGCCGAAGAAGCCATGCCGTCCGAAGAGGAAGAACAGGCCGAACCCCTACTGGAAAGCGAAGCGGAAGAAACAGAAGAAGAAGACGCCGCCACCGTTGTGGAAGACGAGAGTGCGGACGCGGCCGAAGTCCTCGACGAACAGGAGGAATTTGACGACAGCGAGATCCGGGAGATGATTCTGGAAGCTCAAATGGACGCCGAGGCGCGGTCCGGCCCGGAACCGGAAGAAGACGAGCTGGAGAGCGAAGACGAAGGCTCCCATGCCGCAGCGGACGTGGAAGCGGAGGAAGAGGACGACCAGCAGCCGGTGGAAGAGGTCGCGGCCGCCGCGGACGAGATCGAGCCCATACGGAAGCCTCACAGCCTCACTGCGACTCTGCGGGAACAAGGCCCTCGATACATGCACCGCGTGGCACGCCGCAACCGGCGAAAAACGCGTCCTTCGAGTGAAGAGGCTACGCCCGAATCTAAGCAACCGGACTATAGAAGCGACGCTTCACGGACCGTTGTACGGCCGGAGAAAACGGGGCCCTCGATCGCGGACCTTCTGAAAGAGGGACAGGAGATTCTGGTGCAGGTGGCCAAGGAGCCACTAGGCCAGAAAGGCGCGCGGATCACCTCCCATATCGCATTGCCGGGCCGGTACGTCGTGTATATGCCGACGCTCGAGCATATGGGCGTTTCGCGGAAGATCTCGACGGACGAGGAGCGCCTTCGCCTGAAGAAAATCCTGCAGGGACAGCGGTCCAGTATGAGTGGAGGCTTCATCGTCCGGACTGCCGGCGAGGGAAAGACAGAGCGGGAGATCGCGGACGACATGCGGTTCCTGTACAACCTGTGGCAGGACATCCGGCAGAAGGCCGAGAAGAAGCGGGCGCCCGCCCTGCTGCATCACGATCTCGATATTGTGCAGCGCGTACTGCGCGATCAGTTTGCAGACTCGTTTAAGGCGATCTGGATCGACAGTGAAGAGATTTACGAGAACGTTCTATCGTTTGTGCAGCGTTTTCAGCCGGTGCTGATTCCGAGGGTGAAGCTCTACACAAGGCCGGCGCCTATCTTCGATGCGTTCGGCATTACCCAGGAATTGGAGAAAGCGCTTCGGCCCAAAGTGTGGTTGAAATCGGGCGGCTACATCGTAATCAACCAGACCGAAGCCCTGGTGGCCATCGATGTGAATACGGGCAAGTTTGTCGGCAAATCCAATCGCCTTGAAGACACGATCGTAAAGACCAATCTCGAAGCGGTAAAGGAGATCGTCCGGCAGATTCGTTTGCGCGACCTGGGCGGTATCATCGTGGTCGATTTCATCGACATGGACGAGAGAAAAAACCGGCAGAAGGTAATGCAGGGGCTGGAAGAGGCTATGCAGTCCGACCGTGCGCCGTCCAAAGTTCTTCAGTTCAATGACTTCGGGCTGGTGGCCATCACCCGCAAACGAGTGAAGCAGAGCCTGGAGAGGACCATGTGTTCGCCCTGCCCGTACTGCGAGGGCGCCGGATACGTCAAGAGCGTAGATACGGTGATAGGCGAGATTCTCCAGGAAGCACAGAAGATAGCAGGTGCAGTGGACGGAAAAAATGTAGTCCTGCGGGTAAATCCGGATGTAGCGAAGGTGCTGAAATCCAATAGTAATCAGTACCTTGAAGAGATGGAAGGAATACTGAAAAGGCCCGTTCTGGTGAAAGGCGATCCTCTGCTACATCAGGAGAAATTCGATGTGGGGTAGAGGCAGTGAGCTTGCGCAATCTCTGCAATCTCGATAATGTTAGGGGTGTATAGAGGAGGCTATGATGAGCGAATACGCGCATCCTGAAGCACTGGTGTCGACCGAATGGGTGGCACAACATTTGAAAGATCCGAATGTCCGCGTGATTGAAGTAGACGTGGACACTTCGGCTTACAACCAGGGCCACGTGCCGGGAGCGAGTGCGTGGAACTGGACCACGCAATTGTCCGATGGCATCCGCCGGGACGTTCTTTCCAAGGCTGATTTCGAGCGGCTGATGAACGAATCCGGCATTCGTCCCGAAACGACGGTGGTGCTTTACGGAGACAGTAACAACTGGTTTGCGGCCTGGGCGTTCTGGCAAATGAAGCTATACGGCCACAAGGATGTACGGTTCATGAACGGCGGGAGAAAGAAGTGGATTTCCGAGGGGAGAGAGCTCGACACCCAAACACCCGCTCCCGCGCCCACCAGCGGTTACCAGGCAAGTGAGGCCGACAATTCGCTGCGGGCGTTTCTACCGCAGGTGCAAGGTGCCTCGGCAAAGGCGGCAGCGGCTCTGATTGACGTGCGCAGCCCGCAGGAATACAGCGGGGAAATCCTGGCGCCTCCGGGACTACCTGAAACGTGCCAGCGCGGGGGGCACATTCCTGCCGCGCGCAGCGTGCCCTGGGGACTGGCCTGTAACGACGACGGCACGTTTAAGTCCCTCGCCGAATTGCAGGCACTGTACGGTGCGGCGGGCGTCGAAGAGGGAAAGCCCGCCATTGCGTATTGCCGCATCGGAGAGCGGTCGAGCCACACGTGGTTCGTTCTCAAGTACCTGCTGGGCGTGAAGGACGTGAAGAATTACGATGGCTCCTGGACGGAGTGGGGCAACCTGGTCGGCGCGCCCGTCGAAAGGGGCACGGGTGAGAAGAGCGCGAAAGGAGTCGCATGAAGCCGCAGGAGTACTCTGAGCGCAATCTGGAGGTGGCGGGCTGGCCCGTCCATCTGACCACGTACAAACTAGGCGACAAATTCTACTCGATGGCCGACAACGTGTCGCCGGGCGCATGTCTCGCGCGAACCACCGCTGATACGAAAGAGGAGGCGGAGGCGCAAGCCCTGGCGAAAGCGGAGCGGCTGCTCGGCCGCACGCGCCGGATATTATGAACTGGTGAGTTCTAAAAGACCGGTTACACTCGCATTCTTCCTGTTTGGCACCGGTTGCATGATGGCGCAGCCGGTGCGCGTCTATTCGGAGTTCCAACGGATCAATCCTTTTGGACAAGTGGTAGAGATCGACAAGGCCGCGCGTCCACGGGAAGTGCTTTCTCCGGCCGTCGTGCGGAATGGCAGCTCCGGATTTCACCTGGCCATCACCGCCGCGCCCGGAACCACCTTCTCGCTGCATCTTGGACAGAACCCTGAAAACGCGGCGGATGTCACCGTTTATCGCGAGATCTTTGTGCAATCCGGCAAAGGCTGGATACCCGACGGGCTGGAAAAGATCTCACTACCTTTCGACGGGCAGATCGGCTCCGACGGCATTCCGGGACAGACGACCGCTGTTTTCTGGCTCGACGTCCGGCTGGCGGGTGATGCCCCGGTCCGCCGGATCAAAGTGGAGCCGCAGGTTTGGATGTCGGAGCACTGGGTTCCGTACCCGATGGAAGTCCGCGTGGTGAAGGCAAGAGTCCCCAAGGCGGTGGCTGCATCCGGACCAGTGCCGCGTCTCGAAGAGAGGGCGGACGCGCCGGTTCTGGCACCGCTCCGATCCTATGTGTGCGGCACGGAGCCGCGCCCGCCCACCAGAAAGGGCAGCCCCAGTGTCAGAGAACTGATTCGCAGGGGAGTGGAGCAGGACTTGATGCTGGCGCGCGCACTGGAGAAGAAGGCGGGGCGCGATACCGTCGTTAAGACTCTGCTGCGGCATGCTGGAGCAGCTACGGAGGCTGAATTCTGCGGTGCGGCGGCACCGGGAAGCGATGGAGAATGGTACCTGCGCTTCAGAGATTACCTGTTGAGGGAGTCCGACTAACCCCCTGTGATAAACTGAAATCGCTGCCACAGGAGAGATGGCCGAGCGGTTGAAGGCGCACGCTTGGAAAGCGTGTATAGGGGAAACTCTATCGAGGGTTCGAATCCCTCTCTCTCCGCCACAATAACTTACGATTCGCTGCTTGCCATTTCGCAGCCCATAACCAAGTAAGAGAACTTCACTTCACGCGTACCCTAAATGGTTCAAGTAGGGCAGCAGAGCATCGCGTTGGCGCGCATATTGCCGTCTGGCGCGCGGCATAACAGGCCGATGGCGCGGCGCGACAAATCCTTCCGGAATTCGTGGCTCGATCGAAAGGCCGAGGTGCGTTCCGATGCGGTCCAGACAGCCTTTCGGATCGAGGCACAAGTCTTCATACCGTAACACCACGAACCGATCCCGCGGGACGCGGGCGATGTTGTCGAGATAATACCCGAAGCTCTCGATGAGCCGCAGCAGCACCTGCCGGGCGTACCAGCCGGTGCGCATACTGAGTGCGGCGACAATCCGTTCCACCGCCGCCGGCCCAAAGAACCTCCGGTAACCACCATCCAGCATGGACCAGTAGCTGGATTGCCGGTTCATCAGCGCGCCAAAGCTCAATAAGTACGAGTTCAGCACTTCCAGCGGGTGGCGGTGGATAAAGACAAACTTCGCGTCCGGTAGCATCTGGTGAACCGCCAGGAAATTGAAATAGTAATCGGCCGGATTCTTGAGCACAAGCGGCTGGTCGCGCCGGGCCAGAAACTGCTTTTTGCGGCAAAGCTCGATGAACTTTCCGAAAGTCTCCTGGGTCAGGTGAGGAGCGAAGATCTCATCGATACGGCGCCGCGACCGCATGGAAAAAGAGATGTCGAAAGTGGTAAGGACGAATCGGTACTCTTCCGGGAGATCCACTCCCACCGGCAAGTCGTCGAGCCCACGATTTTTTTCAGTCTTCAGGCGTTCCCGAAGCTCGGCTTTAACGGCCTCCTCACGGCCCGTAATCCGATGGGCCAGCAGGGAATCGTAATGGATCACGTCGTAGGTGGAGACATAGTTCACCTGCCCGGTATACGCCAGCAGATGATGTAACAGCGAAGTCCCCGAGCGGTGACACCCCATGATGAATATAAGCGATGGCGGCAGCGCTTGCAGCCGGTCCAGATATTGCGCGTCCGGACAATCGGCGGCGGATGTCGCGGCGTAAACCATCCTTCACTTGTCCCCCACGCAATTCGCGGCAACGGCGTCGCCTTCCGGTTCGGGCCACGCCGGATATCCGCAATCCTCCAGGTATGGCATCATTTCATCGAGCCGGCCGGCGTAATGGCAACGAACGCGGTCTGTCACCGGAACGCGCCGTGGAGCAATGAAGTGGGGCGGGACGCGAGGCGTCAGGTCGAGTTGCAAATGGCGGCTGATGCGCGCCAGACAGCTTTCCGGACCGGCACACAAATCCTCATAGCGAATCGACACGTACTGCGCCTGGGGGATTTTTGGAAGATTAGTCCGGTAATACTGAAAGCTCTCGGCAAGGCGGGCGGCGAGTAACCTGCCGATGACGCCGGAACGAAAGAGTTTCAAAAAGAGCTTGCGCCGCAATTGCATGCCACTGAATAGAGACTCGTACCGCTTATCGAGCAGGGCAGCGTACCTTGACGGCTGCTCGAGGACGCCGCGGAAGCCGTGCAGGTAGGAATTCAACATCGGCAAAGGATGGCGATGGATGAAGATGAATTTGGCCCGCGGCAACATTTCATGGACGGCCCGGAAATTGAAGTAATAATCGGCCGGGTTCTTCAGCACCAGTGGACGGTCCGCGCGCGCGAGGAAGCGCTTCTTGCGGCAGATATCCAGAAAGGCATCCAGCGTCCGCGGCGTGAGGTGCGGCTTAAAGAAGAGGTCGTCGATTCGCTTGGCGGCGTTCAAAATCAACTTCGGCGGTTCCTTACACAAAACGAAACGATACTCTTCAGGCAGATCTGCCCCTACCGGCAATTCATCTAGCCCACGGTTGGACTCTCTCTGCAGCACGGCCTGAAGATCCGTCTTCACCTGTGCTTCCCGCCCGGTGATGCGATTGTGCAGCAGTTCGTCGTAGTGGATGATGTCGTAGGCGCTGACGTAGTCGACCTGTCCGGTATAGGCCAGCAGATGATATAGTAACGACGTGCCCGAGCGGTGGCACCCCATGATGAAGACGAGCGAGGACGGCAGGTCCGTGCACTGATCCATGTACGGCACATCCGCTGGAGAAGGCTGAGGGCGGCGTGAAAAGAGCTTTCGAAGCATTCCCTGTTTCCCCCTCGGGACTATGCCCCCACGGAAGACTCGATCCGAAGGAATCCCGCGTGTTCGAAGTATTGCATGTAACGCCGCCAGAGGTCGTGGCCGGGTGCCGGGAAAGCCATCTGCAGCCGCGATAACGCTTCAACGGTCCGCGAGCGGCGAACATTGGCCAGCTTCCGTAGCAATTCGGCGTGCTGCGCTGTCGTGTCACCGCCCACGTAGAGCGGCAAAATCGGGTAGAGCGCGTTCCTGGGGTCGATATCGCTGAGCCACCGTTCGCGCCAAGCCGCGGTAGACACTACCTCGAACCGGTACCCCCAGCTTTGAAGCCATTCGACCAGCGTCGTCCACGGAAGCGGATGCGGATTGGAAAGATTGTATACGGGAATCGCGGTGGGCTCGCTCAACGCGATCCGCACGATCGCCGCGGCGACGAAATCGACCGGAGCCATATCCAACGTGAGATCGCTCACCGGCATGTGCCCCATCTGCAGGCAGCCCAGGATAAAGCGCACCAGGTGATCGTTCGGGTTAGGCCAGACGCCCGTGTCACTGCGTCCGGTGATGAACCCGGGACGGAAAACCGTCACTCCGAATCCGCGCTCCGCGGCTTGAGCCAGCAGTTTCTCCGATACCCACTTCGATTGCGCGTAGCCTCCGGCTAAATCCGCCGAAGCGCGGCGCGGGAAATCCTCGGTCAGAGAGCCGTGGTCGTCCCGGTCCACTGCCGCGACGATGCTGGAAACGTAGTGAAGCCACTTCGGCCGGTCCGTGGCGGCAAGCTGCAACATGGCCGCCGTGCTCGTTACGTTGCTGGCCTTGAGCTGCGCATACGATGCGAGATGGCGGAGCATCGCGCCGTTGTGAAAGATCGTATCCGTTTCACGCGCCAGTATTGCGAACGTTTCCAGCGGCAGGCCGAGTCGGGGCTCGGCCAGATCGCCTGGAACAAGACGAACGCGCTCCCGGTCGAGCCGATGCGCAAAGTACTGCGCGAAATTCCCCTTCAGCTTTTGCTGTGCATCTGCCGCGTCCCGACCCCGCACGAGACAATAAATGACCGCTTCGGTACGGGTGTACAGTTCTTGCAGGAGATGAGCACCGAGGAAGCCGGTGGCGCCGGTTAGCAATATTGCCTTGGGCGTGAACGGGCACACCGCCGGTCCGATCGGTTGAATGTCCGAATCCAGAACCGCATCGTCAATGAAAGCCGGTGCAACCTTCTCTCCCGTGGCATTCCCGAGCGGCGTCTTCTGACGTAAGAGATGCGCCAGCAGCAGCCGCTTATCCGTCGCGGACAGCCGCGAAAGGATCTCCGATCTTCGAGATTCCATGATTCCCCGTCTCCGGATTACGGCGACCCTGCGCCGGCCTGTTTCAGCAATTGCTCGAATGCCGCATCGGACAGATGCGTCGTTTCCGCTTCGAGCAAGGTATCGAGCGCCTCATCCGGCACCAGGATCTGCGCGGCCAGCGCATCGAGATCCGCCTCCATTCCTGTCAACATCCGCGATGCCAACTGCGCAACACTCAACCCGCGAATGAACTCCATGGCAGAAACCTGCAGTGCGAACTTGCTCTGCAGCGCGGTCTGCAGCTCCACCGCCATCAGCGAATCGATGCCGAGATGCATGATGTTCTGCTTGTAATCGATCTGCGCCGGCGGCACTTGCAGGATTCGCGCCAATTCCTCGGCCAGCAGGTGCTCCATGAAGGCGATCCGGTGCGGCGGCTCGAGCACTGCCAACTCGTGCAGCAGCCGCTGCCGCGGATCCATCGCGCCGCCGCCGGAACCTGCTTCGTCTCCGGCGAACAGAGCCTCGAAAAGCGTTGCACTGCCCCTGCCCCCGCCCCCGCTTGTGGCTTTCCATTTCTTCCAGTCCACCTGGAGAACACCGATCTGGGCCGGATCGAATTGCAGCACCCGGCCGAGATGCTGCAGGGCGTGGCCGATGTACATCGTCTGCACGCCGGCGTTCGCCAACAACTGTTCCACTTGCGAATTCCGGGCCACTACGCCGACTTCGGCCAAAGCGCCCCAGTTAATCGTGATGGCGGGCAGTCCGCACGCGCGCCGGTACTGCGCGAATCCGTCCAGGAACGCGTTCGCAGCCGCATAGTTGCCCTGTCCCACATTACCCACCAGGGACGCGACCGAGGAGAGCATCACAAAGAAGTCAAGCGGTGTTTCCTTGGTCAGCTCGTGCAGATGCAAAGCCCCGAGAACCTTCGGCGCCATGACTTGCCGCAAGCGTTCCGCCGTGAGACCGGTAAGCAGCACATCATCGAGCACCATCGCCCCGTGAATCACGCCCCGCACCGGCGGCATGGCCGTCTGAATGTTCCGCCACAGGCGGTGGACCTGGTCCGCGGCAGCGACATCGGCGGCTGCCACCATCACCCGCACGCCCTGGCCCTCCATGACGGCCTTCGCCTGTTTGATGTCGTCTCCGGCAGCACCGCTGCGGCTGATCAGAACAAGGTAGCGGGCGCCTTCGGCGACCAGCCATTTTGCGATCTCGAGTCCGAACCCGCGGGTTCCGCCCGTTACCACGTACGTGGAGTCATGACGAATGGGAGAGCATGCCGCGGCCACCGGGAACGCGTTCACCGGTTGCGGCGAGAAATCGACCATGACTTTTCCGGTGTGCTTGCTCTGCGCCATATACCGGAAAGCGTTCTCCGCCTCTCCGGCGGGAAATACGGTAGTGGGCAGGGCACGAAAATGGCCGCGATCGAACCCGTCGGCCACGTCGCGAAACAGGCGCTGCGCCAATGTGACTCGATCGCGAAAGATCTGGTCCAGATCGACGGCCGTGAACGAGACGTTGCGGTGGAACGTCTGCATGGGTAAACCGTTGTTCTCCGCAATGTCCTTCTTGCCGATTTCTACAAACCGGCCGTACGGCGCCAGCAGGGCAAAGCTCTTGCGCAATGCCTCGCCCGCCATGGCGTTGAGGACAACATCGACTCCTTCACCGGCAGTCAATGCCCATATCTCATCGGCGAACAGTATGCTTCGGGAGTCCATCACATACGGCACTCCCATTGCCCGTAGACTGGCTCGCTTCTCCTCGCTTCCGGCCGTGGCATATATAGTGGCGCCCAGCCACTGCGCAATCTGCACGGCAGCCAGGCCAACCCCCCCGGCGGCGTTGTGGATGAGGACGCGCTCACCGGGTCTGAGGCGCGCAACATCCATCAGCCCATAGTAGGCAGTCAGGAAAACCGTGAATGCAGGCGCTTCCTGCATGCTCAGAGAAACCGGTTTCGGAATCACATAGGTTGCCGAGGTAGTGACATAAGACCTGAAACTGCCTTGATTCGTCGTGGCGATCACCTTGTCGCCTACCCGAACGTCCCCGACTCCCTCACCCGTTGCTACAACCGTCCCGGATAGTTCCATCCCGAAAGCCGATCCGAAGTAGGTGCCTTCCAGTACCTTGTTGGAGATCGTCCCCATGGCTTTGAGGATGTCTTTGTAATTAAGAGCCGACGCTTGTACGCGGATCTCCACCTCCCCCGGCCCGGGAACACGGCGTTGTGACAAGCGGTAATGCAGACTGTCGAGCCGCCCCGGCGCTCCAATCACAAGTTCCACCGGCTCGTCAGTATTAACGGCTTGGGCTTCGGCGGTTTCGACGTTATATGGTGCGTGCTGCAGCCGGTGTACGAACGTGGTGCCACCGCGCACCGCGATCTCAGGTTCCGGAGTCTGCCGCAAGACGTGCTCGACTAACCGCGCATAGTCGTGCGCGGTGGGGCGGGACCCAAGGTCGATCAACTGGCACGCAACCGTTGGATACTCGTTCCGGATCACACGTCCGAGGCCCCAGACAGAATTCGCGGCCCGGGCAGTCACGCGATCCTCCGGCGTCACCGACTGTGCGCCACGAGTGACGATGCTCAGCGCCACACCGGCATCGAGGCTCTCCGCCGGAAGCGAATGCAACAGTTCCAGCAGCCTGGTGCACTCACGCGCAGCCGTATCGAAGTCGCCGGACGATGCATCCTGTGGCTCCGCCGCAGTACACAGATACAGGATCGTGCGGAATTCCCGCGGCTCGGCACGTTCCGTCACCCGGTAGGGCACCTGGTGCGCGTGCAAAGCTGCCGTAATAATCGTCTCCAGCCCGCCGCTGCCATCGGTCACAACGAGGCAGCCCCCGGTGTGAACAGGTGTGGCGAGTGCCGGCTCCCCGGCGACCGGCTGCCAGCTCCAGCTATACAGGGACTGCTGCCATGCTTCCTGCGCGGGCAAGGTGGTGATTTCGTGGCAATGAACACCCGTCATTTCAACGGTCACATTACCGTCCTCATCGCAGAGGACGATGTTCCCGCGCAGGGTGCCTTGCCCCCGTTCCACCGCTTCCGCGTAGGCCCAGCAGATAGAGGCAGGCGAATGATAAACCACGATCCGGTCGATGGACCTCGGCACCCACGGACACGAGGCCCGCAGCGGCGCGTTTAACGAGAGAAGTTGTAGGGCGCCGTCAAGGAGCGTCGGATGCACAAGGTACGGCGCCGGATCCTGCGCCAGGGCTGCATGCCCCTGGATCCCGGCAAATCCTGAACTGGGCCCGATCCAGATGCGTTTGAGCGTTTGGAAATAAGGGCCGTAATAGAATCTCGACAACTCCAGCCGCTCATAAAAGCCCGCCGCGCTGATTTCCTCGGGACACTTGGCGCTGAGTTCGGCCGGCGATACGCGGGGCCGAGGCCGGACTGAGCCGGGCATTAATCGGCCCAGGGCGTGCAATTCCCAGGCGGCGCTGTCATGCTTCGCGCGGCTGAAGATCTTGAACTCGTGCGTATTGGGATCGCATCGCACGTGCAGGATAGCCGTATCTTTCGGATCCACCACAAGCAGTTTCTGGAACTCCACGCCTTCGAGCGTGTACACGTCTTGCGGACGTAATGCCTGGTGCAGCGCGAGACCCGCCTCGACATACCCCGCCCCGGGGAAGATGGTCGTCTTGTCGAGGCAGTGGTCAGCCAGATACGGGAAGTAGTTACTATTCAACTCTACCTCCCACGCGGGGATGGGGAGAGCCAGAGGCGTATCCAAAAACACAGATCCCGGCTGGCCGACACGGTCCAGCTTCGAAATACCGGATTCGTGCCAGTAATATTCGCGCTGCCACGGGTAAGTGGGCAGCTTGATGTATTGCCCTTCGGGTGGGGTCAACGCAGACCAGTCGGGAGAAAAACCGAGCGTATAAAGCGCACCCAGGGCGCTCAGCATGGTCGCACGCTCCGGACGCTCGCGGTGCAGAGAAGCGATGACCTCCCCCGCGCCGCCGGCCGCACGCACGGCTTCCTGAATGGCGTTTTGCAGCACGGGATGCGGCCCGGCCTCGACAAACACGTGGTACCGATCCCCTACCAGAGTGTTCATCGCCTGCGCGAAACGAACTGGCTTCCTGACGTTCTGCCACCAATACGCGGCCGTCAATTCGGAGCCTGGCGTCCGGGCGCCGGTGACGCTCGAGTAAAACGGTATCGCAGTGTCGCGAGGTTGAATCGCCGCAAGGGCCTTCAACAAGGGCTCGCGCACCGCATCCATTTGCTCGCTGTGGTAGGCCACGTCGACGCGGAGGAAGCGGTGAAACACTTCGCGCTCCTCGAGCGCGGCGGCAATCTGATGCAGTGCGGCTGTATCGCCGGCCAGCGTAAGGGCTGAACGGCCGTTTATTGCGGCAATATCGACACGGCCGTCATACGGCCTGATGACATCGGCGATGTTCCCTTCAGACAGGCCCACCGCCAACATGCTGCCCAGGCCGGCCTGCATCTGTTGCAGGCGGCTTCGGTGATAACTCACCAGAAGCGCGTCTTGGAGCGACAGCGCACCGGCGGCATATGCAGCCGCGGCTTCTCCGGTGCTGTGACCCACCACCGCATCCGGCTTGATCCCCCACGATTCCCACAGGGCCGTCAATGCGGCCTGCAGGACGAAGTTGGCCGGTTGCGCAACCTGTGTTTCCCGCATGCGGGACGACTCTTCCGGAGCGTTGAGAGCGTCCAGCAGCGACCATCCGGCATAGCTGGAAAAGAGGTCATCGCATTCTTCGACGCACTCCCGGAAGACCGCCTCCGTGCCCATCAACTCGCGTCCCATGGCCCACCATTGCGGCCCCATGCCGGTATAAACGAAGACCAGGCGGCACGCGTCGCCGGGTAGCGTCTGGTTGACATTCATACCGGGCAGTAGCGCTCCGGCCGCCAAGGCGCCCAGCTTTTCGCACAACTCGTCGCGCGTCTCGGCCACCAGCGCCGCGCGCCGGTAATGGTGGCTCCGGCGCAGACTCGTGCTGTGGCAGAAATCCGCCAGGGATGCCCCCTCATTCAAGAATGCGGCGTAGCTCTCAGCCAGGGATTTCAGCGCCTGCTCGCTGCGAGCGGAGATAGGAAACAGCAGTGGGCGGCTCAATTCCGCAGATGGGGCTTGTGTTGAACGGACGGGGGCTTCTTCTAACAACAGGTGTGCATTCGTGCCGCCATAACCGAATGAATTCACGCCGGCATACGCGCGTGTCCCATATGCCGGCCACGACTCGATCCTGGTGGGGACCTGAATGCACATTTCGTCGAAGGGTATGTCCGGGTTTGGCTGCTCGAAATGCAGGTTGGGCGGGATCTGGCGACGGTCGAGACACAGCGCGGCCTTGATCAGCCCCGCCACTCCGGCCGCGGCCTCGAGATGACCGATGTTCGTCTTCACTGATCCTACGAAGCAGCGATGCCCCGGTGTGCGGCCCACCGACAAGGCCCGATCGAGAGCGCGCGCTTCCACGGGGTCTCCCGCTTTCGTACCGGTGCCGTGTGCCTCGATGTACTGCACCTCGCCCGGTGTTACACAGGACTGCTGGTAAACCGACGCGATGAGATGTTCCTGAGCCTCACCGTTGGGCAGCGAAATTCCGGCCGTTTGCCCGTCTTGGTTGACGCCGGTCGCGCGGACGAGGGCGTAGATAGCGTCACGGTCGCGCAGGGCGGCGGAAAGCGGCTTGAAGATTACGACACCCGCGCCTTCGCCTCGTGCGTAACCGTCGCCGCGCGCATCGAACGTGTGGCAGCGGCCTCGCGGCGACAGGTAGTGTCCCTTGCTCATCACAATGAAATACTCGGGACGCAGCATCGTGTTCGCGCCGCCGGCGATCGCGAGAGTACATTCGCCGCGCCAGAGGCTCTGGCACGCGTAGTGAGCAGCCACCAAAGACGAAGAACAGGCCGTATCGATCGCGATGCTCGGACCGCGCCAGTCGAACACATAAGAGAGCCGGTTCGCCATCAGGGTCATGCTGGATCCGGTGGTGCTATGGGACGTCAGCCGGTCACGGTTGTGAATGTTCGACTGCAACATCTTCATGTCCAGCGTGAACGCCCCGATAAACACCCCCGTGGCTGAACCTGCCAATGACTCTATCCTCAAGCCTGCATCTTCGAGGGCTTCCCAGGTCACCTCTAACAGCAGGCGCTGCTGCGGGTCCAGGGCAGGCGCCTCGCGTGGCGAGATGCCAAACGCCAGTGGATCGAAGTACTCCACTCTTTCGCGCAGAAATCCACCCTGCTTGACATACGTCTTGCCGGGCTTCGCCGGATCGGGGTCATAGAAACGACGCGCATCCCAGCGCTCGGCCGGCACCTCGGTTATTCCGTCGATTCCGTTGCAGAGCAATCTCCAAAACGCCTCCGGATTCGAGGCGCCCGCCGGAAAACGGCAGCCCATACCGACGATGGCAATCGGTTCGGACATGCCGGAGGCGAGACTCTCGCCCACGGACATCGGCAACACTCCTTTCTGATGCGCTACCAGCGGCGGGCGCCTTCGGGCGCTGGGATCACTCGATCGGCCATCGGGCCTTTCTTGTCGCCGCGGAGTTGGATGATCTTCCAGCGGTCCAGATTAAGCTTCTGGATCTGCAGGTAAACGATAGAAAGACCACCGTCGCCGAGTACCCACGGATTGTGGATCTTGACGTCGGGGACAATGTAGCGCGCCGACATGCCCAGGCGTGCATCGTCCGTGGTGACGTTGGGCAGCGCGCCGTGCATGGTGCGTTCGGAGAAGATGACGAACTCTCCAGCCTTCATCTCCAGATTGACGGCGCGCTTTTCCAGGTCGCCGAGCGCGGGACGCATGATTTTCGTGCCGAAGCGGTCGTGCTTATTGCCGGCGTGTTTGATGGGATCGTATTCTTCGACGGTCATCGGCAGGAGTTCCCAATGCGTGCCGGGAATGAACCGCATGCAGCCATTCCTCACGGTTGAGTCCGTGACGGCTACCCATGCGGTCAGTTGAAACAGCTTTCGCAGGTTGCGCGGTGTCAACGTGGCAGTGCGGAACGTTTCGTTAAGATACGAGGTTGCCTGGTGCCATCCTGTGCCGCCCATGCCGGGATATTTGGGGAAGAATTGGCTTCTCCAAAGGAGCAACTCGGGACCGAGCAGTTGGGCCATGCGCTCCACAATCGCGGGGTGCGCATAGAGCGACATCAGTTCATCGTCCTGCAAATGCTTATCGCGGGCGTTGAGACCCTTGGTAGCGTAAGCCTCGTTGCTGATCTCCGTCTTGTCGCTGCCGGTGGCTGTCGATCCCACGTACTTGTAGGACTTCGGCGGGTAGATACGCGATTCAGCTTCCCATAGCCGCCACATACGCGGCGCAATATCCCGCATCGCTTCCGGTTCCATGAGCTTCAAGGGTCCGATGAAGCCGCGCTCCCAAAACCCGCGGATGTCCGCCTCCGAGAGTTGCCAGCGCGAATCGGTCGTGACCAGCGGCTGATAGGACGCCGGCGGATCCAGTCGGGTGTGCACATCGATGTAGACCTGGCTGCGGCCACTGCCGAGGAACGTCGATAGCATCTTCCAATTCCAGGAAGTAGGGAGCTTGTAGCGCACCCTGGCCGGCATCAGCGGGTGCAAGAGGCTCATTCGGGAGAGCAGGTAGCCGGCTAGAAGTGGCCCAGTCTTCACGTAGCGTTTCGGCTTTTGCGCAGAGACAGTTCTAGCCTCTATCGCCGTTTCATGACTCATAGCATCTCCAGTGGATGAAAGTGTATTCCCCCCGGAAGAATGAAGTCAAGGCGGGCTCTTTTTCTTTACCTGTTCTTGCAGTGCATGTGCCGGATCCAGATTAAGGCTAGAAACCTCCGTGCGCGCGGCGTCTGGTTTGTTCCGTACCGCCCCCAAAACGCGGCGGTCCTTCCACTGACAAATACCATGGGAAGCGCTGCGAGTTGCGGAACAGTTGGGCGAACAGTTTGAGCCGGTCGGTCAGTTCGCCGGCTTCGGTCTGCCTGGTAAAGCTCTCGAGCGCCACGTCCCAATACTTCTTTTCTCCGCTCGTCTCGGCGATATAGGTAAGTCCAGGTGTAAGCATCACGGAATGAACAGGGGCGTTCCGGAATATCCGCCGTTCGGGGTCCCACTCGCGCGGATTCCCGAAAATCCAATCGGCGGCACGGCGCATGTAGCCGGGCATTTCGGGACGTGCCAGCGTTTGGGATGCCTGCGCCATCGCTTCCAGCGCAATGCCATACATCCACGACTGGTGGCTGTATCCGCCCTTGAACTGCGGGTCCCACACCGCGCGCGGGTTCAGGACACGCAACTTTTCCACGTCTCCGTCCTGCCACGCGTGGACATTGTCGACGATCCATTGCGCGCGGTCGAGATACTTCTTGTCCCCGAAAACTTCGTACGCTTTGAGCATCGCAAAAAGACCATGGCCGATGGATCGTGTATTGCTCTGAAGGTCGAGCCCGTTGTAGCAGATGCCCCAGTCCGCCGACATCCTCGCTACATCGCGGGACCAGAGATCGCCGGTGAGCAGATAGCGGTCGAACAATCCTTCATTCTTATAGAAGGCCCAACTGGTCGACGAGATGAAAACCCCGTTTGAATAGCGGGTCCAATGATTCAGACCGGGACCGGTGCGCGCCGCGCCGGGGCAATCTTTGCCCGCCTCGTAGTGCGAGATGTCGACGTCGGCAAGATGCGCGGCCGCCTCCACTGCGGTACGCAGCGACTTGAGATCTCCCGTGCGGAAGAAGTGCAGAAACAGCGCGTGCGGAAAATCGTAATATTCGGTATCCCAATGAATTCCGTAATCCGGCCTCCGGTCGTTGCGGATGAGCTTGTGCAGCGCATCGCCGAAGTTGAGCATTCCGTATTCGTCCAGACGCCGTCCCTCAAACTCATAGCCGCGGTCGCGCTTGGCGAGCACCGCGTCCCGGCACGTGGAGAGCCATCGATCATACTTCTGCACCAGCGGCCAGTATTCCGGCCGGATCGCCTCCGGTGACGATTCCACCAGGCGGCCCAATGCGCGCGTGTCCCGCGTATACCATTTGGGCGGTGCAACCGCGTAGAGCGGATGGTCCAGTTGCGCGGAAAGATTTCCGCCTCCGAACGAGAGGGCCATTTCGTGGGTCTTTGCCACGCCGGTATAGATGTTCTGCGGCCGCGCCGTCTCGGGGAAAAGAGCCAGACGCAACGTGCGATCGGAGCGGATTTCGAAGCCCTTAGGGTACAATTGCCAGAACCAGCGCAAGCCGATACCGATTGGACCGGCTTCAAACCAGCCGGGGCGCCGCGGTTCCGCCTGGAGTTGTTCGATGCGCATCGGCGGCGTATCCGTGTCAAGACGAGCCTGCAGCCAGAGGCCGTCCAGCCTCACAAAATCGGCCATCGCGCGTCCCTGCCTGTTGATGAAGCTATAAGTGAGCCGGATCTGCGGTTGGCCGGCGTAGGCCACAATACGGAGCACATAGTCCAGCGCACGGTCTTCTTTATCCACCCAGCCGTGCGAGCCGGTGCGCTTCAATACAATGCGAAGCGGGTTTTCTTCCTCGACTTCCAACTGCGAATCCTTCCAGTTGCCCGCCTTGTAAATGCGCTCGTCGGAACGCAGAAGGAAGTCCGCGCCGCCAAACCCAGGCGCATCCAGAAAGGGTCCGTTCCGATGGACGGTGAACTGAAGCGGACCGGTGTCCACTTTGATATCGTCCCCCACCGTCTCCACGCGAAGACGGGCGGGAGGCGGCGCCTCCGGCGCGCGGGAGTTGCGCAACCGGTACACGGCACGGCCTTGCGCCGGAACGTCGGCGAAGAAGTCCACGTGAACCCATTGGATGGAAGCAACCTGTGTTTGAGCGTCATCCCACCAGCGGTTCACTACGCGGAAGGCGGCGGGAATCACCTCGCCTTCCGGATTGTAAAGCCGCAACTGGGCAGCCTCCCGCAGTGCTCCGCGTGGCAGCGGCACACCGAACGTAACGGGTTCGGCTTTGCGCGCCATACCTGCTGTTTCCTCAACGGTGATTGGTATGTCGAGGGATTGGGCGTACAAGCCGGCGGCTCCCCAAAAGGCCGCGATGAAGAGAGTTCGCATAATCATTAGGGTACGGAGAGTTTGAACTCGATTTCCTGATCGCGCGGACGGACGTATTTGCCCGGCCGGGGCTTCAGGTTGAGCGGCACGACCACCACCGCAACGGCCCTTCGGAGATTGGTCTCCGGTATATCGGAGTATGGGTTATGCGGGTAGACAGGCCAGCGGAGTTGAGCGGTTCGATCGACAGACAGAGTCCAGCCATGATGCCGTATCGAGCCGCCCAACTCGCTGCCGCCGAATTCGATTTTGTCCTGGCCGACCGTAACCTTCCGGCCGGAGCCTGTTTCCAGTTCCTCTCCAGGTTCGAGGACGAGTTGGAGCGTCAATTTCGGATCCTTCGCAGGTGTACCACGGCCATTGATCACGAACCGGAAATCAAGCCCGCTGTCCGAAGGAGGCATGACGTAGAGGTCGCTGAAAAACGTGTTATAGGCCAGAGAGAGACGGTCTTGCGTATCCGACATCTGAAGCCGGCTGCTGAGGGGCATATGCACGACCTGCCCCATCAGTTCTTCGGAAAATGTCGCCAACTCAGGCTGCCGCTTCGAGTTTGCGCCGGTAATGATCAGGCCCGCCTTCTGGTGAAAAATACTGAGGTGTCCCTGGCGGTCGAGATAGAAGCGATTGTTGATGGTCTGCGTATCGATGAGGCCGGACAGCGCTACCTGCCAGGGCCCGGTTTTTCGCACACCGGCCGGTACGCTCATCCGGTAGGAATACGACGGGCGCTGTTGCGGCGCAGCCTCCGACGGACCTTCATGGTAGTAGAGAGCGTCCTGCGCGAGCCGTCCCAACTGATC
Organism: Bryobacteraceae bacterium; assembly: GCA_035714225.1. Taxonomy (GTDB): domain Bacteria; phylum Acidobacteriota; class Terriglobia; order Bryobacterales; family Bryobacteraceae; genus CAADGY01. Next base: position 7,731 of record DASTMK010000514.1, on the reverse strand, counting down.
GACCGTGAGCTTCTCAGGATCGAAAAAGCTGGTCAGAAAAGCGGCGTAACCACGCCCGTCCGGAAAATTCGAGAATGCAAACTGGGCCCACGCACTCACGCCCCAATAGCGATTGCGGTCGTTGAATACGTCGATCGGCGTGCCGTCGAGAAACGTGCAGTTCTTGTGAAAATCCGTTGCGCGGCGCAGCGCGGGCAGCACGTCCTTATCTTTGCTGAATTCCCAGTACATGGCGACGGCGCTCAATGTCAGGTGGTTGTAGCCGATGGTCGGACCCGAACGGCTGTGCTCACCCCAGTAGCCGTCGGGCGTCTGCTCCACCATAGCGAAACGGCGCAGCACGGTGCGGCCGAGATCTTCCCATTCTTTGTCTCCGAAGAGGCGGCCACCCAGGTAAAGGTTCGCCGCCCATAACGCGTAGTGATTGGGGGATGTGCCGATGTAGGGCGAGTTGTACCACGCGAAATCAAGCCGCTCGCGCGTGCCCTCGACCTGCATAGCGATGTTTTTTCGGATTTCACGCTTCCAGCGCTCGCGGCGCTCGTCGCCTAGCTCGCGTTCCAGCAGACGATACGCATCCAACCACATGTACGTGTCCCAATCGCTATCGAGCCGCGGTTCGAATGTACCCTTCTCGCTCTCACCTGCCAGCATGTCGCCGATGCGAATGGCGAGATCCCGCATGTGCTTGTCACGATAGCGCGGGTTATCCCGATGCTGCTTCGAGTAGAGCACGGCCGGTGCGAGAATCGCGTAGGGGAAGTGCCGCCACGAAGACTCGGCTTCAAGCGTCTTCAGGTCCGCATCGGGAGCGGCTTTCAGCTTTGCTTCCACGCGGGCCGTCCCGGCCTCCATGAGGCGGAAGTAGCGGGCGGGCAGAGAGTCCGCGGCGAGCGCGAAGGCAGGCGCGAATAAACAGACGAGGATGGCTGGAAAGCGCATAATATTATTCCTGTGAACGGGGCGGCTCCGTGAGCTTGCGATAGATGGCACGCACCGAATTCGCGCTGGACCTTGCGCCGAATGAATGATGGTGGGAAAGGTCGATCTCGCTGGCTAATTGGTCCGCGGTCTTGGAAGCCTGAATGCCGGCACGAACCTTATCAACCATCTCTGCAAGATAGGCACGTTGTCCCCGGAGCGTTTCTGTGGTGCCCGGGCGGCCGTGACCCGGCACCACGATGTCCACATCCCACTGCACCAGCTTATCGAGCGCCCGAATCCAATTGTCGGGATCGGCGTCACGGTCACCCACATTGTTTCCAGTGGTCCAGTTGACGCAGAGATCGCCGGTAATCAGGATCTTTTCCTTCGGAAGGTACGCCACCGCGTCGCCCTTCGAGTGGGCCGGTCCCATGCGAATCAATTCCAGGCGGCGCTCACCGTCGTCAAAGGCCATACTCCCGTCGAAAAGCACCGTTGGGTGTTCGAGGCGGTAGCCTTTCTCGCGAGTTTCCGCCGCTACTGCCTTATCGTGCACCGAGGCATTGGGCCGCTCGCTGCGATTCAGAACCTGGTTGCGCCAGTCTGCCTCACCTTTGGTGCGGGATTCGGCGCCGCACTCCCGCGAGCAGACAATGGTGGCTCCCGCCTGCATGAAGATACCACTGCCGAACGTATGGTCGGCGTGGTAATGCGTGTTGAACACGAAGCGGATCGGAAGGTCCGTGGTCCTCTTGATCTCGGGCAGGATCTCCCGTGCGCCCCAGGGAAAATTCGCATCGATCACGACCACATAGTCCTTGAATAAAACCCACGTACAATTCGCCGGACGTCGGATCGAAGTGTCGCCCTGCCAAAAGTACACACCCGGGGCAAGCTGGAAAACCTTCTGCTCCTGGCTTCGTAATGCAACCAGAAGCAGCAGGGAGAACGCGGATACAAAGGCAAGACGCTTCATAAGTTACCAGCTTAAGCGCAGCGCCATCTGAACGATCCTGGGCAGGTTTGGCTGATTCGTAATGCGGCCGAAGTTGGAATTCGTCGGCGACAGATTCGGCGGATCGAACGCCGGACGATTGAAAGCATTGAAAAACTCGCAGCGATATTGCAGACTTATTTTCTCAGTGATGGCTGTATTTTTGATTATCGAAAGATCCATGTTTTTCACACCATCCTGCCTCAAGTTTGAGAACCGCGTCGGGAACGTGCGAACATTCCAGTCGAGTTGCTGCTGCGAGTTCGTGTTGAATCGTGTGGTGTCAAAAGCCCCCTCTATGCGGCGCGGATTCAAGCTCAGGTCACCGCCCCAGTAGATCACGTTTCCCCAATTCAGAGGAGGCCCGGGTTGTGTTATGAAGATCGCATTGAGTATCCAACCGCCGGCCAATCTGCCAAGGACTGGTCCCTCGGATGCCAGAAACGGCTTACCTTTTCCAAAGGGCAACTCATAGCTGGCACTCATCACAAACCGCTGCGGGCGATCTTCCGCGGCGATTCTTTTCTCTAAACTCAGATCGGAATCGTTCAATCGGCTGATCTTCTCGATCAGCTTCGAATACTGATAGTTCGCTAGAAACTGAAGACCTCCGGAGAACCGCTTCTCCAGCCGGACTTGCAGCATGTGAAAGTAAGAGCTGCCGTCGTTGCTGGCATCTAGGATCACGCCATTCGCCGGCATACCATCGGTACGATTGGCGATCAGGTCACCAGTTATAAAGTGCGGGAAAGCCCCCAGTAACTGGCTTCGCCGGATGGTGCCGCCGTCGAGCGGGGTGCCTGGAATGAGTCCGGCGAACGGATTGACGACGTTGGCGGTCATGCGATTGATGACCGCGGCGTCGCGCACGCCCGATGTGCTCAGGAACTCGCGCGGGACAAAGTTCAACTGCCTGTTTACCGCGAGATGGACCGTGTGGTTGCCCACATAGCCGGCTTCCATAACCAGGTTGTTTCCAAGCGCTCTCTGGAAGCTGATGTTCCACCGGTTCGAGTAAGGGTTCTGCGGAAAAGAATTGTAGAACCGGACCGACTGTCCGAGGAACGTAGAGAGTCCCGCCGCGGAGCCGGTGGGCTGACGGATTCCGTCAGGAAACGGATTGTCCAGAGTCGCCGCCGGCGAAAGGAATCCGTCGAGGGTTGCAACCAGAGGTGTGGTTTGGCTGAATCCGAGGGCGTTGATGCCCGTGGTGCCCAGACCGAAGAAGAACACTCCGAAACCGCCGCGAATCACCGTCTTGCCGCCGAGCGCCGCCGGCGTCCATGCGAAACCAAAGCGCGGACTGAAATAGTGAGATTTCGTCCGGTAGATTTCCGGCCGGTCCGGCCCGGCAAACAGCAGCCCGCCAGGTGTTCGAAATTGTTCAACCGGCAGTTCAGGAATCGGATTCAATCTGTAGGCCGCTGCCGCACTTTCACTGATGGGGTTCGGAGTGACGAAATCGAAGCCGTTCACCGATCGATGGTATCGCTCCGTCGTAGGGAGGTCGCGTTCGTAGCGGATTCCGAGATTCAGCGTCAGATTCGAACGGGCGCGGAAATCGTTTTGCAGGAAAAGGGCGTAATAGCCCGCTTGATTCGTTCGCGCGGCATTCACGTCGTAGCCTCCACTGGTCGGAAGCCCCAACAGAAAAGAAGCGAAATCCTGACCCAGCGGCGCAGCCGTAGCGTTATCGAGAGGGCCGCGGGTCCAGTCCGGCCCGAACGTAAATAACCCGCTGGAGTTTCCGAAATTGATCGAGCTTTCACGATACAAACGCAGGTCCACGCCGGCCTTCAGGCTGTGTTGTCCAACTACCTTGGTGAGCGCAGAGAAGATCTGGAAGATATCGAAGGGCGTATCGTTGCCCGAGGTCTCGCCCAGACCTGTGTAGCGATCGAAAGCGACCCGAGGCAGTACGAGCCTGGTGGAACTGGCTGCCAGCGAGGAAGGAAACCCGAGAGTGGTCATATCAAAACCGATGCCCTGGGGTATGTTCGCTTCGCTGAATCGCGTCCACGCGGCGCGGGTGTTTAGCATCATGGTCGGCGTGAACGTGTAAACATCGTCCACCATGAACCCCCAGTTCACCCTGCGCAAAGGGATACCGGTCGCGATATTGTTGAACCGGTTCCCGCGGCTGAGCAACGCTTCGTTGTGGCGGAAATTGCCGAAGAGCTTGTGGCGATCGTTGATGTTGAAATCGAGCCGGCCCAATTCGCTGTTGAAATCGTCCCGCCTCACCGTGTTCGCAAGGAAATTGTCCTGGCCGTCGGCACGTCCGGGCTGGTTCGGCATCGGGTAGAACTGAAGGTAGTTTTTCGCAATCGCGCTCAGGCGATGTGCCGGAATTACATTGTTTGCGAACGGCATGCGCCGAACCCTCGCGCCTTCGGCGACGCCGGTAAGCGGGTCGTATATCTGGTAATTCGAGCCGACTGTAAGTAGTTGGGAGAAATCGCCGTTCCGCTGCTCGGCAGTGGGTACCGTCGAGGTCAGTGGCTCTGGGAACGCGTCTTTAATACCTTCGTACGCGAAGAAGAAAAAAACTTTGTCACGTCCGTTCACCAGCTTCGGGATCACAACCGGGCCGCCAACGTTCACACCCCACTGGTTGTAGCGTGTGACGGGTTTTTTCAATCCGGCGCGGTTCGTGAAGAACGGCGTAGCAGCCAACCTCGATACTTGGTTGAATTCGTAAACGTTACCGTGCAGCGTATTCGTGCCGCCTTTCATAACCACATTCACGGTGCCCCCGCCCGTGTGGCCGTAGGCTGCGTCAGCCTGGAAGGTCTCGACTTTGACCTCCTCGACTGCGTCTACGGGAGGATTATAGGCCACCCTGCTATTACCCGTGCTGTTGGGCGCGCCATCCAGCAACAGCTCATTGCTGCGGGTGGGAGCGCCGCCCATAGAGAAAGTCGAAGGGCCTGCGTTATCGAACGGCCGCGTAAATTTCGGATCGCTCGAAGGCACCACTCCGAAAGCCAACTGTGCCAGCACTAGCGGCGTGCGCCCGTTCATAGGCATGTTCTCGATCTGCCGGTCGCGGATTACCTGGCCGGTCGATGCGGTTGCCGTTTCGAGCAGCGACCGGTCGGCACTCACGGTTATGGTTTCGTTGACCGATCCGATCTCCAGAGTGATGTCGAGCCCGATGCGTTCCCCGGTGCTCGCCCGAATGCCATCGCGGACGAACAGCTTGAACCCCAGCGCTTCCACCAGGATCCGGTAACTGCCGGGCGGCAGAAAAGGCAACGTATACTGGCCGTCGGAACCTGAAAATGTCTCAAAATTTGCGTTGGTCGCGATCTGAGTAGCCAGTACTCTCACGTTGGGGATGATCGCACCCTGAGAATCCAGAACACGGCCCGTTAAGGTGGCGCGATACTCTTGCGCCGGAAGAAGGCTCAACAAAGCGATGCTGCAACCAATCATCCTAAGAGTCGTCATTGTCGTCCCCTCGCCAGACTGAAAGAGCCAACCAGTTATGCGTTCCGGCCATTTTACATCGCTACACGCCTCTGGCAACACCAGACATGTTAATAAGTGCACGTTCGATGAAGCTCGCGCGTCGCACTCCATTCGCGATAAGCTGTCGAGACCAGAGGAGGTTCAATGGGAACGATCACGCGCCGGGCGTGGCTATCGTCGATAGCCGGAGGCGGGCTCGCCTTCGGGGGACGCATCGAGCCCGGCCTGATTCTACACGGGGGCAACGTTCTTACGATGGATCCGGCCGCTCCACGAGCACAGGCGCTCGCAGTGGCTGGCGACCGTATCTTTGCCGTGGGCTCGGATGAAGACGTGATGCGCCTCGCGACGGCACGAACCCGGAAGATCGATCTGGGCGGCAGCACGGTCGTCCCCGGTTTCATCGACGCTCACACGCATGTCTGTTACTCCGGTATCCGTCACCTGAAGCAGGTGGATTGCGATCTGCGGTCCATCGCCGATATCCAAAAGGCCATCCGCGAGCGTGCCGCGAAAACAGAGCCGGGGCAATGGGTGGTCGGGTTCAAATACGACGACACGAAAACCTCCGACGGCCGCAAACTCAACCGTGCCGATCTTGACGCGGCCGCGCCCGGACATCCCGTATACATCGGACATCGCGGCGGCCACACCGGTTATGTGAACTCCCTGGCGATGAAACTCGCCGGTGTTTCAGAAGATACACCGGACCCGGCAGGAGGGCATTTCGACCGCGACCCCGCAACCCGGCGCTTAACGGGCGGGCTGCGCGAGCGCGCGACAGTGCCGTTTCAAAAGCTTTTCGCGAGCCGGCATACACGCGAGGAGTACCGCCAGGGTGTGGAACTCATCACGCGCATGATGGCCCGTTCCGGCGTGACTTCCGCGCATGATGCGCTCGGCGGCCCCGAGTCCCTTCTGGCGTACCAGGATGCGCGGGAAGCGGATCAGCTTGCGATCCGTGTGTACTGCCTGATCCGCAATTCCGACCTCCATCAGATGATCTCTGCCGGCGTTCGCACTGGAATGGGAGATGAGTGGGTGCGAATTGGAGCGGTAAAACTCATGTGCGACGGTTCCATCTCAGAACGTACAGCTCGACTTTCGGAGCCCTACGTCGGGCGCCCGGACGACCATGGAATTCTCGTGACGGACGAGCCCGAGTTGTATGAGCAGGCGCGCAGAGCCCACCTGGCAGGCTGGCAGATCGGCACGCACGCCAACGGCGATGTGGCCATCGACAAAACGCTTCGCGTGTATGAACGCCTTCAGCGAGAACATCCGCGCAAGGACGCCCGTTTCCGCCTGGAACATTGCACCGTCATCACGGACGACCTGGTGCGGCGCATCAAAGCCCTCGGCGCCATTCCCAACCCTTTCTCAACGTACGTTTATTACCACGGCGAAAAGATGCGGGAGTACGGGGAGGAGCGGCTGAACCATATGTTCGCCGTGCGCAGTTTTCTGGATGCCGGAGTGCCCGTCACACAAACCTCCGACTACCCGCCCGGACCGTTCGAGCCGATGATGGCGCTGCAATCGAGCGTCACGCGGACCGATTCTCATGGCAAGACGTGGGGGCCGCGGCAGAAGGTCACCGTTGAAGAAGCGCTGCGCGTGGGTACCGTTCACGGAGCGTACGCTTCGTTCGAAGAGCGCCTGAAAGGTTCACTCGAACCCGGCAAACTCGCCGACCTGGTGGTACTCGCCGCCGATCCCCTGCGCACAGATCCATTCAAGCTGATCGGCATTCGCACCGAGCGCACAATGATCGGCGGACGTTGGGTATATGAAAGCTGAGCCGGCTTACGGCTTTGTTTGAGCAATCAGCCACGCCGCCACATCGCCGCGTTCGGGACGGACGGTAATGCGCCGCTCCGCGGGAAACATACGGCCCAGGGTTCCAGCGTCGACAATCACGTTTCGCCCGTCCACAGCGGCTTCGAACAGTACCGGTTTCGGTGCAGTCGCCGCCACAATGTCGGCGATATCGCCTACTTTCAGAACTCCGAGCAGCACCGCGTCCATAGGCGTATAAGTGAACGCGCTCTCGAGCATCGTCAGGTAACTCGCGATTCCGCCTCTCGCGGCGACAGCCCGCACGCCGTCTTCATAGAGCGCGGCCAGCAGCGCCATCAGCGCTCCCAACGGCTCTGAGCGATACTGGATCTCCGGCGAAACTTCCTGCTCGATCTCGTCGAGATATAACTCAGCGGAGTTCGACGGCGCAAAGGAATCGCCCCAAATCGAGATCGCATTGCCATCTACATCAGGCCGCGTTCGCAGGTAGGCAAGAACGGTCCGCAAGTCTTTCAAACGGGCGCCCGCCAGATTTTGAG
>DASTMK010000513.1:0-3997 GCA_035714225.1 Bryobacteraceae bacterium | reverse complement strand
TAGTCGTCGACAAACAGTTGCCTCTCACTCCCGATGGACACGGCTCCGCCGGCGCAGAAGATGGGAATAACGGAGAAGAAACTAAGGCTTATCGCGAATCTGTATCTCATACTTATCCTCACGGGGAATTACGGTTACTTGTGCCGGGCGGGTAGCTTTCCAGTTCGTTCCGGTTACCGCGCGGCCCAGGGGAAGTTTGATCCCGTTCACGTGTAGATGCCTTGACGAAAACGAAATTTCGGCGGCACTCGCTAAAGCCGGTATCTCGAATGTCCGGTAGAACTCCGGCGCGCCCGGACGCAGCGCTTTGATCAGTTGCACCCAAAGTCCGGGTGCGTCATCAGCATTCTTGCCGCGTTCAAGCGCCTGCCGGGCAAACTCATACACCGGCACACCGCGGGCCGCCGGGAAAACCGGCCATACCCGGCCATCCTCGCGCTCGATGCGGTACGCTTTGTCGAGAAGCGAGTCCAGGGCGTTATCAAGTTTTTCTCCCGCCATCGGCTGCTGGCGCAGACGGAAGTAGACGGCCGCAATCTGCTTCCACAACCGTGCCGCATTCTCTGATTTCCGGAGCCACTGATCGAGCGCAGCGATACCCGAAGCGGCGGACCGGGCAAGCCGGGCCTCATCGATGGCGCGCTGCTTTTCCGACAACACTTCTTCGATTGTTGCTTCACTCGGATCAGCCAGTTTGTTGTAAGTGCGCCTGTAGCCTTCATGTTCCGGAAAGAATTGAAGCAGGTAACTGTTCTTTAGCTCCTCATCGACCGTCGCGAGATGGGGAACCATATTGAGGTGCGTAAGCAGGCTGAAGCCGCGGACGAAAAAGATTCCTTCCGAAATGCTCGCGTTCCGTTTCAAAGCAGTGATTGCACGCGGCGCGTCCTTTCCGTATCGCGCCGAGGCCCACTCCTTCCAGAGCTGCTCCACTTCGAGAGAAGGATCCCAAGCCAGCCGGCTCGCTACATACACATTGAAGTCGTTGGGGGTATCGAAAGTCAGAACGGGCGGTCCACTGGTGAAGAATGTGGCATGACCGTACTGGAGGTGATAGTCCGTACGAATGGCAATGCCGGCGAGCTTGCGGCCGATGGCGCGCCCCATCTTCTCCTTGTAGAAGTCCGGCAGAAGAGCGGGGATATATCCGTATCCGCTGCCTTCCGGCGTTGCTGTCAACTCCAACGTCTGGGGCTGACCTGGAAACGCGCCGAGCATTGGATCGTCCGGGTATCCGATACCACGGAAATCAACAATTGAATTCTTCGTGACAATTACGAGATCCGGCGGAAGGCCGGCGAGCACCTTTGCCATGATGGCAGCGTGACGGGGAGACTGGTTATAGCTGCGAACCTCCATCCGCTTGCCGTGCCGGCGGCACGCCTCGTACACACGAATGAGGAGTTGCCGTAGTTTTTGTTCCGCCGAAGTTCTGCTGCACTTTTCGCACTTACACCCGCTGTGTTCCAGCAGATTGTATCCGCGTGTTTCAGCGAATGTCAGATCGATACCGTCCACCTCGGGCAGTTTGCGGAAGAACTCGTCGAACTTAGCGTCGACGAACTCAAGAATGAACGGATGCGAGAAGCAGATCGGGTAATCGACGCCTCGAACTTCCGGATAGGCTTCAACAAAGCCCGGCGGAAAAGCGATCTCATGATCCCAGATCAGAAAATCCAGACCATGCCGGTGCGCTTCATCGGCCAACCGGCGCAACTCATCGATGCGCCGGTCAATGCTCCAGCCGATAGGCCGGCGTGCACGTAGCTTTGGAAAGCTTTCGTACTCGAGAAACCAACTGACATCAATGCCCTCGCCCACGCGACCCATGAGTTGCAGAGCGTTGATACCGTATCGCGGCGCCTCGTGGATGGTGCGGCGCACGACCTCGGAGATCTCTTCGAGCGGCCTGTCAAACCCGCCGCCGAGCGGCAGGTTGAAGTTCCCCTGGAGGGCGGCGGTTTGCCATTCACGGTAGCGGAAATACGGCTTCGAAACGCGTGGTTTGGGCATGCGGCCGTGCCGTTCGAGATGCTCCGCGAACGCGTAGGCGCCATAGAGAATGCCGCGAGCACTGTTGGCAATGATCTCAGGACTGCGCGCCGCACCGGCGAAGGCGTAGCCCTCCTCGCCAATGTCGGCCCGAAAGCTCGCGAGCCGGACCAGCCGGACGTACGCCGCTCCCGATTTGCACAGTCTTCTGACGGCCGTATCAACGACATGGTCATCCGGCCATGCGCTGCGATCCACGGTACAGGGCGCGGCCGCGGCTGCGGCTGCAACCGAAGGCAACGCAAGCAGGCAGAGGCTAAGCCGGAAGGAAGAAATCACGGATCGAAAACCAATAACCGCGTATGTGTGCTGTTGGTGCGTCGTCCACCATGTAGGTGACCATGAAGACTCTCCCGTCCGGCAGGCTTGCCCAGCCGGTGTAGCCGGTGTCCGCGCGCGGGCTGCGATCATACGCCACGGGCCGCACCAGGGTAGATTGCCGGCTTAACACCTCCGCGGTGGCGCTTTCCACAGTGTCGAGCGCGGCAAATACATTATGCGCCCGCCCCGCGTTTCCACCACCATCCAGCGGGAAGCGCAACCCGCCCTGATTATAGCGATACGTCACAAGGATCCGGCCATCGGGCAGGAATCCCGCGACAGGGCGGTGACAGCCGCCCATAAGGGTCTCGAAAGGTCCTCGCCACGAGCGGCCATCGTCGTTAGAAAAGCTCTTGAGCGCCGGCCACCCCTTATTCGAGTTCTCGCGCATGTAACACACGAGCCTCTTCCCAGGCAGCTCGAGTATTGAACCTTCGTTCGTGTTATAGCGCTCATGGCCGCAGATCGTAATGGCATCACTCCAGGTTTTTCCACCGTCGGTGGAGCGGTGCACAATCTGCTCGCGTTTACTTCGCGTGAGGTTATGAAAATGTGTACTCAACAGCCACGTGCCCGAGCTCAATTCCGTCAGCTTGCCTGGAACGATACCGAAAACAGGAGTCTCTTCCGGTCCCGTCCAGGTGCGCCCTTCGTCGCTACTCCACCAGAGGAACACACGCCCGTGTTTGAAATCTCCGCTCTCTCCGGGCGGGTACGCGATTCGATCGCATACGAGACAGAGCCGGCCATCCCCGGCATAGCCGATTCGCGGACAATTCCATTTGTTGATGACGCCGTTCTGCAACTTTTCACCGGTGAGAACCTGGCGGTCACTCCACGATTTGCCGTTATCCCGGCTGCGTCGAAGCACCAGGTTGCAGAACGTCCGTGCGCTGTGGGCGTCGCTCTCCCGATAGACGACCAGCAGTTCGCCGTTGTTCAGGCGTACAAGATCCGGAAACCCTTCATGCCGGTCGTCCATACGTGAGATGACGACACTTTCTACACACGATGTTGAAGAGCCACGAGCGGCAGCAACTGCCGCAACGAGGCCGAGAAATGAACGTCGTTCCATTAGTTGCCTATTCTGCCTGGTTCTTCACGATATGGCGACGACAAAACCAAATTCAACGCGCGATGATAAACTGTTCTGCACAGTGGAACAAAAACAGCGATTGTTCCGGGAGCCAGAACAGGGCGGATCGTTCCGCAGCGTCGACCATGCACTCGAGGTTCTTTGTGCGTTTGCCGGAAAGGAAGAGCTGGGGATCTCCGAGCTCGCCCGGCGGCTGAATCTGCAAAAGAGCGGCGTACACCGGATTGTTCGTGCGCTCGCGGCGAAAGGCTTCGTTCAGCAGCTAGCGAACAGGCGCTACTCTCTCGGCTTCCGCGTACTGGAGCTCGGGAACATGTACCGGCTTCGTCTTGACCTGGCTCGCAATGGCGAATCGATCTTGCGCCCGCTCAGCCAGCGTATGAACGCTAATGCACACTTGGCGCGCATCGAGAATTTCGAGGTTGTGGATCTGCTGCGGGTGGAGTATCCGACTCCGCTTCGCGTGTCGCGCTCGCCCCTGCTGAGGCGTCCGGCACACTGTACGGCGCTGGGCAAAGTCCTTTTGGC
>DASTMK010000512.1:0-11717 GCA_035714225.1 Bryobacteraceae bacterium | reverse complement strand
TTGACGACCTCTACATGCATCACGTGCATCGAGGCCAGGCTCGGGTTCGCCACGCTGATGCCGATGCGCGCATTTGCACCGCGCGGAACCGCTGCCGGCCCCGCGACCCGCAATTCGGGCAGGGGCACCGCGGACAAGGCGTACAATACCGGCTCATAAGGATCGAGCGCTATGTCGACGCTTTTCAGCCGCCCGAGCGGCTTGCCGGCGCGCAGCTCGTAAACCTGCATGTCGGATGGAAGCGCCAGCTTCACGTTTTGGGGTTTCTCAAAACGTTCGTTCGACTTGAACTCCGGCGGGCCAAGTTCGTTAACGCGAAGCTGTGGGTTCGAATGCACGCCCACAATCGTCACGCCACCGTTGACGAAGCGGTGCGTTTCCACGCCAACCACCGGTTGACCCGAGCCGCCGGTTACTTCGAATTGAGCCTGAACACCGGCACCCGAAATGATCTTGTTCGCCCACTGATGGATGGTGCCTTCCTTGCCCACCAGGCGCTGCTGATGATAATCGATCGCCGTTTGGTTGAGGAGAACCAGCTTGCCTTTTCCGGAAGCTTTCTCCGAATGGATGCCGCCGCTCTTTGAAGGCAGCAGATCCGCCAGGCTCGATTGCGCAAGCTTGCGGCTGTGCGCATCGTAGGAGCCCGGTTCTCCGTCGGCGATCACCACGCCTCCCTGCTCGACGAACGAGCGAATCTCGCGGGCCTCGGTTTCCGACAGCGATGTGGAGCGGGGCAGCACCAGCACGCGGTAACCTTTTCGCATCAGCTCACCCTCTTCCACTTGCCCGTAGGAGACGAAGTTGTATTGAAGGCCGAGATCCTCAATCAGCCTGCACCAGGTTTCGCGCAGGCGCATGAAGTCGCTGTCCAGCCTTTCGGTCGCCGACCCGCGGTTCACCCATGCTTCTCCTTTGGGCCGCTGTGCCAGCATCCATTCCGTCCGCATGCTGGGCTGCGAATAATGAATCGCGATCGGGTCCGCACGGCGTTCGCTGTTCATCAGCAGCGAGGCGATTCCACGCTTCAGTTCAAGGTAGTAGGGCTTCACTTCGAGGCCGCGCTCTCCGGGTGTTCCTTCCTTCGTCACGAACTCGTTCTTGTCGTCCCAGATCAGCAGGCCACGATTGCCGTGCAGCAGCTCGTACCACACGCGATGCTTTTCCCACGGACCCCGTGCGAAAGCGACCGTGACCACCGCCAGCGCCGGATTCAACGACCGTATGATTTCGATGTTGTTGCCGATGTCATACGGTTCCAGCGCACTCACTGCCTGCACAATTTTCGAGTAGTCGTAGCCTCCCCACCCCGGCATCTGCGCGCCGCCGATGCCGACATAAGCATCCGGGTCGACGGACCGCACCGCATCGGCGCCCATCTTCAGGGCACGGGAAAACGAGACATCCATCCACTCCTTGTGATCGGACCAAGCGGAGTAGTTGCCATCCGTACGTTTCATCGCCTCGTCCGTGGTGTCCGGCACGACACGATCCCACGACGTGAAATCGGTTCCCCATTGTTTGTTCAATGCAGGGAGCGTGCCGTAGCGCTCCTTGAGCCAGGCGCGCATTTCGGCAAGAGAATGATCGGAGAAATCGAAATCCCAGTAAGAGGCGAGATCGGCCACTCCGGATTCGTCGCCGAGGCTGTAGAACACGGGCCGGTACGGCGAGTGGTTACGGGCGGATTCGACCAGGCGGTCGTGAATACGCTTGATCCACACAGGGTCGGAGAGGCTGGGGTGCCGCTTGAAAGCTTCCTTACTCGTCCGGTCTTTCTTGTAGAGCTCTTTGGCCTGTAGATAGGACCAGTTCTGAATGCGGTCCGGCCGCCAGCGATGGTACTCGGCGTAGAAGTCCGTCGCGATATTTTCCGCATACCAGCGCAGATCGTTGCTCAGCAGGAACTCGGCCGGTTTAACGTTTTTTCCGTTATACTGGCCCGAATCGATACCCATCGTTTTCAGAAGTTCAAAATCCTTCCGGCTGTAGTTCTGCCACATCAGGATGATGTAATCCCACCATTGCCGGTACGGCGGTTTTGCGACGAAGGAAACCTTCTGCGTGTCTTCGCGGTGATCGGGACGGCCTTTCTTGTCCGTGCCATCGAAAACAAAACGGACCTCGAGTTCATTTCGCATCGCCGCTGCCCGGCGCATATCGAGATCGAATCGGATCTCCATTTCATCGGACAGCACAACGGGCAACTTCCGGTCTTCTACCACGCGCCCGTGCACGTCGGTCCAACGTATCGTCAGTTCTCCTTTACCGGTAGCCTGGGGATTCATTCGATACACGACAGGAACGATGCCGTTCCGCTCCATGGCGGGAGCCGGGAGTACGATCTCTCCCGCCCGGGAAAACGGGACGAACAACAGGAATGACAGCGCCACGCGCTGTACAGATGAGGAAATAGAAATATTCATGGTTGTTATCGTTGAGACACGCGCAGGCGCCACTCTGCTTTCCTGGGCGGCTTGCTGGACACCAGCAGCACGCGGAAGAGACGTTCACCCCAGGCGGATCGGAGCCGGCCGTCTTCGATGGCGATCTCTTCGGTTTTCGGCGTCAAGACACTCGCGTCGTATTGGATCGCGACCGGGGAGCGAAGCCCCTGGCCGGTAAACGTCAGCTCGCCGGACGCTCCCTGCGCAACGGTGCACGGCGTCATCAGGGTGAGCGCGATATCGTTTGCGGGTTTCCGCAATGCGTACCGATCTTCGATCTCGACCTCGCCGCGCGCGCGGTTCAAACGCAACTTCCGGACCCAGGTCTCCACGCCGGCATCGGCGGGATAGGCGCGCGCGATGTCGAGGCTGAACTCGACCGACTCGTCGCCGGTCCGGTAGCGAACGCCGCGGGCGGTGAAATTGCGCCCCGGCGATTGCATCACACCGGCAATGGTAGGCAGGTTGTGGTAGGCCGATTGCATAGTCCAGATCTCGTATCGATTGGCGCTGAATGTTTTTGCCGTGTAGGTTTCTACGCCCACGTCGATGATGACCGGCTGCCCGTCGGCGTAAACGACGAAATTGCCGACGTCGTTGTGATTATGGCTTTCGGCGTTGTGTCCTCCCTTCGCCGCCAGGTACAATCCGCGCTCAGAGCCGTCGCTCACGCGCGCCGTCATCACCTCAATGCCTGGGAGCCAGACATCCCGCACCAATGGCTGGCGCGGAGCCGCCGAACGCAGATTCACCACGTTGAAGATGGCCGGAAGCTGCCTGCCGATACTGTCGGAGCGGACAACGGCCACGCCCTGCCTGGAGGCGCCAAACGCTCCGAGTCCCTGCATCTTCTCATCTTCGATTCGCTTCCCGTATCGATATACCAGGTCTCCCGCGATGTTGACCTTGGCGGGAGCGTCCGCGAAGTTCAGGAAATAGTTATCGAAAATGTGAGCGCGATAAATGTAGCGGCCGATTTCACGGATCAGAGGCTGATCGTAGACGTTGATGGCTCCGCGGCTGGCCGAATCCAGCAGATCCAGGCAATCGAACAGCGAGGCGCCCGCGCGGAACCAGTACCCGGGCCCTTCGTCGCAACCGCCGTCTTCGTGGTAGGAATCGAGAAACCGGTCGAGGCTCAACAGAATCTTGTGTACCGAGCGGCCGCGGCGTGCTTCATCCCGTTCCAGCAGCAGCACACTCGTAAGCCAGTTGGAATTGATCCACGGATTCCAGTTGTTGACGGATCGGGAGAGCTTCGGATCGAGACCCATCCACCAGAAATCGATGCGGTCGAAATTCGGCTTCAGGATGCGCCGGTCGACTTCGCTGTAGATCCGCTCGCGCAACAGCGGTGAAATCTTTTCCAGTTGCGGACCCAGCAGGTATTCGGTCCAGGCGAGCAGGCTGGCGGTCTCCGCGGCGAACAGGTCGACCACGGGCTCACCAACGTCCGGCAGTCCGCGGCCCGCCTTCTGCATGCCCATGTGCGCCGGTACGCCCCACCAGGTCTCTTCGCAGGTGGTCCAGAGACCATTGACGATGTCGTCGAGGAACCTCCCGTCTCCATGCACGCATTCCGCGATCACCAGTTTCCGCAGGTTCCCACGCCGCCGGTTCCGAACACCCTCATAGTTCGAACGGTTGCCGTTGCGCGCAAATTCGAGGAACAGAGTTGCGGGCAGGGCAGGCCAACCGGTTCCGAGATGCTCTTCGCCGTCGGCCAGCAGCGCAGTCCGGACGTCTGAAGGAATCGACTGCCATCCGGTGCGGTCCGCTGCGGTGGGAAACGGATGCCACTGGTTGCGCGGCACCAATGCAGAGGCAACTTTTTCGAGCGGGAAGCGCGAACTGAGCAGGCGGCGCTGCGGCGGAGCTTGCGCGGCAGCCGCGGCCGGTGCGGCAAGTAGTGCGTTGCGAGCCGCCAACGCGGTCCCGCTTTGGGCGACGAAGCGCCTCCGGGTGGACTTTGGCATAGGTTTGTCCTAATTTATACCGTACCCGGTGCCGCTTGCAGCACACCACCTACTTGGCCGGGGCTGCTTTGTCCGGTAGTGCGAAGGCTACGTAGGTACCGCCGGAAGGTGCGCCGGACTTGCCACCTCCCGCACCGATCACGATGTATTGCTTTCCGGCCACTTCATAAACTGCCGGTGTTGCGTTGCCGCTGGCGGGCAGAGTGGTTTCCCAAAGCAGCTTGCCCGTCGCCTTATCAAACGCGCGAAATTTGCGGTCATGGTTGGTGGCGCCGATGAAAAGCAAGCCTCCGACGGTTACGACAGGACCTCCATAATTCTCCGTTCCGGTATTGCGCAGGCCCTTTGCGGCAAGCTCCGGAAATTCTCCAAGCGGAATTTTCCATGTGATCTCGCCGGTGTTCAGATTGATTGCATTCAGAGTTCCCCAGGGGGGCTCGACGGCCGGGTAGCCATCCGGGTCCAGAAACTTGTTATACCCATCGTGCGTGTACTTCAAATAAATCGGCGATGCCGCCTCGCTTTCCGCTGTCACGGCCACATCTTCCCCGTGAGCCAGATAGCGGGTAATGGCCCGTATGCCGTCGTTCTTCAGGTGCGCAAATCCTGGCATGCGCCCGATGCCCGTGCGGATCAGTGCGCTGAGATCGGAATCGGTGTATTTATCGCCGATGTTCACAAGTCCGGGAAACTCCGGAGGCGTGCCGCGAAGGTCCGCGCGGTGGCAGCTTGCGCAATTGCTTATGTACAGCTTGCGTCCACTGACGGTTCCCTTTGAAGGAGGCCGTTCCACCAACCTCAAGATCCACGGCATTTCGTTGGAATTCACATAGAGAAGACCCGTATCGGGATCGAAAGCAGACCCGCCCCATTCCGCTGCGCCGTCGAAGCCCGGAAAAATTACAGTGCCCTCTTTACCAGGTGGGATGAACTGGCCAGCGCTCTTCACCTTTTGAAGCTGATCCAGCACCGCTTTCCGCGCTTCCGGTGTCCGCCGCGTCACCATGTCCCTGGTGAAGATCTGGCGTGCAAACGCCGGCGGTTTCAGCGGAATGGGCTGTGTTTTCGCCAGAACCTCGCCCTCAACGTCCGAGCCGGGGAACTCACGATACTCGATGGGAAACAGCGGTTCACCGGTTTCCCGTTCGAACACGAATACGTGCCCGGACTTGGTGGTTTGTGCCACCGCGTCGATCAGGCGATCGCCGCGCCGGACCTGCACCAGGCTGGGAGGCGATGGCAGGTCGCGATCCCACACATCGTGCTTCACCATCTGGAAGTGCCACACACGCTCGCCGGTATCGGCCCGTAGAGCAATGAGCGAGTTCGCGAACAGGTTGTCTCCCACGCGATTCGAGCCGTAGAAGTCGAATGCCGCCGAGCCGGTGGGCACGAACACAAGGCCGCGTTTCTCGTCCAGGCTCATGCCGGCCCAGCTATTGGCGCCGCCAATGTACTTCCATGCCTCCTTGGGCCACGTGTCGTATCCGAATTCACCAGGATGGGGAATGGTGTGAAAGCGCCAGCGCAGCTTGCCGCTTCGAACATCGAAGGCACGGATATCACCCGGCGCGGCCGGTAATCCCTCGCTGAGCAGGCTCCCGAAGATGATCAGGTCTTTGTAGACGATTCCCGGCGTGCTGGCCGACATGCTTGTCCCTGGCGCTTCCCGTCCGAGATTGCGCCGCAGATCCACCCGCCCCTCTGCTCCGAACGAAAGGACTGGTTTGCCGGTCCGTGCGTTGAGGGCGTATAGGAAATGCCTGTGGACGACGAAAATCCGCCGGTCCCCGCCATCCGCCCAATACGTCACACCGCGGTTGCGTGACTTGTTTGTAACCTCCCGGCCCTCGTTGGGGTCGAAGCTCCATAACAGTTTGCCGCTGGCCGCATCGAGCGCCAATACGCGGAGCTTGGGGCTGGTGGCATACAGGACACCGTCGGCGACAATTGGATTACATTGCATCTCGGAGCCCTTGAAGGCATCGCCGGTATCGAACGTCCAGGCGCGTTGAAGCCGGTGAACGTTATCGCGATTCACCTGGTCGAGTGTCGAATAACGGATGCTCTCCGGTCCGCCTCCATACACAGCCCAGCCGCGATATCCGGTTCGGGATAAATCGCGGCCCTCACCGGGCCCGGGTGCCGCCGTTGCGCCGGCCAACATCAGCAAGACAGGAAGTAATCTCTTCATTTGCGGTTCAAGCGACAAGGTAGGTTTCCCAGTCATTCTAGCCTCTTGACACATTGGTTGCGTAAGGCGACCATGTTAACAGCAGTATCAAAAGGAGGTGGCCGGAAATGGGTAACGCGGCAGATTCCAACATCCGCGCCGACACAGAACCTTCTGCCGCACTGCTGGTGACCGAGAATTCGGAAGATGTAAGGTTTTTCCAGCGGACCTTCCGTTCATGGAAGTGGCAGATTCACACCGCTCGGAATTGCCGGGAGGCCGGCGCTCTGCTTCGACGGGAACCCGTGGCCGTTATTATCACCGAGGCGCGTCTTGCGGACGGCTCCTGGAAGGACCTGCGCGCACGGGTGGACCTGATTCCCGATCCACCGCTGGTAATCGTGACATCCCTCAACGCGGACGACCAGCTTTGGGCGGAGGTTCTGAACGAGGGCGGCTACGACGTGCTGGCCAAACCGTTCGAACAGCCGGAAGTGATCCGGGTCGTCAGCCTCGCCTGGCTGCACTGGCGTCATAAACACCAGGAAATTCGCCGGTCCGCAACCAGCGCCTCCGATATCCGCACTCCTGCCTCCGGCGTCGCTCCTCCGGCGCGTCTGCGATGGACCAGCCGGTAACGTAAACGGCGCACGGGGCGGCCATACCGTCTAAGATACGAGTATGGTGTCCCATTCTTTCGCTCTCGGTCTTTTTCTCGCGGCCAGCCTCACGGCGCAAACGGCCGATGTCATCTACTTCAATGGCCGTATAGCCACGCTGTGGGAGGCGAAACCGCGTGCGGAGGCGGTGGCGGTCCGCGGCGGCCGGTTTCTGGCTGTCGGATCGAACGAGGATGTGCTGAAAACCGCCGGTGCCGACACGAAGAAGGTTGACTTAAAGGGAGCGCCGGTTCTGCCCGGCATCATCGAGACACACACTCATCCGATTAGTGCCGCTCTTGCGGAAAAGGACGGCCCCGTGCCGGTGATGCACTCCATTCCCGAAATTCAGGAGTACATTCGAACGCAAGCTGCCACGGTTGCCGCCGATAAACTCATTTTCGTCCCGAAAGTATACTCCACGCGGTTGAAGGAACGGCGTTATCCGGACCGTTACGAACTGGACGCGGCGGCGCCCGGCCGGCTGGCGATGGCCGATAACGGCTACGCGTCGGTGCTGAATTCGGCACTACTGAAGAAACTCGGCATCACTCGCGATACGCCGCAACCCTCGAACGGCAAGATTATCAAAGACGCGAAGGGCGAACCGACCGGCCTGGTGCTGGGCGCGTCCGACCTGCTGGGAAAACTGCGGGCGACTCGTGCGCCATCGCATGCGGATCGTTTGTGGGCGATTCGCGAAATGCAGAAGGCCTATAACGCCGTCGGCATCACCAGCACGTTCGATCGCGGACAGGGGCCGGATGGTTTTCGCGCGTACCAGGAACTCCAGCGAAAAGGCGAGCTCACGGTGCGCACCACCGTTACTTACACCATTGGAGCGCGCGGCACGCCGGAACAGGTTCGCCGGGACATGCAGCAGATCCCCTTCGTGACGGGCTTTGGAGACGAGTGGCTTCGCGTCGGCCCGATCAAAACGATTGTGGATGGCGGAATTCTGATCGGAACGGCGTTCCTGCGCGAGCCTTATGGGAGCAACACGCAGATATATGGGTACGTTGAGGACGACTATCGCGGCGTGCTGGCCGTGCCGAAGGAGAACCTGTTTGAGATGGCGCGCGTGGCGAATGAACTGGGATGGCAGATGACCTCTCACACCACCGGAGGCGGGGCTACCGATCTTCTGCTGGATGCCTATGAGGCCGCCGATCGTGAAAAGCCGATCAAAGGACGGCGGTTCACCATAACGCACGTCAACTTCCCCAACGAACAGGCGATAGCCCGGGCGAAGAAGCTGGGCGTGGCGTTCGATTGCCAGCCCGCATGGCTTCATCTCGACGGTCCCGCCATCAAGGACGTCTTCGGTCCCGAGCGTATGAAGCATTTCATCCCGCTGCGCTCCATCATCGATGGAGGATTGATGGTAGGCGGCGGATCGGATCACATGATCCGTTTCGACGCCCGGGACGCAATCAACCCCTATCACCCCTTCTTCGGAATGTGGATGGCCATTACGCGCAAGACGGTGGACGGAACCGTGTTGAACCCGGAGCAAACCATCACTCGTCAGGAGGCGTTGAATATGTGGACGGTCAACGGAGCCTATATGGGTTTCGACGAGAAGGATAAGGGCTCCATCCAACCGGGCATGCTTGCCGATTTCGTGGTCACCACGAAGGATTACTTCACTTGTCCCGAAGACGAGATAAAGGATATCGAAGCGGCAATCACCGTTGTGGGCGGCAAGGTTGTACATCGGAGAGCCGGCTCGTAAACGTTCGTTGCCGCGCTATCCTGCAATTGTGACCAGCCGCCATCGCACCGGGCGCCGTGTCGCCCTGCTGGGCATGTTCGTCAGCGGCTGCCTGGCCGCCGCGAAAATCATCATCGGCCTGATGGCGAACTCCACCTCGGTTTTCGCCGATGGAATCGAATCCGCGGCGGATGTAGTGGCGTCGGGCATCGTGCTTTTCGGAATCACGCTTGCCGCGAAGCCGCCGGACGAGAATCATCCCTACGGGCACGGCAGGTTCGAGACGTTGACGGGTCTTGGCGTGGGCATGATCCTGGCAGTCACGGGGGTCGCGATCTCGTTCCGCTCGCTGATGAAAGTCGATGAAACGCATCCCGCGCCGGCCCTGTACGCCATCTGGCCTTTGCTCGCTTCCATCGCCGCGAAGACGATTCTTTCCGTCGTGAAGTTCCACTACGCGCGCAAGATCCACAGCGAGGCCCTGCGGGCGGATGCCGCCAACGACAGCGTCGATATTCTGTCGGGCTCGGTCGCGCTGGTCGCCCTGGGTCTGACGCTGTACGATCCATCGCGCTTCCTCGCGGCCGATCATTATGGCGGATTCCTGGTTGGATTGATTGTGATTTTTCTCGGTCTGCGCGTCGTGCGGGATACATCCATGCAACTGCTGGACACGATGCCGGACGAGGAGACGATGAAGAGCATTCGTGAGGTCGCCCAATCGGTTCCGGGAGCGCTTGCTATCGAGAAGTGCTTCGCCCGGAAAACAGGGTTCCAGTATCACGTTGATTTGCACCTGGAGGTGGACCCGGCGCTGTCGGTCCGCGAATCGCACGAGATTGCCACAGAGGTCCGCGTCCGCATCAAGGAACAACTCGATTGGGTCGCGGACGTGCTGGTGCACGTCGAGCCGTATGGTGTGGAAACGGTCTGGCCGCCCGCACCACAGAAAACCGCCCGGTAAAGCCGGAATCGTCGCGATTACCGGACCGTCCCGGGCTCAAACAGGATTCGGAGACGCGTACCCGTCGCCTGCGCGAAGCGTTGGAGTGCGTCCGTCGAAGGACGTACTTTGCCGCCTTCGATGCGAGCCACATAGGACTGTGACGTTTTCATTCGGCGTGCAAGTTCCGTTTGCGACAGACCGGCTCGCGTGCGAGCTTCGATAAGAGCACGGGCGATTTGGAATTCCTCGTCCAGCGCATCGTACTCGGCTTTGTAATCCCGGTCTTTGCTCCATCGCCGGTGCAGGTCCTTGAGCTTCGTCATCTTTCCAACTCCTTGGCTCGCTGAAGAGCCAGGTCGATTTCATGGCTGGGAATCTTCTGCGTTCTTTTCATGAAGACGCGCAGTATTACGACGCGCTGACCCTTAACCGTCATGTACAGCGCGCGGGCGATCCCGGTCTTCCCGGTGAGACGAATCTCCCAGATTGTTCCGCGAATGTGCTTGACGTGGGGCTCTCTGACATTGGGGAGACCCACAGCCTCGATCAGTTCGGCAATACGCATTAACCGAGCACGCATGTCAGCGGGGAGATCTGCTAACTCGGCGTCGACAGCCTCGTTTAGCGTCTCAACCGTCCAAGCCATTCAACTTAAGTATACCTGATATGGTATTGCTCATTTGCGTGATCGCCCCGGGGCTCATTTTGTGTGAGAAACGCAGTCCTGGCCGCGGCCGTCCTCTGCGGGGCGCATGCGATCATCACCGCTAATGTCCACCATTTCACGTTGGCATCGGTGTCAACGAAGAACTTCCACGCGAGAAGCTTGCCGGCCAGGCATTCGCACGCCGTGGCGGGTCTGAAACCTTTGTGACACCGCTGCTAGACTGGGATTTGAGGGGGATTTTGCACTCCCACACACACCATCAACATTCCAGTTCCACCGGGCGTTACCTGAAATGGTCGCTCGTCCTCACCACGGTTTATGTGGTGGTTGAGATCTTCGCCGGCGTGGCCGCGCGCAGCCTTGCGCTGATCGCGGACGCCGGTCATAACATCACCGACGCCCTGGCTCTGGGCATCGCCGCCTTCGGACACTACCTGCAAAGCAAACCGGCAGACAGCACCAAAACCTGGGGCTACCATCGCGCCGGAGTGCTGGCCGCATTCGTCAATGCGGGCACGCTGGTACTGCTGTCGGCCTACATCTTCTACGAGAGCTATCAGCGGCTGATGAATCCGGAACCGGTCGGCGAGTTCACCATGATCGTGGTGGCTGCGACCGGACTGGTTCTTAATCTCCTGATCATGCACTGGATGCGCGCGGAGAAGGAGCACGACCTCAATATCCGGGCAGCATTCCTTCACATGCTGGGCGACGCCCTCGGCTCCGTCGCCATCATCATTGGAGCCGTGGCGATTCGTTACACCGGATGGCTCCAGATCGATCCGATCCTGTCTATTCTGATTGGCGGCCTTATCATCTGGAGTGCGTGGGACGTTTTCAAGGAGTCCATGAATATCCTGCTCGAAGGCCTTCCCAGAGGCGTCGAACTGAGTGCGGTGGCCTCGGCCATGAAACAGGTGGATGGGGTACTCGACGTCCATGACCTCCATATCTGGAGCCTGGGTTCCTCCGCGCACGCCCTGAGCAGCCACGTTGTGATTGCAGATTTGCCGCCTTCCGAGAGCGACCGGACTCTACAGTCCATCAACAACGTGCTGGCGGCGAAGTTCCACATCAATCACACCACGATTCAGTTCGAGCACGTCGAGTGCGCCGTGTCGAAGACAGGCTGTTC
>DASTMK010000511.1:0-3329 GCA_035714225.1 Bryobacteraceae bacterium | reverse complement strand
GATCGTAGACCGCAAGAAAGAAATCATCATCAGTGGCGGCGAGAATATTTCCTCTATCGAAATCGAGAAGGCGGTGACGGCGCATCCGGACGTTCTCGAATGTGCTGTCGTGGCGGCGCCGGACGAGCGATGGGGAGAAGTGCCCGCGGCTATCGTGGTAACACGATCCGGATCCGGATTGACCATCGAAGCCCTGCTGGCATTCCTGGAGAAACGCATTGCCCGATTCAAGTTGCCAAAGGTGATTGAATTCTCCACGGAGCCTCTTCCGAAAAGCGGTACCGGGAAAGTGCGCAAGCTCTTGCTGAAAGAAAAGTACTGGGCGGGCAAAACCACCCGCGTGCAGGGTTGAGCGCGGAACGATGTTTTCATTACGGCTGGAATGCGGCGATGCCGCGAAGGACCTGCTCACCGCCATGCTGTGGGAAGCCGGGACGGCCGGCATCACCGAACATGAGTTTCCTGGAGGACGCTGGGAACTGGAAGCGTTCTTCGATAAAGAGTTCGACCTGTCGCCCTTCGCGCCGTACCATCCGCGCTGGAAACAGGCTGTCTCCACCGATTGGGTGGAAGTATCACGTGCCATGTGGGAACCGCTGCCGGTTGGCGAACGATTCTACCTGGTGCCGGAGTGGCGTGAGGATGCCGCTCCTGCCGGAAGAGTCCGGCTGACCGTGCATCCGGGCCTGGCATGCGGTACGGGGTATCATGCAGCCACACAATTGGCGCTTTGCGCCATGGAACGCCACCTGGTCGCGGGCTCCTCTTTTCTGGATGTGGGCACGGGATCCGGAATCCTCAGTGAAGCCGCCCTGTTGCTCGGAGCGGGCCGCGTGACCGCTTGCGATATCTACTACGAAGCCGCGCGGATCGCGCGCCGCAACCTCAAGCAGAAGACGGATGTCTCCTTGTTTTGCGGATCGGTACGATCGGTGAGGACCGGGGCCTTCGAAACGGTGGCCGCCAACCTCAATGCACAATCGTTGCTGGCGTTGATGGCGGACCTGGAGCGCGTATGCAGCGGTAGGCTGATTCTTTCCGGCTTCACAGAGCGGGATGTGAGAACGGTGCAAGCCGCGATCCACTCAATTTCCGTTTCAGACCTGCTCGAACAGGAGGAGTGGCGATGCATCGTTTTGCTGTCCGGCTGATAAGTCCGGCCGCCGTACAGCGCAGCGTGCGGGCCACCATCCTCGACATTATTTTCGCCACGGTGAACAAAACGGCCTATGCTGAGTTTGTTAATGCCGCGCGTCAGGCGAGATCCATCGATCAGGCCATGGACCTGCTGGTTGACAGCTAAGAACGTACAAACGCCGCACGTTTCTTGCGTCGAATGCCGCTTTCCCCTATACTACTGCCATTGCCTAAGAAGGAGGGTGAGGGATGCCACAACCATCGGGTGCCCCCGCTCGCGCGAAAGTGCAAGATCGGGTGGCCCAGAACCTGGCGTGTGTAGATGGTCATTTTCATAGCGAAGCAGAGAATGATGTCGAAGCAGCGCTTGAGCTCTATACAGATGACATTGTTTTCGAAGCTGCTGCTCTCAATGGCCTCGATCGGCTTTTTTCAGGAAAGCAGGCTGTAGCCAAGTTCTATCGTGAGCTTTGGACCACGATGAAGGATATACAGTTTCAATTCCTCCAACGATTCGCCACAGAAGATCGTGTCGTGGATGATAGTCTCGTGACCTTCGAGGTGGTGCGCGATGGTGTCTGGCCGCACTTCTCCGCCGGGCAGAAGATTGAAATGCGTCTGGTTCACATCTTTGAGATGCGAGAAGGCAAGATTTCGAAGGAAATCGTCTTTGATATGGGGCGCCCCATATAACAACTGAGAAGAGCCCACTTTGACGTATCACGCCAAACTGCCAAGCGGGCGATGACCTGAGCATTCCGAGAGGATTGTCGGCAACTCGGAAGCAACCTACATGAGCGAGAAATCCCCTATGCGCGAAAGTGCTTTCGAACTTGCAGAGCGATACAACTGCCGAATGTCGCCGAGGTTTAGTAACCGATTCACAGCAGGCGGCACGAACAGGCTTGGTTTGTGCCACAGAGCCACGACGGTAACGGAGTGGTCTTTACCACGAGTTACTAGCCGGCACTCGTGGGCAATCGCACCGCGGCCAGAAGAACGACAAACGTGTTCCAGGCGACGGCGGCGGCAAACAGGATGTTCGCTTTGCGCAGTGCGCTGGCGCGCCCGGCAATCCAGCAGTAAACGCCGATCAGCATCGCTATCAACTTCACTGCGGCCAATCCCCATAGCGGGGAAGGGGCATACTCGAGAGCAAAGCGGACTACCGGGTTGCCTTCGGGATATCCATGCAAGAGTAGGGCCAGGGTGGTTAGCAGATCAAGTCCCTGTAAATAGCAATAAATTGCGAACGAGTAGGCGAGATTCGGCGCAAGATGAATGAGATCCGATTTCATCCGCATCCATACTACGTCGGTCGGCGCGAGCGATCGATGAACCGGAAAGCCCAAACGTCCCATCCGGAGATGGACCCTGTACCGGTACCCAGACGCCGTTACAGTTGAAAAACGTCCTCCCGCCGGGGCACTACAACCTCGATGTTGAATTCCTGCTGAATGATTCTGGCTAGAGCGGACGATTGAAGCGGCTCGCCGTGCACCAGAAACACTTTCTTCAGGGAACCCGCCATCGGCTTCATCCAATGAAGCAACTCGCGCTGATCGGCATGGGCGCTCAACTCATTCAACTTCGCCACTTCGGCGCGCAGCCGGATGGGTTCGCCAAAGATGGGCACCTCCGGCCACTTCTCCACGATTTTGCGGCCGAGCGTATTCTCCGCCATGTAGCCGGTAATCAGTACCGTATTTCGTGGGTCCGCGATGTTATTACGCAGGTGGTGCAGAATGCGCCCCCCTTCACACATGCCCGACGCGGAGATGATGAGGAACGGCCCGTGCAGGTCATTCAACGCCTTGGACTCCGCAACGTCGCGGATATAACGCAAGCGGTGGAATCCGAACGGGTCCTCGCCATTCATCAGGTACGTGCGCGCGTGATCGTCGTAACATTCGGGATGCTGGCGGAACACCTCCGTCACGTTCACTGCAAGCGGACTATCCACAAACATCGGGATCGCCGGAATACTGCCGGCGTTGATCAGTTCGTGCAGCAGCAGAACGAGCTGCTGTGTCCGTCCCACCGCAAATGCCGGAGCGACGATCTTGCCGCCGCGCGCGCAGGTGCGATTGACGATGTCCGCGAGCTTGGCAGAAACCGCGAGATTCTCCTTATGCAGCCGGTCTCCGTAGGTGCTTTCCATAATGAGGTAGTCCACCGGCGGCAGAGGTTCC
>DASTMK010000510.1:0-22234 GCA_035714225.1 Bryobacteraceae bacterium | reverse complement strand
TTCGGCTTGCGCGCGCGGACCGTGGCCGCAAACCTCGCAATGGAGCGCTCCGTGACCATGCCCGCATGCTTCTGCCGGTCTTCCAGGCGAGCCGATTCGAGCCCCAGTTTTTCGCGTTCGGCCATGCAGGACGGTCCCAGGCAGCCAAACGCCGGATAGGCGAAATTGTCGTAGAACAGCCCGTCCGCTTCGTAGTTCGTTAACACCTCTTCGGCTTGAGCCAGGACGTAATCCATGTACGGCGTGTTCACGCACACACGGCCTAGCTCCGCTTTCAACGGACCCGCCGGACCCCGCAGCCCGAACGGTTTGCCTTCTTCGTCATACACACGCCAGTCCGCATGCCGGCGCCAGATATGCTGGTCGTACATCGTGCTGATGTAGACCGGAACGCGAATGCCCTGGCGGTGGCACGCCTCGATCATCTCCCCTACCAGGTCGACTTTCAGCTCGGGATGCCGCGTACCCACTTTCGTCGGGTAGTACGACATGCCGTGATGGCACTTTCCAAAAATCGTAATGGAGTTGACAGCGGCTTCTTTCAGGATTCGCGCAAACTCTTCGGCCTTGAACTCCGAACCCACTCCGGTCACCGCCGGCGAGGTGTGAAAGTCCAGATGGATGTGGCGGAACGTCAGGACTCCAGGCGGTGTTCCGGCAGCCGGCGCCAGGTCCGCGAACGCGAAAAACCCGGCACCGCCGGCAACTCGCAGCAGTTCGCGGCGCGAGAGTTGCGATGGCATGAAGCCCTCCCTATATCAGCGTTGAACGCCGGTGATCGTGCGCGCGCTACAGCCCCGGCCGGATTTTCGCCAAAGCTGCATCAGCGGCCCTGGCTACTTCCAAATCGGTGTGGGACCGCAGCTTCCCCAATGCAGCGATCGCCCTTTTGTCCTTGCGGTTTCCGATGGAGTTGACGATTCCTACCAACAGACTGCCCTGTACCCGGTCCAGCGCTCCAAGCAAAGCCGCTCCCGCCGATGGATCGGGGTTCGGCTCCAGACCGAAGCGCGCGTAGTGAGAAAGTTTCGGATCGCTCAGCAACGCCGCCAGTGCGGGCACAGCTTGCGGGCCTCCGATGACGGCCAGACGCTGGCAGGCTTTGGCCTTCGCATACTCCGATCCGTCCCGATCGGTCAGAATCGCAATCAGCCGCGCGGCCGGTAAGGACATGATCTGCTCCGCGGTTCCATACTTGCTATCCACCATTGGAGGAATCACGGGTGGTTGCTCCGGCTTTGGTTTCGCCGCGGCGGGCTGCTGAGGCGCTGTGCCCTGCGCCGCCGCGCTTGCCATCATGCTTTGTCCCGTCAGAAAATTGCGTCTCGACATAACGGCCCTCGTCCTCAAATCCGCCACGGTTCCCGCATGGCGCGGGAACGCATCCGGTTCGCTTCCTCACTGCCCCCGCCCGTGAAGGTATCCGTCGCCGGGTCGAAGTTCAATTTCCGGCCAAGCTGGAAAGCGATGTAGGACGCGTGGCTCGCAATGTGCGCCTGCGCCGCCGCCAGAGCATTCGACTTCGGCTGCTTCCTGGACTTGACGCAGTTGACGAAATCCCGCACATGGTTGGCGGTGGCTCGTCCAGCTTCCTGCGGCGATACCGCCAGGTCCTCGCCACGCAAATTCGCCGATACTTCGATCTTGCCTCCATCGGCGGTCTCTACCCATCCGGCATCGCCTTCGAAGCGGATGTGGCAGGTTCCCAAACCCAGGAAGCCTTTGTCCCGGAGCACCAGCTTTAGCCCATTCGCGTAACGGCCGTAGATGGTATACGGCGTGTCCGCCCCCATTCCGTGCGGCTCGAATTCCACCGGCGTCGTGTCGTCCAGATCGCCCACCCACTGGCACAGGTCCACGGTGTGGGAGCCCCATTCCAGAATTCCTCCTCCGTGGAAATCGAAGTAGCCGCGCCAGCGCCCCCGGATATATTGCGAGTTGAACGGACGCCACGGAGCCGGACCGAGCCAGCGGTCCCAATCCACCACCTGTTTCGACGGCTCCGGTTCCGCGGGCAGCCAGGCATGGCTCGTCAGCGGAGCCCACCGGTCGCCGGGGCCTGCCTCCGCGTGAAGCGCGGTCAGTTTGCCCAACTTACCGCTCCGCGCCAGGTCATAAGCCTTGATGAAATTCGCACCGTTCCGCCGCTGTGTCCCGGCCTGGTAAATCCGGCCCAGCCGCTGATAGGTGTCCGCGAGCGCCCGGCTCTCGGCGATAGTCATCGAACAGGGCTTCTCGCAATAAACATCCTTGCCGGCTTTCGCCGCCAATATGGACAGCGGCGCGTGCCAGCGGTCCCCGGTTGCGATGAGGAGCGCGTCGATGTCTTTACGGGCCCACAGTTCTTCCTGATCGCTGTACATCGCGCAGTCGTGGTTCCCATACTGCTGGTCGGCCATGCTTTTGATCGCCTCGCGCCGTTCATTCCGGACATCGCAGATCGCGCGAAACTGTACATCGGGCTGCGCCAGAAACGAGCGCAGCACGCTCGCTCCCCGCCCGCCGATACCCAGGCCGCCCACGGTCACGCGATCGCTCGGCGCAACAGCCTGGCCCAATCCCAATGCGGATGCGGGGACAATCATAGGCGCCGCGGCCAGACCGCCGGCTCCCACCTGCAGGAGCTGCCTTCTCGCTACGCCATCCCTTTTCTTTGACATCGGCTCGTTCCTACCCTTTGGCTGATTTCTTCTTGCGTCCCGGCTTAACGGGGGCGTCGGACCGGAGCCAGCGCCCCAGCCGGAAGGTCCGCTGGTGTCCCGTCGCCAGGTCCGATATTTCCACCCATACCGACCCGGCACTATCGCAACGATACAACTCCCGGATCTCGCCCCCACCCGCTGTCCGGCGCTCTACGTCCACTCGCGAAAGGTCGGGAAGCTCTTGCAGTGCCCGGTCGAAGGGAAAAACAATTTCGTCCCATTCCGTGATGTCGCCTTGCGGGTTGCCGGATTCGTCGCAGTGGCTCGCTTCGATGTAGCGGAAGTGTCCCACGTTGTGCACGGGCGTGTACACACGTGTGCGCTCCAGCGGCGGCTCACCTGGTCCCGGTAGTCCGGTGCCCTTGTCGAACAGCGGATCGAACACGATAGACCGCCCGTCTTCGCTTTCGCGCCAGACGCCGAAATACCTGGTGAAGCGGTCCTTGAGCGCGTAACCTTCGGTGTCCGCCGCCTGTATTGCCAGTCCGATAGCCGTCGCGGACCGAGTGTGCGCCGAGCGCCGTACACGGCGCCCGAACCGTTCCCGCAAGGCGCGCGAGACAAGCGGCAATTCGCTCCCTCCGCCGGTGACATACAAGGCGTCGATTTCTTTCCCGGCGGCGTGCCGCGCCAGGAGGTCTTCGGTGGCGTGGATGGTCTCCTCCACCAGCGGACGGCAAGCTGCGTAAAAATCCGCGGCCAGAATTGTCACCGGCGCCCACTCCTGCCGCACGCGTTCCAGGTCCACGATAATCCGCCGCGTATTCGGATGTAGCGCCTCTTTCCTATCCCGGCATTCATCCTGAAGGCGGAACCACTCCGCTTGTGTCATGCCGTCGCGTTCTTCCTGCTCCACCCCTGCCGATTCGAGGGCAAGTTCGGCCAGAATTGTATCAAAGTCGTCGCCGCCCAGTGTCGTGATACCCTCCGAGGCGACAACCGTGTGACTGCCTCCGTTGCATTCCACCAGGGACGCATCGAACGTGCCGCCGCCGAGATCGTACACCAGGATCCGCGAGTTCGTGCCGCCTCGCTTATGACTGAACTCGATACTCGCGGCGGAAGGCTCGTTCAGCATTCCGGCAACGGAAAAGTCCGCACAGCGGAACGCTTCGGAAGTGAGAAACCGCTGATTCGTGTTGGCGTTTGCCGGCACGCCCAGCATGACTTCCACCTGTTCACCTGTTCTCAGGTTGGCCGTCGAACGATCCACCAGCGCCGATTTGAGCGCCTGCATCAGTTCGGAAAGCAACTGGCCCAATAAGACCGTTTGGTCCGCGATGTGAACCTCGGTCTGCGGTCCGCCCTGGTCCAGATAGCGCTTGAGCGAACGGACGATGGTCCAGCCGGGGTACTCCTGCGCCCGCCACGCAGTCCACCCGTAGAGACGCTGCGACCCTCGCACCGCAACCAGGGGTGGAAACCATTCGTGTATAGCCCCATCGGGCGCTTCGAAGCCTACGATTGGATAGTTGCCTCTGTCCGCCGCAGCCACAACGACGCGAGTGGTGCCGAAGTCTACCCCTAACTTCATAAAGACATAGGATAGCTTGACGAAAGGACTCGCGCTCCCGTCGCGATTTGCCAATATAAGCATAAGCGCTTATGTTTGACGATTTTTATGGTCATGAGGCGGTGACCGCGGCGCTCGACCTCATGATTCGCGAAAACCGGATTCCGCAAACCATGCTCTTTTCCGGAGCGGAAGGAGTTGGCAAGGCGACGCTGGCGCGCCGATTCGCCGCCCGCCTTCTCGGAGATCCGGGAAAGATAGAGAAGGACGACCTGAGCCGTCCCGAAAACGCCGCCTACGTTGCCGAGCGGGAGCGTTGGACTTCGGA
This sequence comes from Bryobacteraceae bacterium, assembly GCA_035714225.1. GTDB lineage: Bacteria > Acidobacteriota > Terriglobia > Bryobacterales > Bryobacteraceae > CAADGY01. Next base: position 17,691 of record DASTMK010000510.1, on the reverse strand, counting down.
AAAGCGTGTTCAGGACCCGCTGGTATTCGGCACCCACCCGGACTTTCTGACGTTTCCGCCCGATGGTCCGCTCCGGCAGATCTCCATTCAGCAGATGCGCCTGCTCAAAGAGCGCGCACAATACGGTCCTCTCAAGGGCAAGCGGCGCGTGTTTCTCGTGGACCAGATCGACCGCGCCAACGAGCAAGCCGCCAATTCGCTGCTTAAGATTCTGGAGGAACCACCGGACTATCTGGTCCTGGTACTGACCGCCTCCAACCCTTACGACCTGTTGCCGACCATACGGTCCCGCGCGGTCCCATTTCACTTCCCGCCGCTCAGCCCGGACCAGATGCTCGTCTACCTGCAAAACCGTGGCATAGACCACATAGACAGGCGGATCGCGCTGGCGAGCGGCTGCCCGGGAGCGGCCGTCTCCATCGATCTCGATAGCTACGATAAGCGCCGGACGGCCATGCTGGCGCTGCTTCAGGTGGCGGCCGGGCGCGAGCCCTTCGCGTTGTGGGCCAGGCATTCCGAAACGATCGGCGCAAGCAAGTCGGAAAAGCTCGATGCCTATCTGAAAGTTCTGTATCTGCTGATTGAGGACCTGCTGGTACTAAACGAATGCGGCGCTGGAACGGCCGCCCTCCTTCGCAACATCGATCTGAAGAAAGAACTCACTCCTATCGCCCAGTCGGTTTCCTTCGACTGGATCTCGCTCGCAACACGGAAGATCGACGAAATCGCGGCCTTTCTCCGGCGCAACATTCAGAAAACCATTGCCCTCGATGCGTTCGTCGTGGACCTGCGTGCAAAGGCCCGTTCGGGTTGATAAACGCTCGGCTTGCATGGTATGAATAAACCATAGTCGGACGTTTAATTCCTTCCTGAAGAGTCGGCTCTGAAGTCAGAAACGTGCTCCAGGACCAAAAGACTGTACTTATACAAGGAGTGGTATCGTGGAGGCAGCGAACCGAAAATTGATACGTCCCTCATTGAATGGCATGAAGGATCAGATGAACCCCCGTCGCAGTGCAAATCAAAGTCAAAAGAAGTCTGTACCTCCCGAGCAGACCCATGCGGAGAATTTTTACTACACCAAGCAGATGCAGGCCAAAACTCCCATGGTGTTCGTACTTAAGGACGGAGAAACCCTCCACGGCATCATAGAGTGGTACGACAAGTGTTGCTTGAAGATTAATCGTGATGGAGAGCCCAATCTCCTGATCTTTAAGCCGAACATCAAGTACATGTACAAGGCCGATAACGAATAACGGAGCAACTCGCCGGCGATCTCTGTGCCGCTATCGCCGGCGGTGCCCGGGCCATCTAAACTCTGCTTCGTTCCCTCTGTTCCAATCTGTGTTGCCGCCTGCGCCCTGCCTCCTCGTAGCGCCTCTTTTCTTCGGCTGTTTCGGGGATCACCGGGCAGACGCGAATCCGTTGTCCAGCCGCATCGATCGCCACAAACGTGAGGTATGCGGAAGAAGTGTGGCGCACCTCACCCGTCCCCAGATCCTCGACGAACACTTTTACGCCGACTTCCATTGACGTGCGGAACACCCGGTTTACGGAAGATCGCAGGGTGATCAACTGTCCGATGTGGATGGGATGCAGAAAGGTCATGTAGTCGATGGCGGCGGTAACCACCGCCAGCCGCGAGTGGCGCATAGCGGCGATGGCTCCGGCAAGATCCACCAGGTGCATAACCCTACCGCCCAGCAGGTGGCCAAGCGGGTTGGCATCGTTGGGAAGTGCGATCTCCGAACATTCGGACACGGATTCGCGCACTGGCTTTCCTTCTATTGGTTCATCCATTCGTGTGATAAATTCAGCAGGCGGCCTTCAGAACATTGGACACGCCGTATTTTCGTTGAGCGAAGCCTTCCGCGTACACCTCGGCCTGGCGGCGCACGATTTCGTTCTGCGGCGCCTCGATCCAACGTTTATCCGCCGCGGAATAGACGGCCGTTCCGTGCTCGAGCGGTGCATGAGCGCGCTCCAGCACATATATCAATTTGATTAATGGACCATCGCCCGGCATTGGACTGATACGGACGGCATCGGGACATTCTCCAGCAGGGTGCCGCGAACAGGTTCCGCGCGCATACCCGAAGGAACACAATTCCCGGAGCGCCGCCTCATCCGGGACATGATCCCGCTGAGGCAGGCTGCGGCAAATGCCCTCATACGCGTCTCCGAGAGGGAGGCGCGGAAGGGTCCTCCGGCGGCTCGAGTCCAGCTTCGAAACCGGGTAGAAGAACGGGCAAGCCATGGCGGTATATTAACATGGGTAGCTGGATCGCCAATGTCTACATCCCGTCTGGAAGCGTTGCAGAATCTGCTGTCGCAGAACCCCAATGACACCTTCGCCCGCTATGGTCTGGCGATGGAGTACACACGCAACGGAGACCTGGAAAAAGCCGTAGAGGAGTACGGGAAACTATTGGCCGTGAATCCCGATTACGCCGCGGCGTACTTCCATGCCGGCCAGACCTACGAAAAAATGGGCCGGGAAGAAGACGCCCGCGCGATGTACCGGAAAGGCATCGAAGTCACTACCCGCACCGGAGATCTCCACACCCGCAGTGAACTCCAGGGCGCATTGGACCTGCTGGGATAAAGGCCCTTAGACGCTTGTGGAAAGAACGCATTGCAGGTCCCGCTCCCTCGCGGTCGCGGCTCTGAAACCGAGCCGCGCGCGCCAGCAAGCGGTTTTCTGCGTTTTTCAACAAGCCCTTAGACGCGGGTATCTCCGCACGCCCGCTCTTGTGCTATTCTCAGCCCACAAGGGGCACTTCACATGAATCGAAAAAAGGCTTCAGACTTTCCGCAGGAGCTGTTGGATCTTTTTGACCGCTACGTGCATGGGGATATTGACCGTCGCGGTTTTCTCGACGGTGCGAAAAAGTTCGCCTCGGGTGGTCTCACAGCGGCCGCCATCTGGGAGAGCCTTCGCCCGAACTACGCCTGGGCTGAACAGGTCGCCAAGCAGGACCCACGCATCCGGACTGCGTACGAAACGGTGGATTCCCCCAAAGGCAATGGGTCGATTCGGGGTTATCTGGTTCGTCCCGCCAAGGCTGGCAAGCTGCCCGGAGTCCTCGTGATTCACGAGAATCGTGGCCTCAATCCCTACATCGAGGATGTGGCGCGGCGCCTGGGCACGGAGAACTTCGTCGCTTTCGCGCCCGACGGGCTCACCAGCGTTGGAGGCTATCCCGGAGACGACGAGAAAGGCGGACAGCTATTCCGCCAGGTAGATCGCGCGAAAATGAGCGAAGATTTTATCGCCGCGGCACACTGGCTCAAGTCCCGTTCCGATTGCACCGGTAAAATCGGCGTAGTCGGATTCTGCTTTGGTGGAGCGATCTCGAATATGCTCGCCGTGCGCCTGGGCTCGGATCTTTCGGCGGCCGTGCCATTCTATGGCGGGCAGCCCAAAGCGGACGAGGTGCCTGGTATCAAGGCACCGCTGCTGCTTCACTACGCCTCGCTCGACACTCGCGTCAACGCGGGCTGGCCCGCGTATGAGGAGGCGCTGAAAGCGAACCACGCTACCTACACCGCGCACTTCTATGCGGGCACGAATCACGGTTTCCACAACGACACCACGCCCCGTTACGACGAGGCCGCGGCAAAACTGGCCTGGCAGCGAACGCTCGATTTCTTCAACAAGTACTTGCGCGGCTAGCCGGCTCAGTCCAGGTTGCCTTGCTCGATGACGACGTTCTCGCGGACGATGAGACGGTGCGGAGCCATTTCGCGCAGTCGTGGAAGGACTCTGCTCACATGTTCCTCCATGTCCACGAAAATTACTATGACCGGCACATTTCCTCCGGTCTCCACCAGGCTGGTCGTGTGGACGCTATTCCGGCCGTTGAAGCCGGCGATGGAGTGAAAAGCGCAGGCACCGGCAACGTTTTCTTCGCGCAGCATTCGAAGGATCTCGGCGTGTAACGGCTTCCGGTGCCACTGGTCGTACTCGTTGAGGTAAATGGTGACTTGCACAGCGGTGTTCATCAGTCGGCTCCTATAAGCTTCGCGCCAGCATGGCACCGAGAATAACAGCAAACATGCAGAGAACGTTGGTCAGCAGCAGATTCACCGCCGACGAGGCCCACTGGCCCTGCTCGAACAGGGCAAAGGTCTCGTACGCAAAGCCCGAATACGTCGTATACCCACCGCAAAACCCGACGGCGATAAGCAATCGCCACCGCGGATCGGCGAACACGCGCTCCGTTGTCCAGACGAGGAAGAATCCGAGCATCAGGCTCCCGGTGACGTTGACCAGCAGCGTGCCGTACGGAAAATCGGAGGGAATGAGTTTAGCGGTCAGACGGGCAACAAAGTACCGGAGGTTGCCCCCCACAATCGACCCTAACGAAATCCACAAAATGGTTTGTAAAGGCAAACGTTGACTCCTATACGGAAGTTTGTAGGAGTCATCAGCCCTCGAAAGGCGGTTATGGCGAACTCCATCGCCCTTATTTCATTTTAGCGCAGCCGTCTCGAATGCCTTTCATCGCTGCCGCGGCGATTTCAAAAGATCGCAGACGTGCCGCAGGGTCGTACACGTCGGACGTGAAGATGAGCTCATCGGCCTGCGTGTCCTCGAGAAACCTTGCCAGTTTGCGCCGGACCGTTTCCGGACCACCCACAACGGAGGTCCGGAGCTTCGATTCCACAATCTGCCTTTCCGGATCACTCCAAAGTCCATCCATCGAGGCCACGGGCGGAGGGATAAAAAGCGATTCGTTGCGCAGCAATTTCAGGAACCGGAGGGCCGGTGAGGTTGCCAGGCGGTTCGCCTCGGCATCCGTATCTGCCGCAACCACAGGCACGCCGGCCATCACATAGGGCTTCTCCAGGAACGGCGACGGCTTGAAGCGTTCACGATAGATCTGAATAGCCTGAAACAGCAATTCCGGCGCGAAGTGGCTCGCAAACCCAAAAGGCAACCCCATCATGGCAGCCAATTGGGCGCTATAGGTGCTCGAACCCAACAGCCAAACGGGAACGTTCGTCCCCGCGCCCGGCACAGCCTGCAGCTTCTGGCCGGGACCCGCCGGCGCAAGATATGCCAGCAGTTCCGCTACCTGCTTCGGAAAATCATCCTCACCGCCATTCAAGCCACGGCGCAGCGCTCTAGCGGTCAGGCCATCCGTACCCGGCGCCCGGCCGACGCCAAGATCGATGCGTCCCGGATAGAGAGTCTCGAGGGTTCCGAACTGTTCCGCAATTACAAGCGGCGCATGGTTCGGGAGCATAACTCCTCCGGAGCCCACACGCAGGGTCGAGGTCCGGCCGGCGACATAGCCGATCAGCACGGAGGTTGCGGCGCTGGCAATGCCCGGCATATTGTGGTGCTCCGCCAACCAGAACCGCGTATATCCCCAGATCTCGGCATGACGCGCCAGATCCAGCATGTTCCGGAAGGATTCGGCGATGCTACCCCCGGCCCTCACCGGGGCGAGGTCCAGGATAGAGTACGAAATTTCTTGAGTGTGAGGCGATGCCATTACTTCGTTTGGATGTTCCGGCTGGTGCAAAGTGGCAGCCAAATAGGCCTTTTAACTCACTGGAGGCGACCCTGCTATACTGAAGATGTCCTTGCCCGCCTGATTATTTGACGAGCGTTATACAGCCGCGCCCCCGCTACTCATCCCGTTTGGAGCGGTAAGGAAGAAGGTTGCGGCAGAACGCTTCGCCAATCGGGCCGCCGCGCGAGGCGGCTGGCGGTATATCTTATCCAGGAGGAGTTATGGCTGGTCGTGGGCCACAATCATTCAAGAAACGCCAGAAGGAACAACAGCGGAAGGAACGGCAGCAGCTAAAAATGGAAAAGCGGCTGCAGCGCAGAGAGGAAAAGGCGGCCGGTGGCGGCGCCGCTCTCGAGATTGCGCCAGAGGAAGATAACGATTTCGCTGTAACAACAGAGGAGTCGCATACGCACACCTCCTGACGGCGGGGAGCAGCCGTTATTCGAACTCTACGCTGTCTGTGCCGTTCCAGCTTACCCGCTCGGGAATTCGGTCGCGCGTGAGAATGAAAATGCAGTATCCGGCACGCAGCTTCGCTTTGGAGGGCAGCCAGCGGTATGCCGGAACCCCGAAAAGCTTGTTTCGGTCTATCATTTCACGCCGCGTTTCCGCCATAGGTGAAGCCCCGAACTCCAAGCCGCGGGTGAGTGTTTTTCCGCTCCATGGCGGCTGCTTCCTGCTGTAGTTCTCCTCCCAGATACCAAGCCAGGGGAAGTCTGCGCATTTCCATAGATAGCCGAACAGCACATGGGAAACGGGCGACCATGCCATGAAAAATGCGTGTTCCCGGGTTGGGTCCATCAGGTGCGTGGTAAACTCGCTCGATTCCGGCGCATCCGTATAAGTCTGCAAATCGTACGCGGCTTCGTCCTTCCGTGGCGCCATCGGCCAATCGAAGTCGGCGCCGGGTTTGAGCCGGCTCCCTTCCAGGTCTTCCTCATGCACGCGCGACCGCGTAGCGGAAGCCCGGAACTGGCTGGATCCCTTCTGGAGAAAAGGCGGTCCGATGGTTACATGTTGCGTCCACGCTATCGGCCGGTCCGCGGCGGAGAGATTCTCTACTGTCTCCTCGACACGGACGATACCATCAGCCTCCGGCACCGTGATTCTTCGTTCAAACTGTAATTGCGCGAGAGGGAGATCCGCCCGTGCCGTCATCGTCCGCCCTTCGGTCGAGATGCGGTAAGGAACAACGGAGGCTTCGCCATGGACGGTGAGTCCTGCCGCCGCTTCCTCAGCCGAGGGCGGCCCAAAGATATCGAGGCAGAGGTTGTGTCCCATAATGCCGGCCAGAAGCTTGCTCTCGGAGTCCGCACCATATTCGGGATGTTTTTCCAGCGTGTAAGTGGAAGGCTCAATCGACGGCCAGGGAGGCGTCCAGAGAGGATTCACACCGCTCTGCTTATGGCAGATTTCCGCGATGTGCCCACCTTCTACCAGCACGGTCACTCGAACAGCGTTGTTTTCAATGGATGCGGCGCGACGGTCGCGGTACGTGGACATACTGACGATTGTATGGCTACCGGAAGTCCGGCAGCCATAACCGCTTACTCGCGCGCGACTCAGTCCGAGCCGCGACCGCGAGGGAGCGGTCTATTCAAAACCTGTGTACTAAGTTTTATGGCTGTTGGCGGCGGCAGGCTGAGATAGACCCATTTTGTCGATCTCATTGAAATAGACCCGACGGCCTTCGTCCATCGCCAGATTGGACAATATGACCGCAGTCGAGTCCGCGAGACCGATTTCGAGATCCGCCTTGGGTCTGGCGCCGGTGCGCACACATTCGAGGAATTCTTCTAATTCAATATCCACCGGATTCCGGTTCTCTTCCGGAACCATGATGCCTTTGGCGTAGAGCCAACGCCGGGCGAACTTCAATTCCCGTTCGATGAACGACTCTTTGCCGGTTACCATGTCACGCTCGAACAGGATCGGCAAGGCCCGGGCTCCGCTGCCGGTGCTGGCCAATGTGGCGCCGGCAACCGCCTCCACCTTCTTTTTCTGCTCTTCCTTGGTCACCTTTGGTCCGGGTTCGCTGTACCAAAGACCGATGGCAGGCTCATTATCTGTTCCAACGGTGATTTCGATGGTGCCTTCGGTACCCATGATGCGCTCACCGAACTCGGTTCTGGTTCCCTGAAACAACGACAGATGTTTGTTCGTGCTGATTGAGCTATAAATCAGCTTCTGGCCGCGCGGATACTTATAAATAAGCTGGATGTTGTCGTAAACGTCGCGTCCGTCTTTCACATACTCCAGGCCGCCAACGCCCACAACGAACTCGGGTGTGGCTCCGAAACACCAGTCTGCAACGTCGATCTGGTGCGAAGCCAGTTCGGCGGTCAAGCCGCCGGAGAACTCTCGAAACAACCGCCAGTTCATCTCGCGCTGGCGCGTCGGGAACTCCTTCATCGTCCAGCCTGGATTGCGATGCCATTGCGCATAGGCGTGTGTCACATTGCCAATCACGCCCTTGTCGATCATCTGCTTTGCGGTTTGGTAAAACTTGCTGTAGCGGCGCTGCAAACCTACCTGCAGCACCTGCTTCGGCCGCTCGTTTACCAGTTTGCGCAAGGCGTGAATTTCCTCCGGCCGGAAGACAAGGCTCTTTTCGCAGAAAACGTGCTTGCCTGCCAAAAGCGCATCCCTGGTAACGGGGAAGTGCATGTACAACGGCGTGGTGATAAAGACCGCCTCGATGTCTTTGCGCGCCAGCAACTCGCGGTAATCGAAGTAGCCCTGGGGCTTGTCCTTCGACGTCTCGATGCCTTTCTTGAGATTGGGCTCGTAAATGTCGCATACCGCAACGCACCGCCCGGAATCGATTCCGTTGAAGTGCTTGAGCAGGTATTGGCCGCGGCCTCCCGTGCCGATGAACGCATATGGCACCTGGTTGTTGGCCGCTTTCACCTTCGAAATGAAGGGAGCGCCCTGAATGGTCGAGGCAGCAGCCGCGACCGTGGCGGCTCCCGCAAGTTTGACTGCGTCTCTTCGGCTGACGTCTCGCGCTGCTGACATCGTGTCCTCGCTAAGCGGAAATTCCTTGGCTAACAGATGATTTCTCTTTCAAGTCTAGCGGTCCGGCGGGATTCTTGCAATTTCACCCGTCCAGGCCTCAACACGAAACGGCTGCTGTTGCGATTCAGTTAAGCTTTAAAAATGTCGTCCACTCCGCATGTGGGAGGGATAACGACTCCCTGTCGATGAGATATATCTGCATTCACAGTCATTTCTACCAGCCGCCTCGAGAAAATCCCTGGCTGGAAGCTATTGAATTACAGGACTCAGCCTACCCTTATCACGATTGGAATGAGCGTATTAGCGCGGAATGCTACGCTCCGAACGCGGCTGCCCGAATCCTGGATGGCGAGGGCCGCATTGTCCGGATCGAGAACAACTACTCCCGCATCAGCTTCAACTTTGGCCCTACGCTGCTCTCCTGGATCGAGTCCCAGGCTCCGGATCTGCTTGCGGATATCGTAGAGGCCGACCGTGCCAGCCGCGAGAGATTTTCCGGCCACGGCTCCGCACTCGCTCAGGCGTACAACCACATGATCCTGCCGCTGTCCAACTGCCGCGACAAGGAAACTCAGATCGTATGGGGCATTCGCGATTTCGAGCACCGGTTCCATCGTCCGCCCGAAGGGATGTGGCTTCCCGAAACGGCGGTGGACCTGGAATCGCTGCGCCTGATGGCGAAACATGGCATCAAGTTCACCATTCTGGCTCCGCATCAGGCACGGCGGATCAGGAAGATCGGCGGCCGTTCGTGGCACGACGTCCACGACGCGCGGATTGATCCCACCATGGCTTACCGGTTGCGTCTGCCGGACAATAGCACTATCGCATTGTTCTTCTACGATGGCCCTGTCTCCCGCGCTGTCGCGTTCGAAAGGCTGTTAAACAACGGAGAGGACTTTGCGGGGCGCCTCATGAGCGTGTATTCGGACGCCAGAACCTGGCCGCAGCTTGCCCATATCGCGACCGATGGCGAGAGCTACGGGCATCATCACTACCACGGCGAGATGGCCCTTGCCTACGCGCTCCACCATATAGAAGCGAAAGGCCTGGCCCGGCTCACCAACTATGGGGAGTACCTGGAAAGACATCCACCTACGCACGAGGTGGAAATTTTTGAGGACACCTCCTGGAGTTGCCTGCACGGCGTGGAGCGCTGGCGCAGCAACTGCGGGTGCAACTCCGGCGGCCGTCCCGGCTGGACTCAGGAATGGCGAACTCCGCTTCGGTCTGCTCTCAACTGGCTGCGCGACTGTGTGATGCCATTGTACGAAGAGGCGGGTGCGCGCCTTTTCCGTGATGTCTGGGCCGCCCGCAACGCCTACGTCGACGTTATTCTCGACCGGTCTCCGGGATCTCGCGAACTGTTTCTGTCGAGGCACGCCGTTGACAGCCTGACACCGGATGATCAGACGATCGCCTGGAAACTCCTCGAACTCCAGCGGCACTCCATGCTGATGTACACAAGCTGCGGCTGGTTTTTTGATGACCTTTCCGGCATAGAAACGGTCCAGGTAATCCGGTATGCCGGAAGAGTTGTGCAACTGGCTGAAGATTTGTTCCCCGAGCGCCAGATCGAAGCTCAATTTCTCACCCACCTCGCGGGCGCGAGGAGCAACCTTGCCGAGCACGGCAATGGCGCGGAAATCTACGACAAGTTCGTCAAACCCACGCTCGTCGACTTGCAGAAAGTGGGGGCGCACTACGCCGTCAGCTCGCTTTTCGAGTCCTACCCCGAAAGCGCCCCGATTTATTGCTACACCGCCGAACGCGAGGACTACCGGTCCGTCGAAGCCGGTAAGCTCCACCTGGCTATCGGGCGCGCCCGCTTCATCTCCGGAATTACCCAGGAATCCGGCGTACTGAGCTTCGGCATTCTGCATTTCGGTGATCACAACATCAACGGCGCCGTGCGGCAGTATCGGGGTGAAGAAGAATATAACGAACTGGCGCTGCAAGCCAAAGAGGCGTTCTTCCGGGCCGACATCCCCCAGGTAATTCGTATTCTCGACAAGGGCTTCGGCGAGAACATCTACTCCTTGAAATCACTCTTCCGCGATGAGCAGCGCAAGATCCTGAGACGTATCCTCAACACCACGCTGGAAGAAGCCGGAGCCGTGTACCGGCAACTGTACGAACACCACGCGCCGCTGATGCGTTTTCTCGTCAGCCTGGGGATTCCGCTTCCGAAAGCCCTGCGAACCACTGCGGAGTATGCGCTGAACCTCCACCTGAAAAATGCGATGGCGGCGGAGGAATTGGATGTGGACCGGATCAAGAGCCTGCTCGAGGAGGCGCGCGCCGGACAGATCGAGCTCGATTCCACGACGCTCGAATTCACACTCCGCAAAAGCCTGGAACGTCTGGCCTTGCGGTTTGCCTCTTCGCCCGCCGACGACAGGTTGCTCGACAAGCTGACTTCCGTCGTGGATCTGCTGGCGCTTCTTCTCTTTGATGTCGATCTTTGGACCATCCAGAACGTCTGCTATGAATGCATGAGGGCGGTCTACCCCGAGATGCTAAGCCGCGCCGAACGAGGAAATTCGGAGGCGAAGAACTGGGTGGCGCGGTTCCGTCCGATGGCGGAAAAACTCAGACTGCGTATCACCTGATTCCGTTATGCGCATTCCTACGGCAACTTACCGCGCCCAGATGAACAAGGATTTCGGCTTCCAGGCCGCAAGACGTGCCCTGCCGTATCTTACGGGGCTCGGTATCAGCGACCTGTATATGTCGCCGATTCTGAAAGCCCGTCCCGGCAGCACTCACGGCTACGATGTCGTAGACCCGACGGCATTAAACCTGGAACTGGGAAGCGAAGAGGACTTCCGGGCTCTCGTCGAAGATCTGAAGCAGAGGGGTATGGGGCTGCTGCTTGACATTGTGCCGAATCATATGGCGGCCAGTTCCGACAATCCCTGGTGGAGGGACGTGCTCGAGAATGGCGCGAGTTCCTGGTATGCGGGCTACTTCGATATTCACTGGGAGCGCAACCCCGGCCAGGCTTCCGAGGAGCAGATCTTTCTTCCGATCCTGGGAGCCCCATACGGAACCGTTCTCGAAAACCAGGAATTGCGGTTGGCGATGGAGCCGGACGGATTCTTCGTGCATTACTACGCAGCGAAGTTGCCGGTAGGGCCGACGTTCTATGACGACATTCTGAAATATCGCTTCGACGGGGCGCACCAGGGGCTTGCGGCCCTGATCGAACAGATCGAGCGTCTGCCGGAAAGGACGGTCACCGATTGGGCCGCGCTCGAAGCGCGCCAGCACGATAAGGAGCGGATCAAGCGCGAGCTTTGGTTGCTGTACAGCAGCGATCCGGGCGTGAAGGAGTTCATCGATGAGAATATCCGCATTTTCAACGGCGAAAAAGGCTCACCCTCCAGCTTCGATTTACTCGACCATATTCTGGCGGGCCAACCCTACCGCCTTTCCTTCTGGAGGGTGGCGCGCGAGCGCATCAATTACCGGCGCTTCTTCGATGTGACCGATCTCATCGGATTACGGGCTGAAGAGCCCGGAGTCTTTGAAAGCACTCACGCATTCATCCTCGAGCTGATGTCGAAAGGGCTGATAACCGGGCTTCGTATCGATCACATCGACGGCTTGTACGATCCGCTCGCCTACCTTACGCAACTGAAGAGCCGCATAACGGACGAAGACGCCTATATCGTCGTTGAAAAAATCCTTACAGGCAATGAGCGGCTGCCGGAGCAATGGCCGGTCGCCGGAACGACCGGGTACGATTTCCTCGGCTTCTCCAACAGCCTGTTCGTGGAACCTGCCGGCTTTGCCGAGTTCCAGCGGATTTACGCGCGATTCACTGGAATCCGGGACAAGTTCGAGGACGTCGTCTATCAGAAGCAAAAGTTCGTGATGGACGAGCTGTTTCCCGGCGATATACTGGCCCTCGGCGCGCATCTGGCACTGCTTGCCGAGCACGACCGGCACGCACGCGATCTCAGCCCGCGGGAGCTTTCGGCCGCGCTCCTTGCCACCACCGCGTGCTTCCCCGTGTACCGCACTTACACCCGGGACTTCAATGTCTCGCCGGAAGACCGGGCCTGCATCGAACAGGCTGTCGCGACAGCCAGAACGAGAAACCCGGAAATCACGCCTGCGGTATTCGATTTCGTGCGCCGGGTTCTGCTGCTCGAATTCCCGGAATGGCTGCCGGAGGATCAACCCGGCAACTGGCTGGCTTTCGTCATGCGATGGCAGCAGTTGACCAGTCCCATCACCGCCAAGGGCATCGAAGATACCACGCTCTACATGTACAATCCGCTGGTCTCGCTGAATGAAGTGGGCGGCCTCCATCATCCTGTTTCTCCGGAGGAATTCCACGAGTTCAACCGGCGCCGGCACGAGCGCTGGCCTCTCACCATGAATGCCACTTCCACGCACGATACGAAAAGGAGTGAAGACGTTCGAGCTCGCATCAACGTTCTCTCCGAATCGCCGTGGGAGTGGGCCCGCTCCATCTACCGCTGGAGCCGTTTCAATGAAGGAAAAAAGCTGGTTCCGCCGGGCCAGCCACGAGTCGATGCCAACGAGGAGATACTCATTTACCAGACCCTGGTGGGCGGTTGGCCCCTCTGCGACGAAGATATTCCGGCGTTTCGCGAGCGCATGAAACAGTACATCCTCAAAGCAATGCGCGAGGCGAAGGTGTATTCGAGCTGGATAGAGCCGAACGTGCCGCACGAGGAGGCCGTCATCTCCTTCCTCGAGGGGATTCTTGAGCCGGATCCCGGCAACCGGTTCCTTCCGGATTTCCTGAAGTTCCAATCTGAAATCGCCTGGTATGGCGCTTTGAACTCGCTGGCGCAGCTTCTGTTAAAGATCACTTCCCCTGGTGTGCCTGACTTCTATCAGGGCGCCGGACTTTGGGATCTCAGCCTTGTTGATCCGGACAACCGGCGGCCGACGGACTACGAGCGGCGAACCGCAATGATCGCGGACATCGAAGCACGAAGCCAGGGAGCCCTTGCGAAGTTCGCGGCGGAACTGCTGAAGGACTGGAAATCCGGCGCGATCAAGCTCTACCTGTCTTATCAGGGCCTGCAACTGCGCCGCAGGCTGCCTGACGTGTTCAATCGCGGCGGCTACTTGCCGCTCGACGTGCTGGGCCGCCGGCGCGACCATATTATTTCCTACGCCCGCAGCCACAATGGCGCCTGGGTTGTCACCGTAGTGCCGCGCCTGTTGACGGAATTCACTACCTCGTTCAAGCCGCCGGTCGGTTTCCGGATTTGGAGAGACACGGCGATTGAAATACCCGCGGGCGGACCCTGCCACTGGCGCAATGTATTCACCAACGAGGACCTGACCAGTTCTCCTTGCGGCGAAGGCGCTCTGCTCAAGCTGGAACACGTCTTTTCGATCCTTCCGTTTGCGATTCTGGAGTCCCGATGAGTTTCGATCCGCTCTGCTGGTTCGCTCTGTTGCTGGCCGCGGTTCCCGATTCCTTGAACATCCCGCTTACTATGCTGCTGGTGTTCGGGTCGGCCAAGCTGCTGGCGGAGCTGTTCGAAAAATTCCATCAGCCCGGAATTGTCGGCGAGATTCTTGCTGGTATCCTGCTGGGTCCCAGCATCCTGAACTGGCTCCAGCCCACAAACTTCCTGGCGGCCCTTGCCGATCTCGGTGTCATGTTTCTGCTTTTTCGCGTCGGCCTGGAAGTCAAATCTTCCGAACTGATGAAGGTGGGAGCACCGGCGGCGCTGGCAGCGACGCTCGGGGTGATTGTTCCGTTTATCCTCGGCTACGGCATCATCACACTTTGGGGCGGGCCAACGGTGGAAGCATTGTTCGTCGGTGCCGCCATGGTGGCCACCAGCGTGGGAATCACCGCGCAGGTGCTTTCCTCAAAGGGTGTACTGCGGCATACGGCGAGCCAGTTGATACTTGCCGCCGCGGTTATCGACGACATCCTTGGTCTGTTGATTCTCGCGCTGGTCAGCAGCATGGCGAAAGGACAGGTCAATGTGCTGGAGTTGCTGCTGACCTCCGTCCTGGCGATTGGCTTCACTGTGCTGGTCGCGAAATGGGGGACACAAACCATGGGGCGATTCGTTCCGGGCATCGAGAAGAGGCTCCGGTCCGGAGAAGTTCAGTTCAACGTCGCCATGGTTCTGCTGTTCGCGCTCTCGCTTCTCGCCATGCGGGCCGGAGTCGCCGCTATTATCGGCGCCTTCCTCGCGGGCATGGCACTGTCGGAAACCGTGAATCACCGCGTGCATGACCTGGCCCACGGCGTAACGGAACTGCTGGTTCCGTTTTTCCTGGTTGGCATCGGACTGCATTTCGACCTCGCAGCCTTCTCTGATTCGTCCACCATCGTATTGGCGCTCGTCATTCTCGCCGCCGCCATCGTATCCAAGCTGGTGGGCTGCGGTTTGGGAGCGCTTTCGCTCGGCTGGCCCAATGCTATCAGGGTGGGCGTAGGCATGATTCCGCGGGGCGAAGTAGGAATGGTGGTCGCTCAGATCGGGCTCGGATTGGGCGTGATCCCGAAACCCGTGTATGGCGTGGTGGTCTTTATGGCCATCCTCACCACGATGTTGGCTCCTCCACTGCTGAACATCGCCTACCGTGGTGTGCAGCCGGTGGCGCCCGCCGAAGAGTTCCGGCTGGGGTGAGTTCGCTGGCACGACACTTGCTCAACAGGAAGTGTCATGCCGAACAGAGTCAACCCAAAAATTAATAAAGAAGCTTTCCGGTCCCGCCTTCGGGCGGAGAAGGCTAAACTGTTCTCCGGCCGCCGCGACGGCAACCTGGAGGTGTTGACCCTTACGGCTGGAGCGGCTGCGGAGGATCATGCGCCGTTGGTTCACGACCAGTTCGTCGCGGTTCGCACGCATAGGATCCACGGCGAGAAACTCAAGCTGATCGATGCCGCGCTCCGGCGTCTCGAAGAGGGCGCTTTCGGGGAATGCGAAGATTGTGGCCGGCCGATCGCTTTGAAGCGCCTGGAAGCGATTCCCTGGGCCTCGCGCTGTGTCCCCTGCCAGGAGCGAGCCGTCGATAACACCGCCGCGGAGGAAGCCGAAAATCACTTCAAGATGATCGCCTGAGCGTACCCGTCGCTCACAGGCTGTACTGTCCCAAAACAGGCAGTATTGGCTTTTTTGCGGCAGAGAGCCGCCGGTCCCAACTACGAAATCGCGTGAAACGCGATGAAATCCTGGACCTCGGATTGCCTCACAGCAGGGAAACCGTAAGGAGGCTTGCGATGGTGCATAACGTGTCTGCGCCGGATCTTAAACTGGCGGACGTCCTCACGATCAGTCCGAACCCGACGCTCAGCGTGTATTTCTCCGGTCTATTCGATCAATTCGGTTGGGCGGTTGTCCGTCGCGATAGTTGCGAAAGCGCCATCGACTTTCTTCGGCGGAACCGTGCCGCGGTGGCTATTTGTGAAGAGGAGTTGCCGGACGGCGGTTGGAAAAGCGTGATACGGGCTGCCGGTGCAATGCCGGACCCTCCTTCCTTCGTCGTAATAGGCGAGGAAGCGCCGCTTTGGAAAGAAGTTTCGCGCCTGGGAGGCTTCGATGTCCTCACGCGCCCTCTCAGAGAAGCGGACGTGGTGTGGACCGTCGCCAGCGCCTGGCATCACTGGATGAAGCAGACTGAAATGCGCGACCAGCAGCAGGAGGAGGAACGCCCGGTCATCCATGCGGGATAGAGAAAAACAGATGAAGATTACCGATCAATTCAAGGAGTGGGCAGCCCGGCTGGCGGCGATGGAGCCCGGCGCCGATCCTTTCGTCAGTTGCTACCTCGATTTGTCACCGGGTTTCCTGACCCGCTTCGACTCCAGCGCGCGAGCGGCTAAAAAGGGACTGCGCCCGCGTGAGCGGCGTGCCGTTACCGATGCCCTCGCCCGCGTTGAAAGCTTTCTCAAAATCGATGCGGGGCGCGGCGAAGGGGGAGTGGCCATCTTCTCGCGAGCCGGCGTCGATCCGTTTTTCCTCACGCTGCCGCTCGATGTTCCGGTCTCCACGATCTGCACGATTGCACCACGCCCCGACACCTCCGGCTTGCTGGCACTGACGGAACAAGGCGACTCCGCCGGGTTCGAAGAAGTGGCAGCGCCCGCTTACTAGCCCTGACTCCGGTGGAGGGGAATGCGGATGCGAAGAGGGGATGTTAAACTCACGTATACGGCTTCAAGTTCCCGGCCGCATAGGGTGCTGGCGTAGCTCAGTTGGTAGAGCATCTGATTTGTAATCAGAGGGTCGGGGGTTCAAATCCCTCCGCCAGCTCCAACTGCCTTCTTTGTCCGGATCATGGTACGCATTCCCGCTGCCAATCCCCAGCTTCGGTTTCTGATTTAATACCGGTGTGCGGAGCCTGAAAGACAAAGCGGTTTTGATTACCGGCGCCGGCCGCGGCATCGGGAAGCGCCTTGCGCTGGGATTTGCGGCCCACGGTGCCCGGGTGGGATTGCTGGCACGCAGCAAACCGGAACTCGATCTTGTAAATCTTGAAATTGAGCATGCCGGCGGAGTCGCGCTGCGAATCCGGGCCGATGTACGGGATCTGGAACAGATGACGGCCGCAGTGGAGCGCGTGAAAACGCATTTCGGCGGCGTGCATGTGCTGATTTGCGCGGCGGCGATACAAGGACCAATTGGTCCGTTCCTGGAAAATCCGGTCAAGCAATGGACCGAGACGGTGGAGACCAACCTGATAGGAGTGATGAACAGTTGCCGCGCCGTGTTGCCCCGTATGATCGAGCGGCGCAGCGGCAAAATCATCGTGCTCTCGGGTGGTGGCGCTACCAAGCCGCGGCCCTTCTTCTCAGCCTATGCGGCCTCTAAAGCGGCGGTGGTGCGATTCACCGAGACTCTTGCCGACGAGGTGCGGGACCACAATATCCAGGTAAATGCGATGAGCCCGGGTGGTACCTACACGCACATGACGGATGAAATCCTGCGTGCGGGCGACAGTGCGGGCTGGAAAGACCGCGACGATGCCGTCAAACTCCGGCTCACCGGCGGCGTCGGTCCCGAACAGCAACTGGCGCTGGCGGTTTTCCTGGCGTCGGAAAAATCGAACCATATCAGCGGGAAGCTCATCCACGTCAGCGATAACTGGAAGAAACTGGAGAGTTCCGGCGTTGAACCGGATCTCTTTACGC
>DASTMK010000509.1:0-13383 GCA_035714225.1 Bryobacteraceae bacterium | reverse complement strand
TCAGCCACCGGAACGCCTCGATGCCGTTGCGGAAGCTCAGCAGGCCCGCGCGGTACGAAGAGTAGTTCACGCGCGAGAGGTCGCCAGTCAGTTGCTCGTAGGTGAGTTGCAGGCCGGTGGCAATTTGAGCCTGCTTGGCTGCGACGTAATCGCGGTATCCAGCGGACGTCGACGGCGAGGCGAACGTGATCTCCTCGCCGGGCTTCAGATACTCGATCATGCCCGGCTCGAAACTCTCCACACGTTTGCCGGTGGCCGAGTCCGGAGTCGCGGGCGCGATCGGCGGGCCGTCCGGACCTTGCGGCTGCGTCACGAACGCCGCAAAACAGGCCTCGATCTTCTTGCGCACGAGTTCTGCTTCCTCGTATTCGTCGAGATCGCGCAACGTAACGACTACCGGGGCGAGCCACGGCACACCGCGCACCTGGCCGGGCCTATCCTTGCGGTAGATGTGCAGGACCTCGGACGCCGGTACACGGAGCGACTGCATCGACGCCCCGCCGCGGACGCCCGTCTGCACCACGTCGCCCGGATGCTGACCGTAGAGCCAATAGAAGACGCGGCGTCCGACCAGGTCGAACTCGACCCCCTGGATGATGTAGCCGGTATCGGTCCGCTGAGTCTTGGTCTGATCGAGGTAATCCGGCTCCAGCACCTGGATCTGGAGGGGAATTGTCAAACCGTCCCCCGGCCGCCGTTGCCGCAGGCGCACCAGGCACTCGCCACTCTCAAACACCGTGCGCGCGACCAGCGCCTGCAGTCCGTAGAAATCGAGTTGCCCGTCTGCGTCGCACTCCTCCATCCAGTCCGTCCAGGCGGCATTCACCGCGCGGTCCACTTCCGGATTGCCGCTTCGGGACTGCACCGTGACCCCGGTGCCGACCGCGTTACCCACAACCTCGGCCACGGCTCGCGCCGCGTAGGCGTTGTTGCGGACCAAATCGCGAGAGCGCTCGCGGATCTTCGACAGGGCCACAGCGATCTCGGCGTTGGCGGAATTGCCGTTCGTCACCCAGCCGCCGGTGCGGCGGTCCGTCCGGGCGCCCTCATACGCCAGCCGGATGAGTTCCCCGGCACGGCGCGCCCGCATCCGGCGCAGACCCGTCTCGGGCGACACCCAGGCGATCGCTTTGTCGAGCCAGTTCATCCTTTTGAGGTCTGAGCAAACGAGAAGCGGTCCTTGGCAGTTCCGGATTCCGTTTCCAGTGCTTCCTTGATCACGGCGCGCGCCTGGAGGAGTTCCTCCATTGAGCGGTAGGTGACGGTACGATCGCCGAAGCGGACGGTCAGTTCGCCGCTCGCGATCGCCGATTCGATGGCGTTGAGTTGCGCCTGCGTCCAGGCCATCTACTGGCGCCTCCGCTTGAAATAGAACGTCGCCCGCGTGCCGAACTCCCGCACCACGGCCACCAGTTCCCATCCCTGCACGCCGTGCTCGGCAAGCAGGTCCGGTGATTCCGCGTCTCCGGTAACCACCAGGTATTCCCATGCGCCGCGCGCGCCCTGAGGTTCACTTCGCACCTTCATCGCGACAACCACTTCTTTCCCCGTCCGCCCAGCCACCGGGCACGATCCGGATCGTCATCCTCCACCGGGCGAGGCCGGTTCGCAGCCAGGAGGCGGTCGGCCTCATTGTCGAGCGACAGCCCCATGGAGATCAGCGCGCGCAGAGCGGCGTAGCCGTATACTCGCGCGTCGAGCGCCTCCTGCCTGACGCCAGGCTTCGGCCGCCATTCCCGTTTGGGCTGCCCCTTCGCATACGTCGTTACCAGGACTTCGCCCAGAAGCTGCTCGAAGTACGCCTCCTCGCGGTCCGCCGGAAAGTGCGAGTAGCCGGGCGTCCCCGGCGTGGGATTCTTCAAACGCCCATAGATCGTTTCCTTGGCCGTGTCCGTGCCCACGATCCAGGGCTTCTCGCCGCGGATGTTCTTCGCCGTGGGCTTGCGCTGCCACACAGGCAGCGGGCCGCCCTTGCCCTTCACCGCGAAGATCCGCCGGTGGTACCGGGTCCGGCAGAACTCATACACCGCCTGCGATTCGTACCCGGCATCGATGGAGCATGCAGAGACGGGGAGGGAGACACCTGTTTCGTGCGGCCACCGGCGCTCCAGGTAAGTGTCGAGTTCCTGCCAGACCAGCGCGCCAGAGGGATCGCCGGGCAGCACCCGGTATTCGATGGACCACGATTCCTCCCCGCGTCCCCAGCCCACGAGTTCCAACTCTAGCCGGTCCTTCTGGACGTCGACGCCGGCGGTCAGCACCACAGCGCCATACGGCGCCGCCGCCCGGTAGTGCTCCCGGCGCGCCATCACCGTTGCCTGGTCGACCGTGGTCTCGGCGGCATCGTCCCACGGCTCGGCCAGCACCGTGTTCACAAACTCCCGCAGCGTCTCGACGGATCGCTTGTCCGCCAGGAACTTCACCGCCAGCGCGCCCACTTGCGCCACGGTGAGTAGAGGCCGTTGATCCAGAAGCCGGCAACGCCGGCAACCTCGGGCCGCGCCGCACGCCACTCGCCGCAGCGCAGCATCGCGTGTTTCTGCCAGTCGGCGATCATCCGCGCGCAGTGTTCGCAGCGGTACTCGGCCTTCTCCGGTTCGCTCTTCGGCCAGATCAGATTCTCCCAGCGCAGAATCTGGAAACCCGCGCAGTGCGGGCACGGCACCCAGTAGCTCTGCTGGTTCGACTGGAGCCACGCCTGCTCGACGCGCGAGGCGCCCTTGGTCGTGGGCGTCGAGCAGAGCACGATCTTCCGGTTCCAGAAGTTCGCCGTGCGCGTGATGGCGAGGTTCACCGGGTCGCCTTCGCTGCCCGCGCTCGCCGGATACCGGTCCACCTCGTCAAGCAGGCAGTAGCGGATCGACCGCATGGCGAGGCCAGCCGGCGAGTTCGCCGCCGCCAAAGTGATACTGCCGCCCAGGAACTTCTTGTGCAGGATCGTGTTGTTCGAATCCCGTGACCGGGAGTCGGCCACCCTGCTGCCCCGCAGCATCGGAGCCAGACGGTCTTTTGAGAAAGCCTCGGCGTCCACCTCGCGCGGCTCGACGAGCAGCACCGGGCCGGGGTCGAGTTCGATGACGTAACCGAGAAAATTCTCCAGCATCGAACTCTTGCCCGACTGCGCCGCCCACATCATCACGACGGTTTCGTAAGGGCTCGCCGGCCCCATGACGTCCATCACCGCGCGTTGGTAGGGAGCGCGGTCGGTGCGCCATTCACCTTTCTCGGCAGCCGACTCCGACGACAGCCGCCGGTTCTGATCGGCCCACGATGAGACGGTCAGATCCGGCGGCGGCGCGAGCACGTCGGCGGCGAGGATCTGGATCTCTTCAACGCGCATACTGCACGTCCGTGCGCAGGTCGTTGACCAGTGCCCGTGCCTCCCGCAGAATCGTTTCGCGCACCTGCCGCTCGTCGGTCAGCGCCGCGACCTCAGGCGCCAGGCGGTTGGGCCAGGCGAGGATCCGGTCGACGATCAGGCGGTACATCGTCGACCAGCGCTGCTTGACGAGTTCCGCCTCGACCAGCTTGCCCATCCGCACGTCGTACTCCATCTTGCGGAGCTTGGCCTTAAAGACCATGTCGGCGGTCTTGGCCTGGGCGAAGGTGGTCACCGAGGGTGCGGCATCCGCGGGCGTGGTGACCACACGTTCGGATACCGGTTCCGGGCGATCGTCGAGCACCGCGTCCGAGGCGGCGGCATTGACCTTGCCACCCCGCATCACCAGCGCCCCAGCCTTGGCCAGACGGCTGATGTACTGGCGGCTTTGCCCCGGTGCCGCGCGTACTCGGCCTGGCTCATCAGCCTATCCGACATCCGTGCCCCGATCTGTTTGAAACGTCGAGAGATTCAATTGTTCGATTCCGCTTGCTTCTTCGCGCACCCGAAGTGATGAATGGGTTCGCGATGAGGAACACCAAAGCCCGAGACCCGAAACAAACCGCCGCCGACTGCTACGCCGAACGGCACGCTGAAGCCCAGGACCTGCTGAAGCGCATCGCCGGCCGCCTGGCCGACCACCAGAAGCACCAGGCCAACGAGCCCGCCGATTGGGGCTACGCCGGCGACCTCGGCCGCATAACCGAGCAACTCGCCTACGTCCTGGCGGACCTGGGCGACCGGAGCGCGGTTGACGCCAAGGGCCTCGAGTACTGACCACGGAGAACCACCATGCAATGCACACTCTGCGAAGAACCCAGACCGATCCATCGGACGCTTACGCTCACCAAGGCCGACGGCGAACTGCTCGACTCGGCCAACTACTGCGAAGACTGCTGGAACGACATCCGCGCCTCGGTTGAGGACGCCAGCGGCCTCCGCGATGGCTGGCGGGAGGACTGACGCCATGCCGATGACGCGCGAAGAACTGACCACCTGGGCCATGCAAAACGGCTGGAAGCCCGACCGCTGGGGCCACCTCAAGAAGGAATTCGACAACGGCACGCACCGGCTGAAGTTGAGCCGCATCGCCGCGCGGCATGAGATCGCTACTCCATTCGGGTGGGCCAGGATTGCCAGCGGCTACCTCAAAAACTTGCAGCTAACCGCCGACGGCAAACTCGCCGGCATGAACCGATAGGACAGGAGAACAACCATGGCTACGTTTACGATCGACACCGAGAACAACATCACGGCGTTTGCCGAGTACGAGGATGCGCTGAACCACCGCATCGGAAGCACCGAAGGAACCTTCGCCAGCGAAAAGGAACTGGCCAAGCTGACCAGTCAGTGGCCGATCGGCCGCTTCATCGACGCCTGGAACACCTTTGCCGGCGTGGTCCCCTTCGACGCGCTGAAGCCGGTCAAGAAGTTCACGGACCGCAAGACGGCGGTCGCCCGCATCTGGAAGGCGGTCCAGGCCCTGACGCCCGCCCCCGCGCAACACGCCGCCCCCGTCGCGACCAAGAAGGCCAAGGCGACCAAGGAGGCCAAGCCCAAAGGCGACGCCGCCGGGCCCAAGGAGGCGCGCGAGGGCAGCAAGAAGGCCATCGTCCTCGACATGCTGCGCCGCCCCGAAGGCGCCACGCTTGCCGACATCCAATCCGCAACGGGCTGGCTGGCACATAGCGTCCGCGGCTTCATCTCCGGCGGCCTCTCCAAGAAGATGGGCATCAAGGTCGAGTCCTTCAAGTCCGACGGTGGCGACCGCGCCTACCGTATCGCGCAGTAGACAACTCCCGCCTCACAATCCGGCGGCTTCCCGTTTGCCCCATCCCCGTCTCCCTGCACGGTCTCTATATGATTTTGTGCTATAGTTTATAGTGTTAGGGTTGCTCAATGCAGGTGTTCAAGACCAAGTGGCTCGCGCGGTTTGCCAAGCACGAAGGAATCGCCGACGCCAGCCTCCACGAGGCCATCGCGCGGGCCGAGCGCGGGTTGGTCGATGCCGATCTGGGCGGCGGGCTGATCAAACAGCGTGTCGCCAGGCGCGGCAAAGGGCGCTCGGGCGGCTATCGAATGCTGATCGCCTACCGGTTGAAAAAACGGGCCATATTTCTGTATGGCTTTGCCAAGAACGAGCGAGCGAACATCGGCGCCGATGAACTGCTGACCGCTCGGGAGATCGCCTCGCCCTGGCTTGCGGCCGATGCCAGACAGATTGCGCGTGCACTTGCAGAGGGCGAATTGCAGGAGGTTCCCTATGACGAAGAAGAAATCTAGCCGGCTCGCGAAGGCACTGCTTGAAACTGCCGCCGGAATGCACCGTGTTGGCGTTCTGAAAGACGATAATTTCCACAAGATCACCGTTCGTCATCTCGGAGAGGCGCCGCTTCGCACTTCCCGTCCGATCACTCCGGAAGAGATTCGTGAGATTCGAGAGCGAGCGAAACTGAGCCAGGCCGCGTTTGCCCGTTATCTCAATCTCACTTCCGGCTATGTGTCGCAGCTGGAGCGAGGCGCCAAACGACCCAGCGGTCCGGCTCTCGCCTTGCTCAATGTGGTTCGCGCCAAGGGTGTTGAGGTGCTCCTCTAATCACCGGCGGTTTCCCTCTCCTGGACCCGCTGGGCGAGAGACTCCACCCGCTTGTTCATGTTTTGCTCGATCAACTCACACTCGCGCCGACGGATGTACGTGCCGTTGATCTTCAAGAAAAGCCGATGTTCCATTTCTGCGATCTCCCTCCGGACTTCGGCCAACAGCGCCCGGTTCTAGAGGCTGACGTACGTGGCGATCAGTCCCGAGACCAATCCGATGCCGGGGATGAGAAGTTGAAGAATGTTCTTTTCCATGGCAACGCCTCAAGGATGCGAAGCTCGGCAGACCAGTCCGACAGCGCCAGGCACAACCCTTGCACGTCTGGGTGTTCTGCGCGCAGCAGCGCTTCGACGGCCGCAAGCTCCCGGCGGCAACGTTCGATTCATGTGGCCACCTGCAATCGCTCCGCGGCCACCTCGGAGAACTTCCGTTCGTCCGATTCGAGAGTCACCGGCTTGCCACTGAATTCCTGGAAACGGCGAATGATGACATCGCAGTACTTTGGCTCCAGTTCAATCACGCGCGCATGGCGGCCCGTTTTCTCACAGGCAATCAACGTGGAGCCGGACCCGCCAAACGGATCGAGCACGGTGTCGCGGCTCTTGCTCGAGTTCCGTACCGCCCGCTCGACCAGCTCCACTGGCTTCATCGTCGGGTGGCCTTTGCGTACTGGTCTGGCCACACGCCGTCCAGGTCGGTCTCGTTGACGCAGTAACGGAGCTTGTCGCCGTCCAGTGGGATGAACCGCTCGTCGAATCGCTTCATCTCCGATTCCCACTTCCGCTCCGTGATGAGCGGCTTCGAGCAAATGACGAGGACGCGCTGGATGTCCGTACGCGCCTGCAGTTCCTTGAGGACCAGCCCAGCCTCTATGGTCTTTCCGACACCAACGCCGTCGGCTATGAGCAGCCTTGGTCGCTCGGCCCGGATGAGCTTCAGGACCGGGCGGAACTGGTAGGGGACGCAATCGATGCGGGCTGCGTTCAGGGAGTACACAATCGACGTGCTCGGGTGGCGTATCTGCAGTGCCGACAGGTATGCGTCGAATTCCTGAAGTGAGATGACCTCGAGACCACCAGCGACGTCGGCGGCTCGAAGCTGTGACTCGTAGTACGTCGCGATCGTGCCGCTCTGAAAGACCGAGTACCGCGCCTCAGGGTGGCCGGGATGGATACCAATCACCGCTCCGGTCGTGTCGGGATTCGATCGGAGGCAGACCACTTGGCCTACGGAGAACGCTGAAGCCAGTGGTGGCGCCGGAGTTTCTGGCGTGGAGCTCATCTGACCTCCTGCGGCGAGTGACGCACCCTTCAGCCGTTTCACCTCTCCGAGGAGTTCCTCATCAGCGCCGATGGAGACTAGGAAACGCTGCAGCGTGTCGAGGTCACGGTAGACGTCGTCGGGACTGAACTCCGAAGCGGAGGCGTGCGCCCAGCGGTCTCGCACCGTTCGCATCTCCTTGAGGTAGTGCCGTGCCTCACTCGGGAGGCTCAGGCGGTCAGCGATGCCGTGCCAGTTCGCATCCAGCACCCGGAGCAGCGCGGCTAGGTCCAGGCCGGAGAGTGCGGCGATGCGTCGAGACTCCACGGCGCGCCGCTGCTGGAACGATAGGTTCGCAACGACCAGGTCAGCCCACCAGGACGCCGACAGCGTCGGAAGGACTTCTTCAAGGAAGCGACACACCGAGCGCGACGCCTGAAGCAGCACTCCGGGTACCCGTTCGCCGACCGACTCTGCCATGGTGCTCTGCTCCACTCCGGACCAAAAGGTTATCTTATCTCCTACCATTGCAGAGTTTTCAATCGTCCGGCCTGAGGTCGGACAATCCGCACCGAGCCGTTAACCAATTCCTGGTTTCCGCCCGGAGACGGGGAGAAACGGCCTCCCGCAAACGTCGCCGGGGCGCACGGCTGGCGTTTCAGGCGGGAGTCGGCTCAAAACGGAGAGACGCGGAAGTGCCGAAAACACGGCCAGTTGCGGAGTTGCGGACGGAGAGAGGGGTTAAAGAATGGGCTGGGGAAGGTGCTGAAAAATGAATTGGCTCCCCAAGATGTCGGCTTTCGAATGGATTCTCCACCTCGGCCCGCGGCTTGCCGTGACCAGTGGAGGTCTCGTCGGCGCTCGTTACGGCTATTCGCCGCTATGTGAAATGACAATGGGCTAAGGCACAGCCACTCCTCTCGCCGACCGGGAAGGGGCGGCCGGGGACCAGGATCCACAACGTTCGCCGTGCGGGACACCCCAGGTATCGCGTTACATCTGAATCGCCACTACAGAGCAGGTACTGCATTGACCGTGAAAGCGGAATATCGCTATGGTTCAGTTTTCAATGATCAGAGACAGCAGGCCAATCATACACCAGGCGCAACCCACTTGCTGCTTCATGATGCAACCGCATCCAACCGCCCTTCCTACCGCCCTATCCAGCCGCCCGGGGGCCTCCGCAGGCCCATCGGCCAAGCGGCCCAGCCCAACCCGGCATCAACCGAGTCGCCCGATAGTCCAATACGATCGCAGATCGCAGCGCTGGCCGGACGCAACGAATAGAAATAGAATGGTTAACTTCGAGACATTCGGGATGGCGCTGTCCGTTGCGCAGCGCCTTTGGCCAGGGCGGCAGGGACGCATGCTCTTGCCCTTTGGCGAACGACGGCCGGGAACGGCTCAGTGCCCGATGAGAACCGAAATGGACGGCCAGGCCACCCATGAACGTATTCGAGCTTCGCGAGCGCTTAATCAATGACTACTCGTCGTATATCCGCAGCTTCATCCGGATTCGAGACGAACGGATCGAGGGACTCGTATCCTCGTACCTCGATCAAGGCCTCCTCTGGCCAGATCCGTTAATCCAGCTGAACCCGTCCTTCCAGTACGCCGGGACCATCGACGATTTGGTTGGCGAGGAACTCCTCCACGCCGAGTGCTCAAGAGTCTTTCGCGCTGCCAAGGAAAAAGGCGACGGCAAGCCGCTACGGCTCTACCAGCACCAAGCCGATGCCATTCGTCGGGCGCGCGCCGGCCGAAACTACGTTCTGACGACCGGCACCGGATCCGGCAAGAGCCTCGCCTACATCATTCCGATCGTTGATCACGTTCTGCGGAACGGCACTGGGCGCGGCATTCAGGCCATTGTCGTCTATCCGATGAACGCGCTGGCCAACAGCCAATTCGGCGAACTCGGGAAGTTCTTGAAGCTCGGCTATCCAGACGGTAAAGGTCCGGTCACGTTCGCCCGGTACACAGGGCAAGAGGGCGATGAGGAACGCAACGCGATTGTCGCAAATCCGCCGGACATCCTGCTTACCAACTACGTGATGTTGGAGTTGATCCTAACGAGGGTCTACGAAAAACAGCTCGTGAAGGCGGCACAGGGGCTGCGCTTCCTTGTACTCGATGAACTCCACACCTATCGAGGGCGGCAGGGCGCCGACGTGGCGCTGCTCGTTCGACGCGCTCGGGAGTTTTTCGGCGCGAGGAAGCTTCAGGTGGTCGGAACCTCAGCGACTTTGGCGGGCCCAGGGACCTACGATCAGCAGCAGGCGGAGGTTGCGGCCGTCGCCACCGTTTTATTCGGCGCAGAGGTGGCTCCGTCCGACGTCGTCGGCGAAACGCTTCAACGAGCTACCCCCGAGGAGAACATCGCCGATCCCGTATATCTCAACTCACTGCGTGAGCGCGTGGAGAACGACGGTTCCAGATCGCCACTGACTTACCAGGCATTCACGGCAGACCCTCTTTCATCCTGGATCGAAGGGACATTCGGGGTTTACCGTGACAATGCTTCGGACCGGCTGCGCCGTCGGCGGCCCAGAACCATTACTGGCCAGCACGGCGCCGCAGGCGAATTGAGCCGCGTTACAGGTGCTGACGAAATGAAGGCCAAAGCGGTGATACAGGAGGCGCTGCTCGCTGGCTATACCTGCGAGCGGAATCCGGAAACCGGCTTTCCAGCGTTCGCGTTTCGACTGCACCAATTCATCAGCCGTGGCGACACTGTCTACGCATCTCTCGAATCCGAGAGCAATCGCTACCTGACGTTCAACCGCCAGCAGTTCGTGCCGGGGGACAGGCGCAAGATTCTGCTGCCGATGGTGTTCTGCCGCGAGTGCGGACAGGAATACTACTGCGTGCGCAGCTTGGAGGATTCAGATTCCGGGGCCGTCACGTATATTCCGCGGGAGCTCTCTGATCGCAGCGGTGGCGATGGATCGAAGGCCGGATTCCTGCATTTCAGCGCAGAGAGGTCGTGGCCCTCGGGTACCGACGAGGAGCTTGCGAAATTGCCAGAGGACTGGGTCGAAGACACGAACCAAGGTCCGCGTGTGAAGGCTTCGCGCAAGAAGAATCTGCCTCGGCCAGTAACGGTCTCCCCTGATGGAAGGGAGATGGTCGACGGCATCAGTTGCCATTTCGTTGAGAGCCCATTCCGTTTCTGTCTGCATTGCCGTGTCTCTTACGACTTCCGTACCACCTCAGACTTCGGGAAGCTGACGTCACTCGGTACCGAAGGCAGAAGCACTGCCACGACGATCCTCAGCCTGGCCACGATTCGGCACCTCCGGAAGGAAGGATCCCTTGCGCCACGCGCGCGAAAACTGCTGAGCTTCACAGACAACCGCCAGGACGCGTCCCTCCAGGCAGGGCACTTCAATGACTTCGTTGAGATCGGGCTTTTGCGATCCGCTCTACTGAAGGCCTGCTCCGCGGCGAAACCCGAGGGTCTGACCCACGAGGTCTTCACCCAGAGGGTATTCGACGCACTTGGGCTTCCGTTCGCGAGCTACTCCAAGGATCCTGACCTGAAGTTCCAGGCTAAGCTTCAAACGGAGCGGGCGTTCCGAGACGTGATCGGATACCGCCTCTATCACGATCTCCGCCGCGGTTGGCGGGTGACGTCCCCGAATCTGGAGCAGTGCGGGCTTCTGGAGATCGATTACCTGTCCCTGGACGACCTTTCGAAAGATGTTGCATCCTGGCAGAACCTGCATCCTGCCTTGGCCGGCGCTTCGCCGGTGACCCGCTGCAGAATTGCCAAGACACTCCTCGATTTCATGCGGAGGGAACTCGCCGTTCAGGTGGACTACTTGGACGCGACCAAACAGGAAACCATCCAACAGCAGAGCAACCAGCGACTGATCGCCCCGTGGGCGCTCGACGAGAACGAGGTTCTTGAGCACGCGGCAACGCTGTATCCACGCTCCGTGCGTCAAGGTGATTCCGGCGGTGACGTATTCGTGACGGCCCGAAGTGGCTTCGGGCTCTATCCTGGCATGGCAGCGGTTCATCCATCACGAGTACGTCCTGGCTGAGTTCGGGCGGCAAGACTACGCCCGGAGGTGCCAGCATTGTCAGCATTGCGCCCACCGTCTTCAGCGTGTCGCGCAGATTCCAGATGCCCTGGACGACCGCGGGTTCATGCCAAACCCGCTGCGGATTCGCGTAAAACAGGATTGCGTCGTCTGTCAGCCTGCCAGCCACTTCCAGAACGCTCGCCGGTCCGAAACACGCGAGAGAAGCATTTCCAACGATGTCGTCCAACATCGCCTTGCCGGCCTGATTCAGCGCTGTCAATCCGGTCATGATGTCCCAGGACACAAGCGGTGTCGACTCGACCGCGCCGTTGAGGCTGCGCTGTACGAGGGCGATCGCGCTGGCCGGGTCCGCCGTGCGTATAGCGACCAGTGGGGTTGCAGCCCGGCGCGCTGCCTGCAATGCCGACACGAAGTCCTCGGTATTTCGAATCATGGGATCTGGTTCCTTCTCTTTCACTGCATCTGGTAGTGGAGCTTGAAGGGCTTCTGGAGGAAGTAAAGCGGAGACGATGATGTTTGTGTCGAGAACGACCCAAATCATGCGCGGGCTGAGATTCGCGCCGTGCCTTCCGGGCTGCCGCGATCTCCGCTTCGATCTCATCGGTCGAAAGCCGATCGAGACCAGCTCGCTTCAATTCGCAAAGGTTCGCCCGGGAGCCGATGACCGAAGAATAGACTATGCGCCCAGGAGCGCAGTTGGCGGACTTCGCTTTCGTTGGCGCCGGGGATTCGCGGAGCAACTCGCATGGCGCGATCCACGAGCCCAGTGCGGTCGCCGGCCCGAATGAACTCGCGGCACGCGTCACATGCGGCCCAATCCGCATCCGAAGCGCTTTGCAGGCCGATTCCATAGTCAACGACAAACGGTTGTGCGCGAAACCGCCACACGGGATACGGTCCGTGACAGAAATCGCAAATCATCGGAGCCTCCAGATCCCGGGCACTGCCGGCGAGTCGGGATTCAGAGCCCATTCCTCCGCCAGTTCTTTCAGTTCGCGATCAATAACCTGCCGCTCTACGGACGAGAATATTGAATGATCGCCCTTGTGATTGCGTCGCCCATCGATGCTCGCGAGGATGCGTGCGGACAGTTCGAGCCGCTCTTTGATCGCCATGGGTTTACCTCACATCGGTGTTATTGGAAAGAGATTGGAGCCACAGGGCGCAGCAGCGCGCGGCTCGAAACGGGATCCGCAGCGCACAGCTTTGCAGCTGAACGCAATAGCGCAGCCGTCGGTGCAGGCGAGACCATCGTGCTTGCCCCGGAGGCGCCGCCTTTACCGCCGTGCCCCTCTATGGCTGGACGTGCTCAATGCGGCGAAAGTAAATATCCAACTACCGGCACAGTAATAGCCGTAATCTACGAATGAATCGCAATGAGGCGAACACCATTCACGCATTCTCGCCAGCCATGAGCCTCAGATTTCGGTCATATGGAACTTTTAGTACTTAATTCTGGCCAACTGTCGCTCAAAGGTGCCGGTTTGATTGCGGGATCTCAGCCCTTGTGATACAAGTCTTGAACGGAACTTCGGAATGGTGCTGTACCGCAGACTGCAATCTTTAACAATTGTCCCGCTCGATTTCCGTCTGAAAACCCGGACACTGTTCCGGGCGCCCGAATATAAGGGAGCGCTCTTCCGCGGCGGTTTCGGGCAGTTTTTTCACAGCCTATTCTGCTCGACAAATATGCCGGAATGCCCTGGTTGCCCTGTGATGGACCGCTGCGGTTATTCGATGGTATTTGTAACGCCTGTAAATCCCGCACGGCATCCCCTGCTGCGTAAGTACCCGAATGCGCCGCATCCGTTTGTGCTCGTGCCACCTGCGGCGTCGGCCACCCTCTTGTCCCCCGGCACGGCTATGACCGCCCGCGTAACTCTGATCGGAAACGGCGCCGTCTTTCTGCCGCACTTCATACGCGTCTTTGAAGCCATGGGCGCATCGGGCCGTTACGGCGGCGCCTTCCATCTGGAAGATATCGTCTCGCCACTCGATCCTGGCTGCATTTTGTACGACCCGGGCTCTCGAATCCTGCGGCGCCCTCCCGTGTGGTCTCCTCCCGAAACCTCCGCCCCTGTTTCGCGCATCCA
>DASTMK010000508.1:0-4168 GCA_035714225.1 Bryobacteraceae bacterium | reverse complement strand
AATAGATATCCGAAGGACTTTTGGCCGAAGCGAGGGAAAAGCCGACCTCGAGGCTGTTGTTGTGCCAGGACAGCGAAGTAAACGACCCGTACGCCAGTTTCGGCAAGGATAAGTCCCGGCGCGTCGCCGTGTCTATGACGTGCAACGTGTCCGCGCCGTCTTCGTTCACTACGTAAGCCAGCTTGCGCCCGTCGCGCGACAGGCGCAGCGCAGCGACGTCCCACTTCAACTCCGGACGCAGAAATGTAAACTGCTTCGTGGCCAGGTCGATGTAGGCCAACCGGCGAAACTCCGAGTCGCGGTCCGTGATGAGGTAGGCGCCTTTCCCATCCGGAGTAAGGGCGGCATTTGCGTATGCCGCAACCTGGTCCGAGGGCGTTAGCGGCAAAGCAGCGCCCGTATTGGGGTCCAACAGGTGAATGGCGCTCTCGTTGATCGATGTATAGTGTTCCAACACGATCCTGCTGTTATCGGGAGACCAGCCCGTGGGATACCAGCCGCCGCCCTGCACCTGAAGCAGTAGCTTCGCCGGTCCGGACCGCTTCGCATCAATCACGTAAATATCCATGTCGCGGCCATTCCGCTGGCTCGACGCAAACGCGATTCGGGAGCCATCGTGAGACCATTGCGGAGACGTGTTGCGGGATTTTCCATCCGTCAGCATTCTGGATGCGCCCGATTGCAGGTCGAACAGGAACAACTGATAGAATTCCGATCCGCCGATATCCTTAGCGTACAGAAACGACGCGGCGCTGCCGGGCTGATACAGCGCACCGGTCACCCGTTCCGGGAAGAACGTCAGTTGCTCGCGCGCACCACCCGGCATTAAAACCCGGTGTACCTGGGGCACGTCCGCAAAGCGCGTCGAAATCAGGATTTCCCGTTTGGTTGGATGCCAATCCAGTAAATTGGCCGTCCGGAACTCGCCGTATTGCGCCAGACGGTCCGCCAGTGCCGTTGGAATGGAAGGAATTCCCTGCACCTTCAGATTCGACGGTACAGGCAAGGTTGCGTCCGCTCCCCAAATACTGGCGTAAAACAGGAGCAGCAGCCCCGAACGGCGGATCGTCTTGAATGTCAGCATCGAACCTCCCGATGGAATGTTCTTATTTTGGCAGAGCGTCATTGGCCGAGAATCTCCAGATACTTCGCCACGGCTTGAATTCCGCGGAAGAAGTTCGGCAGGTAGAGCTTCTCGTTCGGCGCATGCAGGTTGTCGTCCGGCAGTCCGAACCCCATCATGACGCTGGGAATTCCCAGGTGCTGATCGAACAGACCGACGATAGGAATGGACCCGCCCGAGCGGATGTAGACGGTCTCGTTCCCGAAGATGCCGGTCATCGCCGCTGCCGCGGCTTCGATGAAGGGATTCTGAGGGTCTACGAGAGAGGGTCCCGCGCTGTGAATCGCGCGAAATTCGGCCTTCACTCCTCGCGGACAGATGCTGACGACCGCGCTCTGCAACTGCCTGGCCGCCTCTTCGGGGTCCTGGTCCGCTACGAGGCGCATGCTCACTTTCGCGACGGCGCGGGCGGGGATGACGGTCTTCGCTCCCTCTCCCGTGAATCCGCCGCGGATTCCGTGAACTTCGAGTGTGGGCCGCGCCCACAGCCGCTCAAACAGCGGAACCTCGGGTTCGCCAACCAGCGCGCTGGCTCCCATTTCTTTTGTCCGGTACTCGTCCTCATTGAACGGCAGCCGCGCCCAGGCCTCTCGCTCTTTTTCGGAAGGCGGCCGCACCCGATCGTAGAAGTTTGGAATCAGAA
The DNA here is from genome assembly GCA_035714225.1 of Bryobacteraceae bacterium. GTDB lineage: Bacteria > Acidobacteriota > Terriglobia > Bryobacterales > Bryobacteraceae > CAADGY01. Next base: position 2,402 of record DASTMK010000508.1, on the reverse strand, counting down.
TGTGCCCTTCGCGATCCTTGAGTGTGCAGAGAATCTCGGCCGTCGCCTGAATGGCGTTGGGCGCGGCACCGCCATATACGCCCGAATGCAAATCATGATCGGCCCCCTGGACAACCAATTCACCGTAGACGATGCCCCGTAGTCCGACGCAGATGGTTGGCAGTTCCGGCGCGAACATTTCCGTATCGCAAATCACGGCTGCGTCCGCCTGCAGCCGTGACGGTTTGGAGGCAACGTAGTTGGATATGTGCTCGCCGCCGACCTCCTCTTCTCCCTCGATGAGAAACTTCACATTTACAGGCAGCCTGCCGGTCGTCTTCAGTAGCGATTCGACGGCCTTGATCTGAATGTACGTCTGACCCTTGTCGTCGGAAGCGCCACGCGCATAGATGCTGTCATTTCGAATGTCCGGCTCGAAGGGCGGCGACTGCCATTCCTCCAGCGGTTCCGGCGGCTGCACGTCATAGTGCCCATAAAACAGTACAGTGGGTTTGCCGGGGGCCCCCATCCACTCGCCGTAAACAAGGGGATTGCCTTCGCCTTCGATCAGCTCCACGTGGTCGAGACCGGCCGAGCGCAGTTCCCCGGCGACAAACCCGGCGGCTTTCCGGATGTCGTCTTTGTGCTCGGAGGCAGTGCTTATGCTCGGAATGCGGAGAAAGCTCTTGAGCCCTTCGAGAAATTTGTCAGCGTGTTGTTCATAGTAGGTCATGGGAATTGTCTCGCGGCACAACCAGGATGAATTGCCGCGCGGTGCCGGGTCAACCGGTCTGTAGACTAGAATAAAGGTTACCCTCCTCGCCGGCCTGGGAACGCCGGAGGTTATCACATGCATACCAATCGCTTAGCAAACGAAAAGAGTCCTTATCTTCAGCAGCACGCGCACAACCCGGTGGACTGGTATCCCTGGGGCGAAGAGGCATTCGAGCGCGCGCGCCGGGAAGACAAGCCCATCTTCCTGTCGATTGGCTACTCTACCTGCCACTGGTGCCATGTTATGGAACGGGAATCATTCGAGTCCGAATCGTTGGCGGAGGTGCTGAACCGGTTTTTCATCCCGATCAAAGTGGACCGGGAAGAGCGTCCGGATGTCGATCGCGTCTATATGACCTTCGTTCAAGCGACGACGGGAGGCGGCGGCTGGCCCATGTCGGTATGGCTCACCCCCGAGCTGAAGCCGTTCCTTGGCGGCACATATTTTCCTCCGGACGATCGCTACGGACGGCCGGGATTCCGCTCCGTGCTCGAGCAGATTGCAAAAGCCTGGGAATCCGACCAGACCAGAATCCTGCAATCGAGCCATGATGTGCTCGCGGAACTGGAAAAGCACGTTCAGGTCAAAGGCGATGCCGCGTATTTGGACGACCGGATTCTCGAATCGGGCTTCAATGTCTTTCGCCGTACGTACGACGTGCGGCTCGGCGGTTTCGGCAACGCACCGAAGTTTCCGCGGCCGGCCGTCTTCAACTTTCTGCTGCGCTATTACCGGCGGACGGGCAATCAGGAAGCGCTCCATATGACGGTGAATACCTTGAAGGCCATGGCGCGCGGTGGTATGTACGACCATCTCGGCGGGGGCTTCCACCGGTACTCCGTGGACGCGCGCTGGTTCGTTCCACACTTCGAGAAGATGCTATATGACCAGGCACAACTGGCGATCGCATATCTGGAAGCGTTCCAGATTACCGGAGAAGCCTGGCTTCAGGAGACCGCGCGCGGCATTCTCGATTACGTCCTTCGCGATATGAGGAGCCCCGAGGGAGGATTCTATTCCGCCGAGGATGCCGACAGCGTGATCGATCCAGCCCAGCCGCACGAAAAAGGCGAGGGCGCGTTCTATATCTGGAGTGCCGGGGAAATCCGGAGCCTCGTCGATAGCCCGGTGCTTGACTGGTTTCAATACCGCTATGGCGTGGAGGCTGCCGGCAACGTGCAGGAAGATCCGCAGGGAGAGTTTACGGGCAGGAACATCCTTTACGAGGCACACACTGTGGAAGAGACGGCGGAGCGCTTCGATCTTCCCGAGGCGGAGATCCGGCGCGGTCTCGAAGAGGCAACGCAAAAGCTGCTTGCGCATCGCTCCGGGCGAATCCGCCCGCACCTCGACGACAAGATTCTTACCTGCTGGAACGGGCTCATGATTTCTGCCTTCGCAAAAGCCGGGCAGGTGCTCGGCGAATCAAAATACAGCGAAGCTGCCTCTACGGCGGCGGATTTCATCCTGTCGAAACTGTATGAGCGCTATTCGGGCCGGCTTCTGCGCCGCTTTCGTGAGGGCGAGGCCGCCATCCCAGGATTCCTCGACGACTATGCGTTTCTGGCGCAGGGACTGCTTGACCTGTACGAAACCACGTTCGACATTCATCACCTCGACACCGCCATCCGGCTTACCGAAACCATGT
>DASTMK010000507.1:0-3078 GCA_035714225.1 Bryobacteraceae bacterium | reverse complement strand
CGCGAGTTTCCGTGCCTGAAACGGCGTCAACCCCAGCCCCGGCTCAATGATCTCTTTCAAAATCTTGTCGGGAGTTTTGGCGGCCACCTCTTCGATGTCCATGCCCCCCGCGGAGGAGGCCATCATCACCGGCTTTGCTTGGGTGCGGTCCAGGACGACGCCGATATACAACTCGCTTGTGATCGGCAGCGTTTCCTCGACCAGCACCCGCTTGACGACGCGTCCCTCCGGACCCGTCTGGTGCGTAATCAGCGTCATACCCAGGATCTTGCCGGCGATCTCGCGCGCTTCGGCGGCATCCTTCGCCACCTTCACGCCGCCCCCTTTTCCCCGGCCGCCCGCGTGGATTTGCGCCTTTACGACGACACTCCCCCCAATTCGCGCGGCAGCCTGCCCGGCCTCTTCAGCGGAGGCGGCGACCTCTCCCCGTGGCACAGGGACGCCGTATTTGGCCAAGAGGCCCTTGGCCTGATACTCGTGGATTTTCATAGGATTGCGTCTGTGTTAGTATTGCTAGAAAGCCGAAAGTTCAATCATAACATGACGTTGCTGCCCTATCTTCACCGGATTTGTGCCGGTGAGAATCTGCCGTCACAGGACGCCGAGCAAGCGATGGCGCTGGTCCTGAGCGGGGAGGTCAGTACACCTCAGATTGCGGCTTTTCTGGTAGCCTTGCGCATGAAAGGCGAAACCGCCGGCGAAGTGTTGGGCTTTGCACGAGCAATGCGAGCCAAAGCCTCGCGAGTAAACGCGGGCACCAGCAACGGCGACGTGCTGCTCGATACCTGCGGGACCGGCGGAGACGGGACGGGAACTTTCAACATCTCCACCATCGCGGCGTTTGTGGTGGCGGCTACCGGTGTATGGGTGGCCAAGCATGGGAACCGCGCGATTTCGAGCCAATGCGGGAGCGCCGACATTCTGGAAGCCCTGGGCGTGAACATTCATCTCAATACCGCACAGATGGGTGAAGCGCTCCGGAAAGTCGGCATTTCGTTTCTGTTTGCACCCGCGATTCACCCGGCGATGAAGCACGCGCAGGCGGCCCGGACGGAGTTGAAGATGCGGACGGTATTCAACCTCCTGGGTCCGCTGACCAATCCCGCGGGAGCGACGGTGCAGCTTGTGGGTTCCCATTCGTTTCGCTCCGCCGAACTGATGGCCGAGGCGCTGGCGAATCTGGGGATCCGCAGGGGCTTCGTGGTTCACGGCGCCGATGGATTGGATGAGATCACCACTACGGGGGAGACGATTGCGCTCGAAATCCAGGGCGGTGCGATTGCGCACCACACATTGACGCCCGACGATTTCGGATTGAGGCCCGCGACCAGGGAGGCTCTTCAGGGTGGGGATCGTGTGGTGAACTGTCAGATCGCGGAAGCGGTGCTCGAAGGTTCCCTGGGACCGCATCGGGATATTGTTCTCGCAAACGCCTCCGCCGCACTGGTCGCTGCTGGCAAGGCGCCCGGTTTCCGTGAGGGTGTGTCGCTGGCGGCCGAAGCCATCGATTCCGGCGCCGCAAAACGGAAGGCCAGGGAACTGGCGGAATTCAGCCGGGCAATGACACCCTAAGGGACGCTACTCGGTTGTATCCTGTATTCGCGTGCGGACTTCCTCCAGGAGTTCCTGCCCGAGAATCGCCCGTCCGATCTTCTGCATCACCGTGCCTGCGGGATTGAGCTTGCCGAGCATACGGATCGCAGTGAGGTGCGCCATGCGATATTCGGTGAGCGTGAGCCGCCGGCCGGCCTCCATGCGTATGGGACGCATCGTATTGTCGTCACAAGGCATGAAGACGTAAGTCTCGTTTTCCGCAAGATTCGACCCATCATCCCGGACTTCCACGAACAGCCGCGCGGTGATGCCGATCTGAAAGAAGTTAACTCTCCTTCCGTCCGTCTCCGGAAAAAGCGCCCAAAGCTCTCGTTCGGTCCCGATGTAGTCCTGGAAGTCAAAATTTGCGGGGAGCCGGTAAACGGACCGCGGATCGATTAAAGCGTATTCCGACACGTATTGCGCCTCTTACCTTAAATTCGGCTGAAAGCCACTTCTAACTGAAGAAGTATATTCCAGCCGGGAATCTGCTCCGAAAAACTGAACTATCGTACTCCGGCGTGGCGTTTGAGAATTTGAGGGAGGTTCTGGGAAAACGCGGAGCGGGCAAGAACCATGTCCGCGCCGGCTTCGTGAGCCTTCTGCTTCAACTCGCCCTGCACGTGCGAAAGATAGCTGATAACGCTGATCTGCTTCAAATCCGAATTGCCTTTCAGCTTTGTGATCAGCTTCAAGGGTTGGATAGCGGCGTTATTCAAATCGACGATGATCAGTGTCGGATTGGCCTTGGCCCGGTCCAGCACGTCCTTTTCAGATTTCAGGAACTCGACATCCAAACCCGCTCGTTTGGCGGCGTCGTTGATCTTTACCGTGAAGAAGAGGTCCTCGACCGCTGCCAGTACTTTCTTCTTATGCATAGAGTTGGAACGTATCTCTAGAAATCGCTTACCTTTTTCCAATACGGAATCGTGAGGACAAGGAAGGCTACCTCCAGTGTAATCCGCCCTCCGCCGCGCCGCAAGCGCAGCCAACCGCTCCGATTCTGAGCCGCGCGCGTGAGCAAGCGGGTTTTCTACATGCAGAATTTGGTTGATTCTGCCGTATCGCGGTGTTATGCTGAGGTTGACGTGGATTGATTTAGGATCTGAACAACGGTCCAGGCTACTTGCAACCACGTAAAAAAAAGTGCTAAAGGCGGGTCGGTCTTCCGAAAATATCTAACCCTGGAGCCTTTAGCTTCAGGGTTCTTTATTTGTGCGGCCGGCGCGCTGATGCGGCGCCCCCTCGGGGCGCGAGGAGGATACATGAGCGCGTGGCCGAGCCCCGGTCCATCAACTGCCGTCCTGTCCGGCACCAGTGGAAGACTGATTTCCATCACCATCTCAGTTGAGCCTCGTCTTTTAGAAAACTTACTTGAAACGTTGTCTCAACTTTCTTTTCCCGTAAATCCCCAGATTTATCACCAGGGTTCCATCGTTTCCGCCCGTCCGGGGGGAGATCGCCAGACGAAAGCTACCACCTTGG
>DASTMK010000506.1:0-11436 GCA_035714225.1 Bryobacteraceae bacterium | reverse complement strand
GATCCCTATGAGAGATCCCCCCAGAGATCCGAGCCTAGTGGTGGGTGTCCAGAGATCCGCCCAGCCGATGGGTGTCCAGAGATCCGACCCATTGGCATAGTGGTGGGTGTCCAGAGATCCCTACCACGAGCCTAGTGGTGGTGTCCAGAGATCCGGCCAGAGATCCGGTTACCAGAGATCCGAGCCTAGTGGTGGGTGTCCAGAGATCCGACCGCAGAGATCCGACCGAGATCCGACCAACCCACCGGAACCCTGGGTCGACAGGAATTGGCGCACCCGGGCAGAGAAAGTTCGAACCCGGATGCGATTGATCCTGACGCGCTCTTCCAGACTCTCGAAGAATGGAATCAAGAGCTTGAGCGCCTGGCAGCTCCGGCCCCGGAGCCGTCACTATGAACCAGGCTGGCGATTTTACGGGCAGTCCGGGCCTTTCGGGAAGCTTTGCCGCGTCCGCCGAAACCCGGCGCACGAAGCGGCGCAGAGGCTCGCCGATTTTCCCTATCCGGTTCTCGGCGGAGGAACGGGCACGGCTGAGCAAGGAGGCCGGGGAAACCCCGCTGGCCACCTACATCAAGTTCCGGCTGTTCAATAACCTGCCGCCCCTGGAGACCTTCCGGCCCTCCCGTCTGGGTGGCCGTCTGGCCACGGATACCCAGCTCATTGCCAAACTTCTGGCCGCTTTGGGTGACGCCCGGCTGGCAAACAACCTCAACCAGCTCGCCAAAGCCGCCAACATGGGGACTATCGACGCATCCCCCGATACGGAAAAGGAGCTGCTGGCCGCCTGCGCGGAAGTCCATGCCATGCGGCGCGATCTGATCGCGGCCCTCGGCCTGAAGTCGTGAGGTCCGGCCATGATCCTGAAAGCCAGCCAGCGCGGCGGCGGTCGCCAGCTCGCCCTTCACCTGCTGAACGCCAAGGAAAACGAGCACGTCCATGTTCACGAGCTGCGGGGCTTCACGGCTGACGACCTTGAGGGCGCGTTCAAGGAAGCCTATGCGGTCAGCCGCGCCACGAAGGCCAAGCAATTCCTCTTCTCGTTGTCCCTGAACCCTCCGCCGAACGAACGGGTATCGGTGGATGCGTTCGAGTCCGCCGTCGATGCCGTCGAAAAGAAGCTCGGGCTCGAAGGCCAGCCTCGCGCCATCGTCTTCCATGAAAAGGACGGGCGCAGGCACGCCCATGCCGTCTGGTCGCGGATCGATGCCGCCCACATGCGCGCGATCAATCTCCCGTTCTTCAAGACGAAGCTCCGGGATGTCGCCCGCGAGCTGTTCCTTGAACATGGCTGGCAGATGCCGCGCGGCTTCATCGATAGCCGCGAGCGCGACCCGGCCAGCTACACGCTCGCCGAATGGCAGCAGGCCAAGCGCGGCGGGCATGACCCGAAAGCGCTCAAAGCCATGCTCCGGGAGCTGTGGGCTTCATCGGATTCCGCCAAAGCATTCGCCGCCGCGCTTCGCTCTCGCGGCTACACGCTCGCTCGCGGCGACCGGCGCGGCTTCGTTGCCGTCGATTACCGGGGCGAGGTTTACGCGGTAGCCAGGTACACCGGACAAAAGACCAAGGACGTAAGGAAGCGCCTCGGCGATGACAAGGCGCTTCCTTCCGTCGATCAGGCCAAGTTAGATCACGCCGCCCGCATGACCGACATGCTCCGGCGGCACATCAGGGACGTGGAAGAGCGCCGGAAGCGCGAAACCGCCAACAGCTTTGAGCGCCGGAGGGAAACCATCCAGCGCCAGCGGACCGAGCGTGACGCGCTGAAGAAAAGACTCGAAGAGCGGCAGGCGCAGGAAGCGAGAGAACGCGCGGCGCGTTTCTCGAAGGGCTTGCGCGGCCTGTGGCACAGGATGACAGGCAAGCATTCAAAGATCAGAAAGCAAAACGAACAGGAAGCGCTGTTATCGCATCAGCGCGACCGCGCCGAACGTGAACGGCTGATTCACCGCCAGTTAGATGAGCGCCGCCCGCTTCACCAGCAGATCAAGCGGGCGCGAGCATCGCACGCCAAACAGATCGAAGAGCTTCACCGCGACATCGCCGACTTCGCGCGAACAGGCAAGGAGCCGCCGAAGATGCGGGAGCAATTCCGCGAGGCGCACGGCCCCCAAGAGCGCGTGCGTCCGCGCGGAAGGGATCGAGGCCGCGAGCCGGATTTCGAGCGCTGACCGGCTCAGGCGTCTGACGAAAGAAACTTCCTGTCTACCGCTACAAGCCTGCCCTTGAGATCGCGGACGGCATAGGTCTCCAGCACGGCACGGGTGAAGCTATCCGGTGTCATTCCGTCGATGGCATCGGCATGAAGGCCGAGAAAACTGCGGTAGCCCGTCTCGCTGATAAACGGCTTCCCGGCGTCCACGCAACGCGCGGCGAAGCCCGGCCAGAAGGAAACCGAGCAACCGATTCCGAAAATGCCGTCCATTTCGATGTGGGCGCGAGTGCCAGCCGCGTCGATCACGAACTCGCCTGCCTGCCCCCAGAGCGGGATTTCTCCGGAAGCGGCGGCGGTCAATCGCTCCAGCACGCAGGCCGGAGCGTTTTCGCCCGCGAGTATTCCCGGCTTGCCGTCATTCAGGCGCAGGGCCAGCTTTCGCGCCTCTTCGCGAAGCGTGAACACGCGCTCCGTGTCGGCGGAGCGCATCGCTTCGTCGTGCTTCTCGAGAAGCGAGCGAAAGAAGGGCAATGCCTCGTCCATCCCTCCCGGCAGGTGCGCGGTCTCGCGCTCGAAGGCGCGTTGGCGGTTGCTGTCATCGGCTTGCCTCAGCAAAGCATCGAAGCCAAGCTGGCCGGAATTGTCCTCGTATCTCATCATCTTCAAGTCCTTTCCTTGGAAAGAGGGGTTGCCTATGCAACCCCATGGACAACCGTCTTCACGAGCGGGAGGAAATCGGTCAAGGCCGGAAATCGTCTTCGATTTCCGCCCCGCAAGGGGTTGCCTTGACGGATGGGCCGAAGGGGCCTTCTTCTCTTGCGCCAGGGATCGTCACCCGGATGGGCCAAGACCGTAGGGCTTGGTCGGAGCGCAGCGGAGATAGAGCCCGGTCGCGGCGAAGTAGCGAGGCGCCCCAATCTACCAATTGGAAGTTGCGTGCCTAGCAGCTTGCACTCTTGAATCTAGCCTGCTACACGGCAAGCAGCCGCGCACAGCCCCTCGATGGGAGTCATAGTGGACACGCTTTCACAACTACAGCGCAGCAGGCTTATGCGCTCGGTGAACACGAGAAACACCGGGATTGAAATGCGCGTTCGCTCCGTGCTGCACGCAGCAGGTTTCCGCTTCTCGCTTCACAAGAAATCTCTTCCGGGAACGCCCGACATCCTTCTGCCAAGGCATCGTGTCGCAGTATTCGTGCACGGTTGCTTCTGGCATGGCCACGATTGCAGCCGAGGAAAACGGCCTTCAACGAACGTGGCGTTTTGGCAAGAAAAATTGGACCGCAATATCGAACGGGATCAACAAGATCGAAATGCGTTGAAGCGTTTGGGATGGCGCGTGTACGTGGTGTGGGGCTGCGACATCGAGGGAAACACCAAGCGATTAATTAAGCTTTTGAAGCATCAACAGGCTCAATGCAGTACATCAATCAAGTCCCGTAAAGTCAGCATCAAACGAACGGAACGCAGGGATCATTAGCTGACCATCGGGCGGTACATGGATGGGCGGAGGCTGCGCGCCGCCAGCGAAATTCTGGGGACGCATGGGGCAGATTTTATTGAAGTCGCAGTCTTCGCACTTTGTACGGTGGGGGCGCATCGGAAAATCCGATGCAACGATTCGGTCCACGGCCCACTCGACATTGGCTAACGCCGCGCCCACAGCCGCATCGCCCACGGGCACTTGCAGCCGCTGACCGTCCTTCAGCAAGTGGACAAAGCCTTCATCGGCAACATGCCCCAATACGTCACGGGCGGCTTTCGCGTAGAGCTGTACCTGCAACGCTAGCTCAGTCCATTCGAGGTCTGCATTCTCCAATGGATCGTCGCCCCCTCCGAGCGTCTTGAAGTCCACAACACAGGCATCGACGACGTTCCCGTTCTCGTCTTCTTCAAGCATGAGATCAATCGCACCGGATACAACCGCGCCATTTACAGGAATCTCGAAACGCGCCTCGACCTCGCGCCGGCGTTCGAAATCTGTTGAGAATTGCTGCGCATATCCCGACACCAGTTCCTGAGCGCGAGTGCGAGCACGTTCGTAGGGACCGGGTCGCCCCACCGGATCATTGCTCTGTTGGACATGCTTCAGGTGAAAAATGTCCTGCACAACGGCCTCAGCTTGGGCTGCTGTTGGACGTTGAGCTGGAAACTGTTGATGAAGTTTTCCGATGGACGCATGTACTGTCATTCCGAATCCGAATAGATCAGGAATGCTCGGGCTGAACCCGAAAATTCTCCGGTAGTGGTAGTCCTTCGGGCAACGCAGATAGTAGCGGATGTCGGAATAGCTGGTAGGCAAGTTGCTGGCTTCGATGCGGCGGGCGGGTGGAGCGTTGACAAGCCCGGCGGTTGCCGCCGTCGCATCAGTCACAATACGTGCGTCAGCTAGATGTGCCGCAAACGGTGACGGTCGCTTTGGTCTCCCCCAGCCCGGCGCGTTTGCGCTGCCGGTGACATACAGGAACCGCTCGGCGCGCGTGAGCGCCGTATAAAACAGTCGAGCCTCGTCCTCACGCCTGCTCTGATATGCGCCCCGATTCAAAGAGTCTTGGATCGTGGCGGCGGGGAGCCACCCTCCGTAATTCCGTCGTTTCCCGGGAAACCGCTGGTTCTCAACGTCCACTACAAAGACGACAGGAAATTCCAGCCCCTTCATCTTGTGAACGGTCGAAACGGTAACAGCATCGGGCCTCTGAACAATATCCGAGCTACTAGTGTCGTAACCGTCCTCAGCAACAACATTGAGGAAGTTGAGAATCGAGGTGAATCGCATCGTGCTGTCTACGCTCGGATAGACAGCTTCCACGTCCTGAATGATCCGACTGAATACGCCGATGTCTTGAAGAATCGCATCGTCGAGAGGGGTATTCGCGACATCAAAGGTATTCAACAGGTCGAAAACCAGCTTCTGCGGATAAATCCGGCGTCGCGGCACTCCGCGGTCGGTCGGCGCGTGAATGTCGCGGCCCCAAGTGGCAAACAACCCCGTGAGATCATTGAAGTCCGTTCGCGGGAACAACGGCGTGACCTGCTGATCGAAAAACTGCCGAACGATGTTGCGGTCTGGCTGACCATTGCGCAGCAATTCAAACGCAGCCCTCAGTAGCTGCACCTGTGGACGGTCGAAGAGCCCGCCGCCCGCCTCCAAACTGAAGAGAATGCCGCGATCTGAAAGCCTGCTTGTAAAAGGAACGTGGCGAGGAGGATTGCCACCTGTTTCCGCAGTTCGAGTTGACCTCATCAAAATCGCGAAGTCTGCGGGCGTTAATCCTCGGACTGTCCCGTTAGGTTCGCGATATGCCGTACCCAGAAGCGAGGCGATTTTGTTTGCGACCCAGTCCGCTTCTTCGGCGCGCGTGCCAAACCATAGATTTCGAAACTCATTCGGCTGGTCGGTATCGTCAGCTTGCGGGTTCTTGACGATTCTGTTTGCGCCAAGTTCGGCATGAGCAAACGCATCTGCGTTGCTCACAATCAAGGGTGTGCTGCGATAGTTGCGCGCCAGAGTATGCGTGCTCGCCGCCGGGAAACGATCAGTGAATGTTTGAATCCTCGTAACGTCTGCGCCTCGCCAGCCGTAAATGGATTGATCATCGTCACCGACAACGAACAGCGTTTGGCAGTTTTGATGCAGCAACCCGATCAATGCCTCTTGAATCGGGTTGATGTCCTGATACTCATCGACCAATAAGTGCTGAAGCTGTCGAACCGAATCCAGAATGCCTGGGTCGCGATTCTGAAGCGCATCGACAACGAGCCTTTGCATCAGGGAAAAATCTAGGAACTGATCGGCAATGAGGCGCTCCCGCAAGTCCCGGCAGTACGCGGCGAGGTCAGGGTCGTGGGGTTCTATGGTTGCCGGATCGAGCATCTCCTCGTTGTGATGCGTCCATGCGTCGTGGCATTGACCGATCACGGCAAAGTAGCGATCGTTCGCACGTGGCCGAAATCGATTCAGTTGCAGCAGGCCGTACTTCTCTATCAGGTACAGCTTGAGGCGGTTGTCATCCAGCACTTCAAACTGACGATACCGTGCGTCAGCGCGACCGAGCAGATACTGACAGTAAGAATGGATTGTCCCGATATACATGCGACCGAGAAGATTTGTATCGAGTTCGCACGCAGCAAGCGCAGCGGATACTCGCAACTTGATTGAGTCCGCAGCCTTCTCTGTGAATGTAAAGGCCACGATTCCTTCGGGGGTTGCGCCTCTATCTGCAATAAGCCACGCGATGCGATATGCAAGTGTTCTCGACTTCCCGGAGCCAGCACACGCCAGCGTCAACACCTGAGCAGAAGGATCGATCGCCGCTCGGTATTGTTCGTCGTTTAGATTTGCGCGCAGCGCATCTTCGGCTACGGTCAAAGTACCCCCTCGCTGGCGCTACTGTTCCACCAGTTGCTTTCGAATTACCTTCGCATGACGTTCGGCAAACTCGGGGGGGAACGCATTTCCAATCATTTGCGCTGCGTTGAAGCGCCCCGCCGAAAGATCAAACTTGTAACGTTTCGGAAATCCTTGAAGTAGCGCCGCTTCCCGCAATGTGATGGCTCTATGCTGGCGAGGATGCAGGAATCGACCTTTCGAGGGATTGATGCAGCCCCCTGTTATTGTAGGGGCCGGCTTTTCCCATGCCATTCGACCGTAGATGTCTGCAAAGCCATCGCATTTCTTGTGACAGTCGAGCTGATCGCTTTCAGGCAGGTCCCTGCGGCTGCCGCCGTTGGTGGGAATACGCTTGATCAGTTCGACAACGTGTTCGGCGCGATTGACTTCGTAATCATGTAGCGGATCAGAGCCTGTGCCCGCGCGCGGCAGCGCTCCAATTGCACTACGAACGCTCCGAGATACGCGGGCTTGCTGGGCAAAGACCGGCGTGCGCCGCTTCATGGCAATCAGAATCATCCGCGCGCGTCTTTGGGGAACTCCAAAATCAGCGGCGTTCAAAACTCGCGCTTCGCAGCGATACCCCAGACGGTTCAAGTCTCGGATCAGCTCCTCAAGGCGAGAGTCCTTCGCAAGGCCCGGAACGTTTTCCATCATGATCGCCTTCGGGCGAAAGGCGCGGACATACTTCATGAACTGGAATACCAAATCGTTCATCGGCTCCTTGACATTCTTCTTGCCGTTGAGCGTCCGTAAAGTTGAGAAGCCCTGACAAGGGGGGCATCCCGCCAACAGGTCGAGCTGTCCGGGGCGCAGGCCGAGACGCTTTCTCAGGTACGTCGGCTTGGTCTTCGAGATGTCCTTCTCTATGAGTACCGTGTCCTTGTGGTTCATCCGGTACGTCGCACAGGCCAGCGGATCGTTGTCTATCGCAGCGATAACGTCAAAACCTGCCGACTTTAGCCCCAGGGACAAGCCCCCACAGCCGCTGAACAGGTCAATGGCGGTCGTTCGGTGCTTCCTCTTAAGCCTTCCGGGCGTCTTCTTTCTTGCGGTCATTTTCGTCCATCCAACCAACCATTTACTACTTATTAATGGGTGAATGCAACCCGCTTGCCACCACCGGGGGATGGTCACAAGAAGGTGGCAAGATGGCTGGGCTTGAAGGCCCGCCGCTTCAAGCACGGGCTTCGGGTGTGCCCCGGTCGCGATCCAACGGCGAAAACGTTGGCGGCATCCAACCCGCGCAGGGTTGGTCGTGGGTGCAGGGGCGCGAAAGCCCATGCTCGAAGGGGTTCCGGGGAAGCGAAGCGTCTCCCCGGTCGCAATCCAACCGCGACGAGGTTGGTCGATGGGGGTACAGGGGGAGCGCGAAAGCTCCGCCCTGTTCGATGGGGTCCAGGGGAGAGCGGAAGTCTCCCTTGGTCATGGGGGTGTCGGGGGAGCAGGAACGCGCCCCTGACTGGTGATGCAACGGCCACACGTTGCGCAGGGGGTTCCACAGGGGGCGGCACGCACCCTTGGCAAGATTGTGACGTGTCGGCGCGCGAGCGCCGTGTATATACACGTCACACATCTTGCGGCTCACGGGCCTTCGGCCTTTGGCGCTGAACTACCAGCCTGAGCGCGGGTACTATCACCGGGTCATGATCCGGTTCTGCTCCGGCCCATCCCGGACCGCGACATTTCAGATGCTTCTCCGGCTAGTGCTTCTGCTGCCGGATGAGCCACATCCAGAAATCGGGATTCTCGTATGCCGGTATCCATGCGCCGTGGCCCCGGTTTGCGTATTCGGTGTAGCGCACATCGCGACCCAACTGCTGAAGCCCTGCCGCCAGCATACGGGCATATGCGACAGGCATTCCTTGATCCTGGACGCCATGGAAAATCCAGATGGGTACGTCATCGATCCGGTCTGCCGTCTCGGGATTCCAGTAAGCATCGGTCGGCGCTGCCGCCGCGAACACACCCGGATAGCGTGTCACCGCTGCGTAAGTGCCGATCCCGCCCAACGAATAGCCCGTCACATAGACCTGATTCTCGTTGATGCTGTAGTTCTTCATGACCGAGCGCATCGTGCTCATGGCCAGCGGTAAGGCTTGTGGGCGCAGGGAGAACGTTTTCGGCGAGGCCCATGTATAGCCGAACGGCATGATCGGGATAACGGCGAAGAACGGAAGATTCTCCCGCATGATGGGCCGCGCCAGGACTTTGCCGCCATACATATGACGGCTCGCGCCGTGCAGCATCAGGACCAGCGGATAGGTGTGCTTTTCCGGCTGGTAGTTCTCGGGAACCATCAGGAAGTAGGACGTAACGAACGGGAAGCGGAAGCTGAAATGATAATGCCGCTCATACGGGGCGAATGATTCCTCGCGCGGCTCGAACGGGCTGACCGGGTAGAACAGCCCGTAGAGATAGAAAAGCGGCAGGAGCACGAGAAGGATGAGCAGAAAATCAAAGTTCCTGCGGAGAAAGCTTTTTCTCTTCTTCGGCTTTTCCTGCTGCATCAATCCCTGTGACCGGCTTTCCTCGCTTACACCGCGATCAGGTTGCCGTTCATGAGCAGGTCATCGGCATCGAGATCGACAACCCCATGCAGCAAGGCGATCTGCGCCGCGCTGTATGTGCCGCCTGTGCCGTCACGGTCCACGAAGACTTGCGTGTTGCCGCCGCTGTTCGTGAAGCTGACCCATTCGTTGATATCCTCCACGCCGCTGTAGCCTGTCAGGATATCGGCGATATCGAGCGCGTCGTTCTGGCCGACATTGAAGTCTTTCACGTTATCGATGTTGTTGAAGGCGCTCACATCGAACAGGAAAATGTCCGCGCCGTCGCCGCCGTACAGCGTATCGAGCCCGTCATTGCCGTTGAGTGTGTCTGCCCCCGTGCCACCGTGGAGAAGATCGGCCCCGTTGCCGCCGTTCAAGGTGTCGTCGTCAGCGCCGCCGTGCATGGCATCGTTTCCGTCGCTCCCGTTGAGCGTATCGTTCCCGGAGAAGCCGATGATCGTGTCGGCGCTCGCCGTTCCGTTCAGCGTCTCGCCGGAGCCCGTGCCGTTGTTCCACGTCTTCCAGGTATTCAGGGAGGTCGTGAAGCCATCCGCAAACTCGATGGTCTCGATGAGGTAGGCCGAGCTGTAATCGACCCAGAGCAACTGGATTTCATGGGTGCTGGCCGTGATCGTGATCTTGTGATGACTGCCGAGATCGCTGAAGGCCAGATCGTTCACCGTCCACGGCCCCGTCAGGCGCAGCACCTCCGTTCCCGTGTTGTCGTACACGGAATCCAGCCCGCCGGAATAGACATACGTGTCATTGCCGCCGGACGTGTCTTCCATCGTGTCGTTTCCAGCGCCACCTTCGTTGTAATCGTTCCCCAGCCCGCCATAGAGTGTGTCGTTGCCGTCGCCCCCATAGAGCGTGTCGTTGCCGGAGTTCCCGCTGAGCTGGTCGTTGCCACCGAAGCCGTAAATCACGTCATCGAAGCTGTTGGCTCCGCCAATCGTGTCGGCCCCTTGCGTCCCTTTAAGCGAAGTCGGCGTGACGTTGACCAGGTTGACCGTCGAGGTGTCCGAGAAGCGCAGCGTCTCGATCCGGTAGCCAGCCGAATAGTAGAAATCCTTGATCGTAATGCTGCCTTCGCCCGCGACCTCGATGAGTAAGTCATAGGCCCTGATGCGCGCATAGGTGATGTCGCCGGAGACGATACCCGCAGCCAACTGGATTTCGTCAGCAGTGCCGGAGACTTCGTTATAGGTGTCGTGGCCGGTGTCGTAGATATAGATGTCGCTACCGCCCCCGCCAGTGGCCGTATCGTTCCCTTCGCCGCCACGCAGCGTGTCCGCGCCCGAGCTGTAATAGGCGTCTAAAATGTCGTCGCCGTCCTCGCCATAGAGGAAGTTCGCGCCGTTGTCGGTGTGGTTCGCGGCATAGGCATAAATCGTGTCATCGCCGTCGCCGCCATAGATCGTGTCCTGGTAGCCCGCGCCCCACACGCCCCAGAGCTGGTCGTCGCCGTCCGTCCCGGTCAAAGTCCAGGCTGTCTGAGTGAGCAGGTTGTACGGCGAGCCGCCGCCCGCGAATTCAAGACTTTCAATGCGCTGGTTGGTGTTGAACTGGTTGCGGATGAGAATCTGCCCGCCGCCAACGCCCGAGGCCACTTCGATCAGCATGTCATAGCTCGATACGCGCGAGATGGTTAGGTCGCCGATGGCAACGCCCGAGGCGAAGAGGATTTTATCGCCCGTATCCGTGCCATATTCCTCGAACGTGTCCCAGCCATGCCCGGCGGTATATTTATACGTGTCGTTTCCAGCGCCGCCCTGCACGAAGTCGTCGCCGCTCTGGCCATCCAGTATGTCGTTCCCGGATTCGCCGTTGATGCGGTCCGCGCCCGTGCTGCCGTTCAGCGTGTCGATGCCGTAGCCTCCATTAAGCGTGTCCATCCCGGCCCCGCCCGTGTAGGTGTCGTCGCCAGACGTGCCGTTCCATGTTGTGACACTGCCGCCGTCCCATTCGAGAGCGGAGAGAATGATGGCGAGCGAGAGCGAATTGTCGCTGTCATAGATCGCATCATCCAGCGCGGTTTCATCACCGCCGGAGAGATTGGCAACACCGATGGTGTTGTCGATCACGCGCACGACGTTTTCCCAGAACACGTCCTTGTTCGTTTGCGAACCCGCGAGGGTTTCGAGGTCGTCGAGCGTGGTCAGATTTAGGCCAGTGATGCCTTCGAATTCGTCCGTGGCGACGTTGTAAAGTAAGCGGTAAGCCTGCGACGTCTTCCCTAGCTGCGATCCTTATGATGTGGCGTCAGGATCTGTGAAGCCGTCCCAAAGCGTGTTCTGCCACCCGGTGATGACGCCATTGTCGTGACACACGGGACAA
>DASTMK010000505.1:0-3238 GCA_035714225.1 Bryobacteraceae bacterium | reverse complement strand
TGTTTTCCACCCGCTGGAATCTTAGCGAGGCCGCACGCAGCCTGCACTGGTCGCGCATGACACTGTACCGGAAGATGGCGAAATATCACATCGTGAAGCCCGGAGCAGAGTTGTCACATTCCGCTAAAACCGGTGACAGGGGCTGATACAACCGGTTGTCACAAACCGGTACAACAGCCGGCCTGAGAGACGCACCCGCACTTCGGTGAACAAGTTAGATCTTTCCTGGTTACCGGCATTTGCAGGGGAAGCACGTCTCCGGCTCCCATCGTGGCGGGAAAGGTGCATTCTCCGTCGCAATTCCTGTATCCGGGCTATGAATGGAACTCGAGCGCGATGACGAGCGGAAGGAAGCACGGTACGCCAACCTGTTTCGAGTGGGCTTCAATGCCCTCGAATTCCTGCTGGTTTTCGGTCAGCAGTTTGACGATTCCGAAGAGGAGCGCATTCACACCAGAATCGTCATCAGTCCCCTTCATGCCAAAGCGTTTTGTGAACTTCTTGAATCGTCGCTTCGCGAATATGAACGCACGTTCCAGCCGATCTCCGATCCGGAGCAGAAATAAATGACAGGCGCGAGCGGTGTGGAAACCGGGATCGCACAGGGGAGTTTGCTTCCGATGTTGCAGGAACTTGACCGCCTGCTCGAAAGCGCCGTAGCGGCCGCTCCCGCCTTTTATGGATGGGACGCGGGACGGGATGCGTTTCGGGGCCTCTATATCAACGAGCAGGACGCCCGGCGAACGCTGCTGCGCGGTCCGTGTTTTCCGCTGCCCGCAGCGGCGCCCGATCGCGGTGATGCGTGGCTCCAGCACGGGCCAATGGCGCGGTTGGCGGAACGATACGATCTCGACGCTTTCGATTGCGGTGTTCTGCTGTTGGCTCTGGCGCCTGAAATTGACGTGCGTTACGAGCGAGTGTACGCATATCTTCAGGACGACGTGACCCGCCGCCGCCCGGCAGTTGACCTTGTTCTGAACCTCCTGTGCGATACGGCGGAAGAGAAAATTGAGCGCAGGCGGCACTTCGAGCCGCAAGCCAGCCTGATCCGGCACAAGTTGATCGAACTATTGGCCGATCCCGCCCAGCCGCGTCCGCCGCTGCTTGCGCATTACATCAAGCTGGATGAGATCGCCGCCGGCCTGCTTCTCGATCGCGACGGACTGGACTCGCGTCTGGCGGCCTTCTGCGCTTTTTCACGAGCGGAAATCTCCCTGGCCTCGCTTCCGCTTGAACGGGCCGCTCGGGATGGCCTGTTTGACGCCGCGCAGCAGGCCCACCGGTCCGGACGGCCGGCGCGATTCTACTTTCGCGGACCGGATCTTCCGCTGCGAAAGCTCACCGCGGAAGCATTGTCTTACGACCTCGGCGCGCGCCTGCTTCTGGCGGACCTGGGCCGCTTCGAAGACAATCCCCTGGAAGCAATCGGTGCGTTGTTCCGCTACGCTGCGAATCACGGCGTCATGCTGTTTCTGGATCACGCCGATTCCCTCGCATTCGATAGCGGCGAATTGCGGTATCTGACGGAATCTCTGGCCGCCAGTTCGTGCGATGCCATTCTGGCGGGTGCTGCGGCATGGCCCGCCGGCCGCTTATTCGACGATGCCGGCATCGTCGAAATCGAATTCGGAACACCGGCGTTCAAAATCCGGCGCGAGCAGTGGCGCTCGAATTTATCCGTGCAGGGATGCGATTTGCCGGATGCGCAGTTGGATTCGCTGGCCGATCTTTTCCATTTACATTCCGATCAGATCGCCGCCGCCTCCGTTGCCGCGCGCAACAGGGCCTGGCAACGGGGCAGCGAACAGCCCTCGCTCGAAGACTGTTTCCGGGCGGCTCGCGCGCAGTCGGGCCAGGCGCTGGCAACGCTCACGCGCAAGGTCGAGCCACTCTATGGCTGGGCCGACATCGTGCTGCCCGAACCCACTCTGGCGCAGCTTCGGGACGTGTGCAATCGCGTGCGCCGCCGCCGTCAGGTGTTTCACGAGTGGGGTTTTGACAGCAAGCTGTCGCTCGGCAAAGGCGTGACCGCGCTGTTTGCCGGACCGAGCGGAGTGGGCAAGACGATGGCCGCCGAAATTATTGCCCGGGAACTGGCGCTGGATCTGTATAAGATCGACCTAGCCGGTGTGGTCAGCAAATACATCGGCGAAACGGAAAAGAATCTCGACCGCATCTTCGCCGCGGCCGAAAGCTCCGACGCGATTCTTTTCTTCGACGAAGCCGATGCGCTGTTCGGCAAACGTTCCGAAGTGAGGGACTCGCACGACCGTTACGCCAACATCGAAATCAGCTACCTGCTCCAGAAGATGGAGGCCTACCGGGGTGTTGCCATTCTCGCTTCCAACCTGCGGCAGCACCTGGACGAATCGTTCCTGAGGCGGCTGGCTTTCACGATCCATTTTCCGTTTCCGGATGAAGCGCACCGGCGCGGGATTTGGAAGAGCGTGTGGCCGCAGGCCGCACCCTTGGACAGCGCGGTGGATTTCGATTTCCTCGCCTCACGTTTCAAGCTGAGCGGTGGAAACATACGAAACGCTGCATTATCGGCGGCGTTTCTGGCGGCCGAAGAGGGCGGCACGATCGCGATGCGGCACCTGCTCAGAGGAGTCGAGCGGGAGTACCAGAAGATGGGCAAGCCGCTCGGACGCGATCAGTTCCAGCCTTATTCGATCGGCGAGAGCACGAGGGAGGCGTAAGTGAAGAAGTCGGGCGAATCCTCAAAGCAACAGAGCGGGAAGACGCACGGAAACAAAACGGCCGGGCTTGGGCGCAATGCGGCGCTGGCAAAGCCGTCGGTTTCCCAACTGCCGTCCTCCATTGGAAACCATGCCTTCACTCAGTTGGTCGAAGGGCGTTCTTCCCAGCCGGCGCAGGATCCGCATGCCGCGCTCATCACGCGGGCCGCACAAGACCCGGGCTCTCCGCTCGAGCATCCTTTGCGGCAGAACCTGGAACGGCAACTCGGGGCGGACCTGAGCAATGTCCGCGTGCACCAGGGATCAGGTTCGGCGGCAGCGGCGGAAAGTCTGAGTGCGCGAGCTTACACGATCGGCAGCGATATCTATTTTGGAGCGGAAGCCGGCCGGTTGGACGAGGCGGCGCGGGGCAGGCTGCTTGCGCATGAAGCCATTCACAGCGTGCAGCAGGGTGGAAGGCCCGTGCCCCTCACCGGCACCCTCCAAGTGAGCCGCCCATCCGATGCCGCCGAAGTACAGGCGAGAACGGCCGCCGAGTC
>DASTMK010000504.1:0-4934 GCA_035714225.1 Bryobacteraceae bacterium | reverse complement strand
CGGAGGGTTGAGAGTAGGATGATCCCTGCATTGCCTCGCCGATCCGTGATTGAATACCGATGGCAGCCTGTCCTGGCGAAAGAGAGTCAAAGGAAATGGGGAGAGTGATTACCCCAGTTTCGGGAAATCCTTCATCCGGTATACGCGGCCCAGGCCCGGCCGCACCGCATTGGAAGCTCACTTAGAAAAAGGAGACTTTGATGATTTCGATCAGATCCACGGTAGTTGCAGCTTTCATGGGCTTAGCGTTCACTTGGACCGCTACTGCTCAGGTTAACTTCGGCCTCGCGGGCGGCCTTGCCGGTAGTGCAACGAAGGAGGGACTTGCCGGCTACACTGCAACAGGATTCGGGCGCTCGGCATCTTACGGCGGCGGGGGAGGCTATCGCTTCCGCAACGGCCTTATAGTTGACGGACGCTTCGAACAACTTCAGATGAGGCTTTCAGAGGATGGGGCGGACATGGGTTCGCTTCGGCTCCGACCTGCAGTAATCACCGTCGGCTATCAAGGCATTCCGGCGAAGGGTCGCGGTTTCTCCGGGCACGCGTACGTGGGGGGTGGCGTTGCCTTTTCGAGTTTTAGGAAGGGCAATGCCATCACCGCGCTTGAACGGCAGTATGGTGGGCAGATGGTGGTCGAAACCAAGAGTGCGCCGGCCTTGATCGTCGGCGCTGGGATCGATTACTTTCTCTCTCCTCGGGTTAGCCTTACCTCCGATTTCCGTTTCGTTGGTGCGAATGTCGGTACCAGCTGGGCCGCTGTCGGACCTGGCGGTAGGGCCGCGTTGCCGTTCGAGAAGTTCTTCGTCAGTAACGGTCAAGTTGTTGGGGGCATGAAGTTCTGGCTGAAATGAAATAATCCTAGCCACCGCAGGCGAATGGATTGCGGTGGCCTTGCTCCGTAGTTTTCGGTCGTCGTCAAGACATCACTATGACAGCCCTCAGGTTTCGCCGTGTTTCGTTTGGCGGCGGGAGCGTGTTCGGGGGGCGATCTCTTTCGTCAGAATCGGAATGGGCGCCTTGTCAACTTTCGTGGACGGCCGAGCGGGCCTGCTCCGCGGTGACCAGTCTATCGTGTTCTTCTGCGAGGTTTACGAGTTCGTCGAAACGCGAGCGCGGCATAGCCTGATTCTTCCCATGCGAGCAACTGAGGATCTGTCAATATCTATCCATAGTGGAACTATATTGACAAGTGCCGGGGAGACGATCATCAGGCTTAAACCGAGCTGAGGCCCCCGCCCCACACCCTCCAAAAACCCTCCATTAGCGTTCTGATCGCATATGTTGCGATAGTGGGCCTGCTTACGATGGCCGGTGCGATCCCAAAGTTGCCGTTCTACACCCACGTATTGCTGCTTGTAGTTGCCAATGTGACTTGGCCCGTGTTGCGGCCGGGGATTCTATCGATCCGTGTCTTGGGCGATCTCATCGCTGCCCTCGACCCCGGTTCTGATCCAGTGCAAAGGTCGTAGAAGATAACTGGTGTGGGCAGGAAAGCATGTCGGATAGTGTTTGGGTTTCGCACGGGGCGAGTGAACCTCCCGGCAGGGTATTCTGCGAGAAAACGGGACCCTACCCCGCCGCCATGACCTTGCGATTCTCGCGGTATGCAAGGTTCGCCAGGTGCGGCCCGGCGACTGCGGCGGCGGCGATCTCCACCGTACAGTTCGGCTGCTTGCGGCTCCTGACGCAATCCAGAAAATTCTGCTGGTGCGCCTCGGCGCTGTCGCGGTCCGCTTCCTGGGCGATCAGTTCGGGACGGGCGGTCTGCGACCACGGTTGAGGAGAAGCGCCAGGGTCCTTGTAGATCCGGTATCCCAGGCGATCGAGCATCATCGTGGCCTTTTCGCCCTGAAACTGAATGGACCAGTCGTGCTCGTACGCGCTGGTGTAATTCAGCGTCCAGGTAGCCATCAGATCGGGATATTCGAACGCCGCGCTGAACACATCGGGGACTTCACCCGCTTTGGCGTTCGCGATATATCCCTGGCATACGGCGGAACGCGGTGGACCCGCGTTGGTCATCCACTGCACCACGTCCATCAGGTGCGTGCCCTGGTCCGTCATGTTCCCTCCGGAATAATCCCAGAAGCCACGCCACCAACGGAACAGCTTGGGTTCAAACTCACGCTTCGGTGCGGGTCCCACGAAGCGCTCCCAATCCAGCTTGCCCGGAAGCGGTGAGTTGTCGAGCGGCATGGTGAAATGCCAGTTCCACAGCGCCTTTACCATCGACACCTTGCCCAACGCGCCATCGTCGATGAGTTGTTTGGCTTTCCGGATGAAAGGCATGCTGCGGCGCTGCATTCCGATTTGCACGACGCGGTCGGACTGCCGGACGGCGTCCACCATTCGCCGGCTCTCGTCGAGCGAGAGGGACAGCGGCTTTTCGAGATACACGTCTTTGCCCGCGTCGAGAGCGGCCAGCAGATTCGGACAGTGCTGGTGGTCGGGTGTGCCGATCACGACGAAATCCAGGTCTTTGTGTCCCAGTAATTCCTTGTAATCGACGTAGCCTTTCGCATCCTTTGGCGATTCGTCGCGGGCGGCGTCGAGATGCCGGTCATAAACATCGCAGAGGGCCACGCACTGCGCCCCGAGTTTCTGGAACGTGCGATTCAGCCACCGGGCGCGGCTGCCGGTGCCGATGACGCCATAGTTAAGCCGGTCATTGGCGCCGCGCGCCGTGCGCGGAACGAACAGCGGAACTGCGGCGAGAGGTTTCAGGAACTCTCTTCGGTTCGGTTGCATGACGAGACTCCTACACCAGACTACTGAATCGGAACCCGCACCGGGGGGCTGCCAATGCCACCGGTGCGGACCGTCAACTCGGCCGTACCCGGGGGCAACCCCGCGGGAACACGGAGGTTGATCTGGTAGACGCCAACGAATCCCGGCGCAAGTCCAGCGAATTGCACCTCGGCCGGCGCGCCGCCAAGGGTGGCTTCAACCCCGGACTGCGTTTCCGATGAGGCTCCCGCGGCGTCCCCTGTTCCCGGGTTGTTCGCCACAGGTCCGAGACCTGTCGCGTAAACATAGATGTATTCGCCCGCTACCAGCGGAGCGGCAGCCGTCACCAGCGTGTTGTTCGCATTATGGATCGCGATCGCATCGCCGCTCGCGGAAGTAAAGATGCCGGGCTGGACGTCGAGGACCGGTACATCTACGGGCAGACTGGACGCCCCTTCCCTTGTAATGACAACCGGCGCGGTCTGGCGGCCGGCGATTTCGAAGGGAACCTGAAAGTTGATCTGCTCCTGTCCATCCACGTTTGCAAGAGCGTGGATGGGTGCGGCCACGCTGCCGATCGTCACGCTGACTCCGTTCAATGAGAGAGGCAGCGGAATCGTACTTGCGGCTGCGATTCCAGGCGAGTCCATGATGCCGGACGCAAACAGGGTGGTGAGTGATCCGGGCGTCATGCCTGCTTGAAAGCTGGCCGCATTCACCACGGATTCGGCACTGAAAACCGGCGCACGCGGACCTTCGATCCGGTGGATCGTGCCGCGTGCCGCATCGGCCACGTACAACTCTCCGGCTTCGTCCTCGCCGAAGGTCGTAATGCTGAAACCTGTTGTGGCCAAAAGCTGATTGGCCCACTGGCTCCCCTCCCGCCGGATTCCCCAGATTCTTCCGCTGCAATAGTCGCCATAAAGGTAAGTGCCTCGCAGGCCCGGAAATGCGCTGCCGCGGTACACAAATCCCCCGGTGACGGAGCAGCCGTCCGCGCGGCCGTACTCGGCCACCGGGAGCGTGAGTCCCTGCTGGCTGCAAGTGCCTGTGCTAAAGCAGTGCAGGCCCTCCATGATGTTCCACCCGTAATTTTCACCCCCACGGCTGGAGGCGGGTTGGAAATTAATCTCCTCGTACCGGTTCTGACCCACGTCGGCGATCCAGAGATCGCCTGTCCCGCGGTCAAAGGAGAAGCGCCACGGATTTCGCAAGCCCAAAGCCCAAATAGCGGGATCGTGAGTGGTGCTGCCGGCAAACGGATTGGACGGAGGAATCTGAAACGTGCCTGGTGCGGACTCCACGTCAATGCGCAGCATTTTCCCGAGCCGCTCGCGGGGATTCTGCGCCCGGTTCTGAGGATCGCCGCCGCTACCGCCATCTCCCATGCCGATGTAAAGGTAGCCGTCCGGCCCGAAACGCAATTGGCCTCCATTGTGGTTGGCGTACGGCTGTTCGATTCGAAGAAGGATTTGTTCTGTAGACGCATCGGCTGTATCGGCATTCGGGCCCACACGGTAGCGCGCGATCACTGTGTGGCCGTTGAGGTCGGTGTAGTTCACATAGAAGCGCTGCTTTTGTGCATAATCCGGAGGGAAAGCAAGGCCCAGAAGACCGCGCTCGCCTCCGGCACGTACACGCGAGCGGATATCGAGAAACGGCGTACTCAGAAGGGCGCCGCCTCTGTGCACGCGAACCAGGCCATTTTGCTGGACGAAAAACAGCCGGTTCGTTCCATCGCCGGCGTGTTGAATATCGCTGGGTGCATCCACTCCGGTCGCCACCGGACGGAATTCGATCACTATTTGCGCGAACAGAACGGATGACGCCAATAGCCCCAGTAGCACTTTGCCCATAATTTCGAGTGTAGTTCGACAAATGTTACTCTGTGACATTGCCACTGGGTGTCATCCTGTTAATTTTGTTCGCGCTCTTTTCGGCCGGATCCTTGTGCTCCGAGGAGCCGCGCCGCGATGTAATCGTGGTGACAGGAACTTTCGATCCGGTGCCGCTTGAGGAAAGCGAGCGGCCCGTGACGGTTTTGGATATCGCGCGCCTCCGGCTGGTTTCGAACTCCCTGGCGAGTCTGTTGCGGCTTGAGCCGTCTCTGGATGTTCGCGAGCGAAGCCCGAATGGAGTACAGGCGGATGTATCGATACGTGGGAGCACGTTTGGTCAAACGCTGGTGCTGCTGAATGGTCTGC
>DASTMK010000503.1:0-12771 GCA_035714225.1 Bryobacteraceae bacterium | reverse complement strand
AATTTCGGATTGGAAGCGCAGGGCATGACCGGGGCGTTTCATCGTAGCTGGGGTGACTTTGGCACGGTGCGCAACCAGGCGGCGCTCGACTACCAGTGCTTCAGCATGCTGGCGCAGGCGAACAAGTGTTCCGTGGGCGATCATCTGCACCCCAACGGGCGGCTCAATCCGCACACGTACGAACGCATCGGACGCACCTTCCGTTCGGTGGCGGCGAAGGAGCCCTGGTGCGAAGGCGCCAAAGCCGTAACGGAGATCGCTTCTCTGCTCAGCATGGGCGCGCGAGCGAACGACTCCGACGTCGGTGTCACCCGTATGCTCACGCAGAAGCGATACCAGTTCGACATCGTCGACCGCGAGTCCGATTTCTCGCGCTATCGCCTGCTGATTCTTCCGGACGGTCACCGGCTGGACGATCCGCTGCGTGACAAGCTGGCGGCGTATCTTTCCTCGGGTGGCGCCCTGCTGCTCAGCCACGAGTCGGGTTTGGACATGGACGCGCGGCAGTTTGTGCTGCCGGGCATGGGGCTCGATTATGAAGGTCCCTGGAAGCACGAATCGCAATACATTGAACCGCTCGAAGGCGCGCGCGAAGGCGTGCCCGGCATGGTTCACGAGATGTATGAAACCGGTTCGGCGGTGAAGGCGCAGACGGGCACCACGGTTCTGGCGCGGGTGTGGGCAGGCTATTTCGATAAGGATTACCGGCGCTTCCAGGTGGAACAGACGCCCTATGCCAAGCCGACCGATTACATTGCGGCGGCGCAGCGTAGCAGGCTGGTGTACTTTGCCGTGCCGATCTTCCGCGTCTATGCGCAGCACGGGTATCCGGTATACCGCGACCTGGTAGCCAATTGCATCGGGCGGCTGATCGGCGATCCGCTGGTGAAGGCGGAATTGCCATCGACGGCGCAAGTGACGTTGACCGAGCAGAAAGGCCGCCGCATTCTGCACATCCTCCATTACATTCCGGAACGCCGCAGCCCGGATCTCGATATCGTCGAGGATGTCATTCCACTGAACAATGTAAACATAGCGGCGCGCGTGCCCAACCGTCCCCGCAAGGTCTACCTGGCTCCCCAGCGGCAGGACCTGCCGTGTGAATACGCGGAAGGCTACGCTCGTGTGACTGTGCCGGTCGTCATGGGCCATCAGATGGTGGTGTTCGAAAGCTAGCGGCGCCCGGTATGATGTAGCGAGCGATGGCACTTTCTCCCGTAGTGGAAACGCTGGCCGGACTGGTCCGGATCAACAGCATCAACCCGGCTTACGAGAGTGGAACCTCGGAGGCGGGGCTCGTCGAATATATCGAACAGTTTTTTGCCAAACGCTCGATCCGCACCTGGCGCCAGGAGGTGTTTCCGGGGCGGCCCAACCTGATCGCGGCTGTGCCGGGACGTCAGTCCTCGCGCCGCCTGATTCTCGAAGCGCACACCGACACCGCTTCGGTGAAAGGCATGACCATTCCGCCCTTCGAGCCGCGCGTTGAAGGTGGCAGGTTGTACGGACGCGGCGCGTGCGACACGAAAGGCGGGCTGGCCGCCATGATGCACGCGCTCGCGGCGGTGGCCGAGGGCGGCAGAAAGCCGCCTTGCGAGGTGTGGTTAGTGGCTGCCGCCGACGAAGAGTACTCTTACCGCGGGGTTGTGAAATTGTGCGAAGGGCTCACCGCGCATGGCGCGGTCGTAGCCGAGCCGACCAGTATGCGCCTGGTGACGGCGACGAAAGGATGCGTGCGCTTCAAGGTTCATACGCGAGGCAAAGCGGCCCACAGTTCCAAACCGCATCTCGGGGTAAACGCGATTTCCGGCATGGCCCGTGTGATCCTGGCCATCGAGAAAGATTGCGAGAGCTTGAAAGCGAAAAGTCATCCGCTGCTTGGCTCGGGAACCTGTAACATCGGGATCGTCACCGGGGGAACGCAGGTGAACATTGTGCCGGACGAATGTTCGATTGAGATCGACCGGCGACTGCTGCCCGGTGAAGAGCCACGCGCGACGGTCGAGCACTTCCGCGAAGTGGTGAAGGCAGTGCCGGGAGTCGATGCCCGGGTCGATGCGCCGATGCTCGAAGACCTTCCGCTCGACACGCGCATCGATGAAAGAATCGTGCTTGCCGCCTCGGCGGCCCTTGCGGATCTTGGCCTTAGTCCCGCGCCCACCGGCGTGCCATATGGAAGCGATGCCAGCAAGCTCGCGGCCGCGGGCGTGCCCAGCGTAGTGTTCGGACCCGGCAGCATCGACCAGGCGCATGCCGCGGTGGAGTATGTGGATTCGAGCGAGGTGGAGCAGGCATCTGAATTCTACCGGCGCCTCATGCTGGTTTTCGAATGACCCCAGTAGCTGAGCCGCGCGCATGAGGAAGCGAATATGACAGAAGTGTTCCTGCGTACTGCATGCGCGGCAGCGCTTGCTTTCAGCGTGGCGTCGGCCCAGGACGGGCCGAGTGCGGCCGAGTTCGCGGAAAAAGCGTTGCCCGCCTTGCCGGTGGAGAAGTCTTACACGTTTCAGAAAGTCCTCGGAGAGCGCGTGGAACCGTTGCGCCGCGACCCGGCGGCCCGTCCGGCTGCGACGGAAATCGCGATTCCGCCGCAGGGATGGTCCCTCGTCATCCGGTCGGATTCAGGACCGCTGCTGCGCCACGCCGCCGTCGAATTTCGCGAACGGATCGCAGACGGGATGCAGGTGAACCTGAAGCTGGAAACTCCGGGTACGCTCGATGGCTGGGCGGCCATGAGCCGTTCGGTAGTGGCGGGCACTCGCGACCAGATGCCCGGCTGCGGACAGGCGCTGAAAGGCCCGAAAGATTACCAGATTCAGGTGAAGGGTGAGCGCATCGCCGTGTGCGGTTTTGACGAGCGCGGCGCCATGTACGGGCTGTACAACGTGGAAGCGCGTTTCAGCTTGCGCGAAGCTCCGTTCCTTTCGCGCACGTTGGACACCACGCGCCATAGCCTCTATCGCACGCGCATGACGTTGTCCGGTCTCGGTTGGATGAACTGGCCGGACCGGTTTCTGGCGACGCTCGTCCGGTACGGATTCGACGCGATTCACGATTCGATTTATCGAAACCCGAACAACGCGCCGGGCGTGGGACCGCACTGGGACAAGATGAAGGAGCACCCGCCCGGCGCGATGGCAGACCTGGTCCGGCGCGCCGCGAAATACGGCATCGGCGTCTACGTGCCCATCCTGTGGCGCTACACGCCCACGCCGGAGAACGAGGAAGGCTTGCGCAAACTGGTGCGCGACATCGTAACGGAGTTCCCGGACATTCGCGGCTATGTTCTGTTGACTGAAGGCTTCTACTACGAAAGGTGGTTCGGCGCGGGCGGGCAAGGCGACCAGGACCTCCGCAAATGGCTTCGCGAGTGGGCCCGCGCGGTCGCCATTGTGGCGGAAGAGTGCCGCAAGATCAATCCCGCTATCGAAGTTTTGCCCTGGGAGTACAACGTGGACTTTCGCCCACACCAGGCGGAGAACAAGCGCTACGGTACGGCGCAATTGCCGCGCGATTCCATTCCGCTGCTGACGTTTGAAAACGGCAAGGCGTTCGAACTGGACGGGGAGCGCGGCTGGTTGAAGGACTATGCGATCAACCAGGTGGGACCGGCCGAAGTAACACAGGCACAGATCGCGGAAGCCAAGAAACTCGGGTTCCGCGGCGTCTATACGAAAGCGGACACCTTCGCGAGCTGGCAATACGGCACTTTCCCCTATCTGCCGTTTCCCTACCAGTGGTATGAACGCTACAAAGCACTCGAGAAGTGGGGCGTGGACGGCGTGCTCGAAAGCTGGAGTTATGGATTCAAACCGAACTTCGTTGCCGAACTGCGCGCCTGGTATTCCTGGAGCGACGCCCCGCCGCTCGACGAACTCCTGCGGGCCATCGCACGCCGTGATTTCGGAGCGGGCAACGAAGACGCGGTTCTCTCCGCCTGGAAGTGTTTCAGCAATGCGATTCGGCTGGTTCCGGACACCGGTCCGAATTGGGGCACCAACAATGCCGTCGCGGCCCCATTCTTTCTGACACAGCCGGAGCCCCGCATGATGACGGTGAATCACTCCTGGTCGGATCCCGCGCTTTGGGCCCGCACCACTTGGGTGAACCCCTACTGGCCGTACGTGCCGAGCCGCCTGATTCTTTGGCCGGATTTCACAAACAAGGTGAATGCGGCGGAGCGGTACGTCAGGCCCTTCTCGCTGCCCGTTTTCAGCAAGCACCTTGGACTGGCAGCCGCCGAAATGGAGAAGGGTCTGCAGCACTACCGGAAAGCCGCACTGGCGGCTCCGGCAGCAAAGAGGCAGAATGCGTACCGGGAAACGCTGCTCGCGGAACAGCTACAGCGCATGATGCGTAGTGAGCAGGCGCTGCTGGAATTCGAAGATCTGCGATTCCGGCTCGGGCAGAACGCGGCCGGCAAGACTGCGGTGCTGGACCGCCTGGAAGCAATTCTGCGCGAGGAGATCGAGCGCACGGAGGCATCCTTTGAGGCGGCGCGGAGGGACTCGCGGCTCGGCTACGAGTGGGAGCAGGACTACATCTACACGCCGGCGACGATTCACGAAAAGCTGCTTCTGCTGAAACGGACCCTGGCCGAGGATCTGCCGGCCTTGCGCAACGGAGCGCAGTAAGGCGGGGGCTACGCCAGGGCCGCCAGCAGGCGGTCCACATCTTCCTGGTTATTGAAGACCGACGGAGAAATCCTCATCTTGTTGCCGAACCGCATGGCGGCGTGAACACCGGCCTTTCTCAATTTTTCCATCGCGCGTTGCGGATCTTTCGTGGCGAAGGCCACAATCGGGCTCTCGTTGTCCGGGGGCGTGATGGAGGGATATCCAGCCGCCGGCATTTCCTTCTGTAGCCGGCCGGTCAGCGCGCGTGCGTGCGCGCGAATGTTCCCGACCCCAAGCCGGTGAATGTACTTCAGGCTTTCCAGCGCGCAGATGGCTCCTTCGTACGATGGATAGCTCACCTCGTAGCGCGAAGGACCGGCCACAGGGCTGAAAGCGATCTCGTCGAGACCGGCGTCCGGCTGTTCCACCCATGGCGCATAGTTGAATCGCACACCACCGGAGTGCTGTGCGGGCTTGACTACGGTGCCTTGCAGATCCTCGCGGACATACAGGAAGCCGAAGCCCTTTACACCCATCAGCCACTTGTAAGTGGAGCAGGCGGCGAAATCGATTCCCATGGCACGAACGTCGATGGGAATGGCTCCGGCACACTGTATGATGTCGGCGTACAGATAGGCGCCGTGGGAGTGTGCCAGTTCGCTGAGCTTCCGGACATCGTGCAGGTATCCGTTCACGTTCGAGACCAGCGCGATAGCGATCAGCCGCGTATTGCGGTCGACAGCCCGCTCCATGTCGCGGATATCGATCTGCCAGTCGCGATGCTTCACGATGCGCACATCGAGCCCGTCCTTCTGGCGCATCCTGTAGTTGTAGATGGCGGCGGAGTAGTGCAGGTCGTTGGTGACCACGTTGCCGCCCGAGGCCCGAATCGCCATGCCGTTCAACAGATTGCTCTCCGCCTCGATGGTGCTGCGGGCAAAAGCGATCTCCGAAGGTTTTGCGTTTATGAGTCTGGCGAACAGTGTTTTCGCTTCGGTGCGGGCCTGCGCCCAACCCGGCCACCATGGCTCTCCCACTTCCTTCGTGGCCCAATCGATATAGCGGTGAAGCGCCGCGGCCGCGTGCATGCTGAGAGGATGGCACGAGGCGTTATCGAGGTAAGCGGCTGTTCGGGCGCGAGGAAAATCCGCCCGCACAGCGGAAAAATCGGGACTCCCGCTGCTTGTTCCAGCGGACGAAGCCGAGCCGGTTGCTGCCGCGGTAGCGAAAAACTGACGGCGGTTCATGTGGCGGAGCCTCCTGTTGCAAGTGGTTCTAACAGGGTACTGCCAACCGCGCGGAGATGCCATGGCAAACTTTATCTGGACGAACTGGGCCGGCCGTCCTTCTCTTCCGCCGTGTTTCGGGCGTCAGGTTTAGCCAGCCGGTTTTTCGCCGGATTACTGAAGACAAAGCGGCCGTAGAGGACGCACCCCCTCATCCCCGGATCGCAGGGGAGTTTGTTCACCTTCTGGCAGACGCCGTTCGCCTCGTGCGGACAACCCCAACTACCCATTCTCTTCCCCCTCAATAGACGCTACTTCTAGCAGGTGTCGCGTGGATGTGACCGCAGTCACTAGGATGGCCACAACAGCTCAGCGCAGGCAGCGAATCGACTCTCACCGCAGCAGGCAATTTCTAGCAGAGCTCGCGGCTTTGCCCGCGGAGCGGTATTCGCACACTCCATTGATTGGCCGTATGTGGGAACTACGGCACAATTTCACCGTTTACGACGCCGCCTACATCGCCTTGGCAGAGGCAACCGGTTCCGTCCTCTACACGTGCGATGAGAAATTACGTAGTGAGCACCGTGCCCGAGTCGTGTTGTTCACCAGCTAAGCCGCAGATATCTGCGGCCATTCCACTGCTGCGCGCGATTCCTGGATGACGCACTATCCGGACACGATCCCGCCTACTGCGTGGCAATGGTGCTTTCCAGTCAACGCCGAAGCATGCCCGCAACGCAGCGCAATGCCAACGTCATTCGCAGCGCAAGGCGACAGACGGACTGATCCGCGCAGCTCGCCGTGCTGGAACATAGGCCGCCAGAGCCGCGATGGCAATCAGCAAGGCTGACACAGCAAGGTAGGTGAATGGCTCGGTTGCGGTCACGCCGAACAGCATTCGTTGCATGATGCTGTTGAGCGCGAGCGCGCCGCCAATCCCGACCGCGACCCCTATGGAAGCGAGCACGATGGCATCGCCCACCACTATCCGCATGACATCGCGTCCGGCGGCGCCGAGCGCGATACGGACGCCGATCTCACGAGTCCGGCGCGTCACGGAGAATGAAATCACTCCATAGATGCCAACGGCGGCAAGCAGGAGCGCCGTGGTTCCGAACGCCGCCAGAAGCAGGGCCGACACGCGGGGTGTTCCTACCGCATCAGAGACGTATTGGGCCATCGGGGTAACGCGCGAGATCGCCTGGGTGGGATCGGTTTCGAGAACAGCTTGGCGGAGTGCGGGGGCCAGCCGCAACGGATCGGAGACCGTACGCACGGTGAGGGTCATGTCTGCACCTGGGGCTTGACGGTAGGGCTCGTAGAACTCTGGTTCGGCATCTTTCGTAAACGATGTGAACTTCACGTCGCCCACAATCCCGACGACAGTGAGCCAGTACTTGGTGAGTCCGAAGCGCTTGCCGAGGGGATCGGTGTTGGGCCAGAAGCGCCGGGCCATGGTCTCATTGATGATAGCCACCAGGGGTGAGCCTGAATCATGCGATGTGAATTCCCGGCCGCGGATGAGGGGAATCCGCATCACGCGGAAATAGGCAGGGTCGACGATGCGGCGCCAGGAGACGGGAGCGTCCCACCGCCGCGGAGCCGGCTCCCCTTCTATCAGCACGTTCCAGCCCGTATCCGAGCCGCCGAACGGGATGAGGCTTACCATGCTTGCGGCCTGAACGCCGGGCATAACATTGGTCCGATCCAGGAGGCGCTGATAGAAGTCGACGCGCTGCTCGGGTTTCGGGTATTTTGGCGTCGGCAGCGTAATCGACGCTGTAAGGACGCCTCCGGCGTCAAAACCTGGGCTGGTCGCCTGCAAGCGTAGTAAGGTGCGCATCGTCAGGGTTGCGCCGACAGCCAGGACCAGGGCAATCGCCACCTCGATGACGACCAGTGCGCCGCGGAACCGATTGCGGGCGCGGCTCTCGCCGGCGGCGATGGCCCCTTCCTTCAAGGTCTCGGAGACGCGCGCCCGGAAGGCCGCCAATGCCGGTGCGAGGCCAAAGAGAACTCCAGTGAGTAGGGACGCGAGAATCGCAAACGCGAGAACGCGACTGTCGAGTGACACTTCTTTGAGGAACGGGATTTGCTCCGGCCCGGATCGTCGCACCAGTCGCGTTCCGGCGGCGGCCAGGGCGAGCCCTGCGACACCGCCACAAACACTGAGGATGACACTCTCTATAAGCAACTGGCGGAGGATCCGCCAGCGCCCTGCGCCCAACGCAGTCCGGAGCGCGATCTCGCGCTGTCGTACACTGGCACGCACCAGTAGCAGATTAGCGACATTCGCGCAGGCAATCAGAAGCACCAAGCCGACTGCACCGAACAGTACGAGCAAGCTAAGACGGACGTCGCGGACCATAAAGTCGCGCACACGCCAAACCTGTGCCCCCATGCCTTTCATGCCAGGATATGCAGCTTCCAGCCGGCGTGAAACGACGTCAATCTCAGCCTGAGCACGCTCGATAGCAACGCCGGGCTTGAGACGTCCGTATGCTCCCACGAACAGCGGTGGAGCCCCACCCGTCGCGCGGGCGGTGCTGTGCGCAATAGGAACGTAGACGTCCGCCACCTTATTCGGGAACGCAAAACCACGCGGCAAAACGCCTGTCACGGCGACGCTCTCGCCCTCCAGGTTTATGGTTCGGCCGATGACATCCGGGTCGCGACCGAACCGCCGCTCCCACAGATCATAGGAGAGAATCGCGACTCTGCGGGCTCCCGGCTGGTCCTCTTCGGCTAGGAAATTCCGGCCCACGACGGGTTGGATGCCAAGCATGGGAAAGTAGGTGGCGTTTACCTTGAGAACATCGACGCGCTCCGGGGCATTGCCGAGCAGCAGGGTCGCCGAAACGGGCGCGTACGCGGACATGGATTCCAATGAAGGGCTACCGGCTTTCCACTCCGCGTAACTACTGTATGCCGTGAAGGCATAGGCGAGATTACGGCTGGGGTTATTGGCCCATATCCAGACGAGCCGGTCGGGATCGGAAACGGGTAAAGGCCTTAGCAGGACGGTATTGACTACACTGAAAACGACCGTGCTGCCGCCGATACCAAGTGCCAGCGCGATAGTCGCCAACACGGTCACACCCGGATTGCAGGCGAGCATACGCAGCCCGAATCGAATGTCTTGGAGCATAGCGAGATCTAGTATAGTTCACGAGGATTCCGTCCGATCCGCGCTGCCCCGGATTGCTGGCCTCCGCCGTCAGTTTCCCGAAGTGATTTGTGGTGGCGTGTGTGCCGGTTCGGGTTTCCACCGGTAGGCCGACAGGATGATATGAAATATGCCGGTATTGGCGATCACGCCGCGGACGCGGCTGGCGCCGGGTCCTTGCGCGGCCACCAGGACCTGTTCGGCGGAGTGGTGCCCGTTGATCATCACGGATTTTGCCGGTACAGGCTTGCCGTCTGCATCCTGCGTCACAAGCGGGAGGCCTTTCCTGGTGGCGCCGCCAACCCGGATGTCGAAGGAATGATCGGCAGTGAACAGGATGAGAGTGTCTTTCGAAGCGCTCGCGGCCGTGGATTCAATGATCCTGTCGAATGCAACGGCTCTGGTCAATCCGCGAGACAGATTGTCCGTATGGAGATCGGATTCGACCATCAGGAAGAATCCTTTCGGGTTTTTCGAGAGGATCCGGATTGCGAGTTCCGTCGCAGCACCCAAATCGAATTCGCCCGGACCGAGAAGCACGATAGCCCGGCGAGCATCCGGCGGCACCTGGTCCAGCGTTTCCCCGAAGTGGAATCCCTTCGCGGGGATCTCCGTTTCCAGGTTCATTCCAAGCTCACGCGTCGCCGTCAGGATGGCTTGCCGTCCGGGCCCGATCATTACATCGACGCCATCGCCGAATCGCGGGTTCAGCGCCTGCCTGAAAATTTCGCCGGTCATTTTACGATCGTTGACATGGGCGTAACAGGCGGCGGGAGTTGCGTCCGTGATGGGGCTGTTCGACACGACACCGGTGGAAAGC
This sequence comes from Bryobacteraceae bacterium, assembly GCA_035714225.1. Classification (GTDB taxonomy): domain Bacteria; phylum Acidobacteriota; class Terriglobia; order Bryobacterales; family Bryobacteraceae; genus CAADGY01. The sequence goes on along the minus strand of DASTMK010000503.1, from coordinate 2,943 downwards.
CCACGCTCTTCGGCGTATTCAAGCAGCGTCTTGAGCGGCTCTCCGTCCTTCTTGCCCCGCACTGCCGAGTCGGATTGCGAAACCACGCCATTGTTCGTTTTTTCACCGGTCACGATGGCGGTCATTCCCGCGGCCGAATCGGTTACCCAATCCGCTGCCGACGAGGTATCGGAAAGCGCGATGTTGGGCATCCGGTAAAGGAACAGCCGGTTGGAGTCTCCATACTCCTGGACACTGGCGGCATGCAGGGTTGAAGTTCCGGCCGCATCCCCAAGAAACAGGATCACGTTTTTTGCTTTACGCTCGCCCGCCCAGCCGCAACAGGCAAACAACAGAATAATGGCGAATAAACGATTTGAAGTTTTCATCTCAGAAACTCTCCGCAACTTTGAACATCATCAGTATATTCTCCTGTGGTGTGCCTTTATTTTCCGGCATCGGAAGATGGCGTCCCTTCACTGGTGGCCGCAGGCTCCGCTATCGCACGAAATATCTGCTGCAACTTGTAGAACGCCAGCTTGGGGTTTCGATTCGCGTCGACGATTCCCTTGCCGTTCCAGCCGTGAAGCCTGCCCGCCAGGAACCGCTCCGGCGCGCTGCGTGTGTCGCAGAACTGCCATACGCAGCCGCCCGAAATCCAGTCCTGCTGGAGTGCATGCCACGCGGAGTCCTCCACGTTTCTGGCCTGGTATTCTTCACTCCACTTCACGTTGCCCCAGTTGTGCCAGCCAGCCTGCGCCTCCGACCCCCCGAATTCCGTCAGAATAACGGGCTTGCCGGGATAGCGCTCGTGTATTTTTGCCAGCTCCGCCACACTTTTCGCTCCCTCTTCGGCATCGAGGGTCGTGAAGGGATCGTACCATTGATAGCGCGCCCAATTTACGCAGATCACGTCCACGAGTTCATGTATTCTCCGGACGTGCGGCCCGCCGGTAACGAGCGTGATAAGACGCGTGGAATCAAACCGCCGGGCACGCGCCAACAGGTCGCGGATCACGTCATAGGAGCGGTCCGGCTGCGGCCATTCATTTCCAAGGCTCCAGGTGAAAACGCTCGGGTGGTTCATATCGCGAGCGACCATTTCTTCAAAATGGCGCAGGACTTTTTCCTGTATCTCGGGCTTCGCCAACTGCTCGGACGAGTATTGCCAGGCAGGCGCTTCCGCCATGAAGAGCAGCCCGTACTGATCGCAGAAATCCATGAACAGTTCCGGCAGGGGATAATGGGCTCGCACCGCGTTCGCTCCGAGCCGCTTGATGATTTCGATATCCTGCCGCAGAAGATTCGGCGGACTGCCAGAACCCCAATCGGGATGGTCTTCGTGGCGGTTCACACCCATCACCTTCAGTGGCCTTCCGTTCAGAAGAATACGCGGTCCATCCACGCGGACCTCCCGTACGCCGAACCGGGTGAACTGATCGTCTCCATCGCCGTTCAGCGATATTCGCGCGGAATACAAGTTCGGGTCCGCGGGCGACCATAGCCGGGGCCGCTCCAGCATGACCTCGAATTCAGCGGCCGATCTTCCGCTTGCCGCAGCATGTCGGACCGCATGTAAACGCGTTCCGTTTACACTGAAAGCCAGCTCGACAGTCCCGGAACTCTGGCCAAGGTTCCATAGGAACACTCTAACCTTCAAGCTCGCGCGAGAGGGCTGGATCGATGAGGGGATCACGTGGAAACTGTCGATGAAGACAGATGGTACCATCTCGGCGTAGACCGGACGTTCGATACCCCCATAAGGAAACCAGTCGACGTTCTGCTTCGGCAAAGATGCGTCGTCGAGCCGGTTGTCCACGCGCACCACTAGCGTGTGCGGACCTTTTTTCACATCGCGCACCGTGAATGCGAACGGAAGATAGCCGCCCTCGTGTTCCCCCAGCAGTTTGCCATCGAGCCAGATTTTCGAACGATAGAAGACGCTGCCGAACATGATACGCAGATTCCCGCCGCCGGCAATCTCGAAGTCCCTCTGATACCAGGCGGGGCCTACATAATTCCAGTACCGGGCAACCGAGTTCCAGGTGCCCGGCACCCAGAGCCTGGTTTCGGGCCTGGGAAGCCGTGAGCCATAGTTGAGCTTTTCGCCCTTGTCACCGGGGTCGGGAAGGAAATCCCACCAGCCGCCGAGGTCGATTTGCGCGCGCGAGGTTGTGGTCCGGAACAGGCGCGTCCGCATCGCGTCCTGTCCGTCGTCGAACGCCGGTTTCGGCGCGGCGAGCGTTGACGGAGGCATTTCCGGAAACTGTGCAAGCGCAACGCCTGCCGGCCCTGCCCACACGAGAAGTGAGAAGATGATCCGCATGAAATAATAACCGTTCCAGCACAAGCTTAGGCTGCGGAATTTCCTTCTGCGCCCGTAACTAGGTTTTGTTACGGTAGCGTTACCGAAGGGGTTGCGGATTCAGATGGTGGGTGACGTATTCCGTTTTCATCGGAACGTCATTATCTACGTACACTCGGAGCAGCATCTGGAAATATTTCCGGGGTCCGCTGGAAGATAATCCGATGCGGTCCCGTATCAGCTTCACGCTGCCAGCGTTCGTGATGAAGTCGACTGCGCCCATCGCGCCGGGTGAACTGTGCGCGGTAACCACGAACACCTCCCGTCCGGGCCTCAGCCCGGGAAAGACACCCACGGAAGCGTAGGTCATCGAGTCGCGATGCGAAGGTGTCGTGTAAATTTTCAGTTCGCCGGGACCGGGCTTCTGGTTATGAATCTGGTCGTCGGGACCCAGTTCAAAGTCCTGTGTGACAGGCAGACGCCGCAGGAGGGGATGCATTCGCCAGGCGCCTATGAAGATTAAATTGTTGTCCTTGATCGATTCCCAAGCCGCGAGGTGGGCAGGCAGGGCTTTAAGCGATATGCCAGCCGAACCGAAAAACGAAGTCAGCCGCTGCACGGCTATGGCGTCGCCCATGGACGCATAATCAAACCTCGGA
>DASTMK010000502.1:0-17411 GCA_035714225.1 Bryobacteraceae bacterium | reverse complement strand
TCATTGATCAGAGTCGGCGTGAAGTTGTGAGCCCAATTTCCAATTACGGCGCTGTATGTGGATTCCCGAGTGAACGCGGAGGGGTCGGCCGCGGGCTCGGGATACATCGGATGTTGCCCGTCGGGTGAATGGACGCGGTTGTACTTCACCCAAATCCGGTCGTGTTCCCGGAGTATGTGATCCCCTTTGATGGTCAGGTACTGGGGATTGGCAAAGCTCACAGGGTTCGCGGAAAAATTGCTCGCACCGGCGAGATTGGCGGCCGCGCGATTTGGCATCGGGTACAGAGCAGCCAGACCGGCACCCACCGGATCAAGCCGGTTCGAAGGAATCACGTTCCCGGGGAACGGATCGCGAAGGGTGTTCCCCGCCCGGGTTGGATCGGGACGGCTGGTTGCCGGATCGTAGATCGCGATGGAGCGGCCCTGTGCGTCCGTGAGCTGCGAAAAATCCCCGTTGCGCTGCGCAGCGGTGGGTACCGTTAATACACTTGTTGTGCCTCGCCGCACACGCTGCCATTCATTCGAAACAAAGAAAAAGGTTCGATTCCTGATGATGGGACCGCTGCCGGTGAACCCGAACAGGTTCTGGCGCAGTGGCGCTTTCCCCGCCGCGAAAAAGGTACGGGCGTCCAGTTTATCGTTGCGCAGATACTCGTAGGCGCTTCCGTGAAACTGATTCCCGCCGGACTTTGTCACCAACGTGACGACACCGCTTTCACTTTGTCCGTATTCGGCGGCGTACCCGTTCAACATCACCCGGAACTCTTTTAGCTCAGCCACGGGTGGACTTTGGCTGAATTCCAAACCTTCAGTCAGTACAGGGGCGGAGTTGGCACCGTCGACAATCCAATTCACAAACCCGCCCCGTCCGCCCGCAAGCACAACTCTGGATCCGCCCGTCGCCATCATGGCGTTCCCTGCCAGTGTCACCAGGTTTTCGACACGGCGCCCGCTGAGAGGCATGTCCATCACCGTCTTACTCTCAATAAACTGGGAATGTGTCGAGTTTTCCGATTGGAGCAATGGTACACTTTCCGACACTGTGATGGCTTCCGCGACTGCGCCTACCTCCAGCACAAAGTCGATGCGGACGATCTGACCGGTTTCGAGCACAATGTTACTTCGAGTTACTGGCTTGAATCCGGCCGCCTGAATGGTAATCCGGTAATTGCCGGGCCTCAGGAGTGGAACGGTGTAATAGCCGAGTTCATTTGTCTTGACCTGGTATCGGACTCCCCTGTCTACGTTGTTAATGTCGACGTCAGCCCCAACCACTACCGCCTCGCTCGAGTCCTGTACGATACCCGTCACCTGGGCGGTCTGAGCTAAGACTATTGGCGCAAACAGCACGAGTAATGAAACTGCCTGGAGTCTCTTTCGCATAGCTATCCTTTCTTGCCGGTTGACGGTTCAGTGCGTTTTGCGGGCTCTGCCGGCCCAATTCGACAAACCTGTGCTGGCTTCCCGAAACTCGTTTTCAAGTTCGCGCAAATCTGAAGCAAGGCTTTGCGCAAATGTGGCAAACTCCAGACCAGTCTGGTCCCCGCCCGCAAAAGCGTCGAGGGTGGTGGCATGCAGATGCTGGATCCGCGAGAAATGGTGGAGAGCCCAGTCAGGCCAGTCCCGTGAAAACGTGGGAGTGCCGTCCCTAAACACGGGGACAGAATCCAATGACTGCGGAAGGATCGGAGCGAGCAATCTCTGTTGCGCGGCCAACTCCACGGCGATCGAACGCGTATGGTCTCTGATGAGGACGGTAAGGAGCCGTTCGGATTCCGGCTGTAATTCCTCGGAACGGAAACGCTCGGCCAAGTGACGCAAAGCCCAGGCAGCAGAGAGGAGTGAATTCGCTTGCCGGACAGCTTGTTGCGAAATCCGGACGACCTCCGCGTGTGCAGACTTGCTGTCCAAGCCTTGGGAGCGGAAATGTTCCAGAAGGTAACGTTCGGCCAGGGAAGGGTGCTGACGCACCTCCGACCTTTCGCTGTATACGGATTGCGGTGGTGCGTTCGCGGCTATCGCCTCGGCTATCGTCGTCAGGTCGAGGTCGATCAGATCTGCATCTGGAACTGCGCCGATTGCTGTTCGTATTTCCTGCAAACGAGCGAGGCCGGCAACTACGCCGCGTATAAGAATTCTGCCATCCGGCTGCCGAAGTACTTCGACGGGCTCACCTGAACAGGCTTGCACCCGGTGCAATGCGTGCCAGGCTTCGATCTCCGCCGCCAATAATCGCGCCGCTGTAGGACGGCTCAAATCCACCTTGGGTGCGGACTTCGGTTCAGGAATTCGTGGTGGATGCCGATCAGGCATTCGATTGGCGGTTGGATGTGGGAGCACCGGTTGGGTCGATCGCGCGCGCACGGGATGGGGCACGCTGGAAGAGCCTCTGTCAATCCGTCCCGTTGGGCGGAAATGAACGAACGCGGCCACTCCAAGAACACAGAGAGCGAGGCTCGCCGCCACAGAGAGAGCAATTCGCGAAAACGCCGTACCCAGCGGTGCGCGGAGTGCCAGTTCCGGAACGGAGTCGAACGCGGAACAGCGTGCGAGGAGACGTGCCCGCGCCCGTTCCATCGCCAGCGGTGGGATAGTCCTGGTGTCGAGCAAAGCGGAAAGCTCCGATATATTGCGTGCCAGCATTCCCGCACGGGACCGGCAGGGCCAACATGCGTTCAGATGCAGCCCGATCTGTTGCGCCTGCACCGGCGCAAGTTCGCCATCGAGGAGCGCCAGAAGCGCCTCGTCACTGTAGCATTCGCCGGATGTTCTTTTTCTCATCGCTTGAAACCGGAGTGGTAGTTGCTGGTTGGATCATGCGGAGCCGAAGTTTCTTCAGCGCACGGGCCAGGAACGTACAGACGGATTTGGAACTGATGTTCATCTGTTCGGCTACCTCCCGGTAGGTGAGAGATTCCATCCGAAGCAGCACGACTTCTACCTCCCGTGTGGTGAGACAGGAGAAATAGCGCGTGACTTCAAAATCGGGCTCATCCGGCTCGGTTCGGCCTGCCGGTAGCGCATCCAGGGTGTCCAGCGTCGAGAAAGACACCTGGGCCTTGGATCTTTTCCACGTCTGATGTTCGGCCATCTGTCTGACTACGCCCATCAACCAGGCGAGTGGGCAGACGATCTCCTTACGCTCCTGCAAAGCCCTGTACAGACAGAAGAATGCCTCCTGGGCCAGATCTTCGGCGGCCGCAAGATCCCTGGTCCAGCGCCGCGCGTAGCGTACGACCGTCGCGTAGCTGCTATCGAATAACTCGGTCAGTATTTCTGCGGTTCTCCGATCGGATCCCACTCGGCGCCGACCTCCAGCGTTCTATCCTACTGTTCAGTGTCACTTTAGCTGGATTTACCTGACGTCTTCTAAAGAAATCCGCGAATTAAGGATTGACATCCCTTCTGAAATACGCTAATGTCTACCTGTCAGACAGGTAGAGAGCTAGACATAATGCAGGATCTTCTTAAAGAAGTTCGGCCGGTGCGATTGTTCGAGGATGTGGCTCTCCAGCTTTATCAATTGATTGCAAAGGGTCACTTGAGCGGAGGCGACCGCCTTCCTTCCGAAAAACAGCTTTGTGAGACGTTCAAGGTCAGCCGTGCTTCCGTGAGGGAGGCGCTGCGAAGTCTCGGCGCTTTGGGGATCGTGGAGGTTAAAAACGGCGGCGGGACGTACGTCCGAAAAGGATCCTACGAGAGTATCGGGGCCATCTTATCGATGGTTCTGTTTCACGACTTCGATGACATCGCGCAGATTTACGAAGCGCGGCGTGCGATCGAAGGCTGGACGTCCTATACGGCGGCACGGCGGATCACCGCCAGTCAGATCGCGGAATTGGAAGAACTCGTTCGGGGACAGCAGGACGCATTAGACCGGGGCGAAAGTGGGGTGGAAGAAGACTTCCAGTTTCACCTGGGAATCGGCAAGGCAGCAGGGAATGAAGTAATCATTCGTCTCCTGCACTCCATGATCACGCTGATTTTTCGGGTGCTGGATCCTTCCAAGCGCCCGGTCCGGGATTTGCGGGTGGCCGTGGAGCAGCACGGCAGAATATTGGAGGCGCTGCGCCGCCGCGACTCTGCTGCGGCGATGCAGGAGATGCTGGAACATATTGCGGTTGGAATGGGGCCGGACGACCTCGCCCCAAACTCCGCGGGGTAACCATCACAGCTTAATTGGGGCTAACTGACGCCGATAGGAGGCGCTCATGCTTGAAGTGTGTCTACCGTTTCTCAGTGCCAGGCGCCTGGCGCACGTGCTGATCTTTACGTTGTGCCTGCCTGCCGCCTTCGCGCAACAGCCAGTGGCGGCAATCTCCGGTACTGTTACGGATCCAACTGGGGCGGCCGTCCCGGACGCGTTGATCACCGCGACCAATGTCCATACGATGCTCGTCCGCGAAACCCGTACGAGTGAAGGGGGCAGCTACGTCATCCCGAATCTGCTCATTGGAGAATACCGGGTAGAAGCGCAGCACGCCGGTTTCCGCCGTGCGGCTCGCGGACCGATTTCCCTCCAGGTGGACCAGCGGGCCACCATCGACTTCCAACTGCAAATCGGTGAGGTAACCGGCACGGTGGATGTCATCAGCGAAGCGCCTCTGCTGCAAACAGCCAGCAGCTCCGTGGGGCAGGTGGTCGGGACCAGGATGATCCTGGATCTGCCTCTGAATGGCAGAAACTTCTATCAACTCGCGAGCCTGGCTCCGGGAGTGGCTTTCGTGCCTTCGGGTGCGCCGGTGGTTCGCTCCAACTACATCAACGTGGTGATGAACGGATCGCGCGGGCACGCTACGGCGTTCCTGATGGATGGCGTCGACACGAGCGAGCACCACGCGGGCGGGACCTACGTGCGCCCTACCGTGGATGCGATCGAGGAGTTTAAAGCCATTTCGAATAACTTCTCGGCACAGTACGGCCGCTCCCCCGGGCTGATCACAACGGCGATCCGGTCCGGGACGAATCAATTTCACGGAACCGCCTGGGAGTATCTGCGCAACAGCAGTCTGGACGCGAGAAATTTCTTTGCCGGGAGCGTGGCTCCTCTGCGCTACAACCAGTTCGGCGCCACGCTGGGCGGTCCGGTGGTGCGCAACCGGGCTTTCTTTTTCGGATCGTACGAAGGCACGAGAGTCCGGCAGGGCTTGAACTTCAACGTGCCGGTTCCGAGCGCTCTGAATCGCTCGGGGGATTTCAGCGATGCGCGTCCGATCTACGACCCCGCCACGACGCGCCCCAATCCCACAGGCAGCGGCTTCATCCGTGACCAGTTCCCGGGCAACCGCATTCCCGCGACCCGACTGGCGCCACAAGCACAGGCTTTGCTGCCTTACTACCCGCTGCCAAATACGGCTGGAGGCACCATCGCGACCGCACCCTCCCGAGCTACGACGGGCGACCAGGTGATCGGCCGCTTCGATCAGCAGATCACGGACAAAGATCAGGTGTTCGTCCGCTACACCATCAACTACGACCGCATCCAGGATCCGAACTCGTTTCCGTCGCTGGACCCCATCCCGCAGCTTGCCAAAGGCCAGAACGCTGCCGTCCGGTACAGCCGCATCTTCAGCCCCACGCTCATCAACACGGTGACGTTGGGCTACAACCGATCGCGCCTGTTTCTGGACAACGCTCCCAACGTAAAGGGTTCGGATGGTACGACGGGCTCCGGCATTCTGGGTTTCGAGGAGACCGCGCCGCTCTATCCGGGGCTCCCCTATCTCACGATGGCGGGTTTCGGCACGCTGAACGACGGGCTCGATCAACCCAAGCAGAACGTGATTGAGAACAAGCAGGTACTCAACGACCTGACTCACATTCGTGGCAGTCACACGCTGAAAGCCGGCTTCGAGTACAGGCGGCTAAAGGCCATCACGCGCGACGTTGCCTACAACCGGGGCTCTTTCTCGTTTACCGGAACCTATACACAGAACCCCGCTGCTCCCGGCGGAACGGGCGACGCGTTCGCGGATTTTCTTCTGGGGTATCCCGCCTCGGCGCTTCGAAGTTACCCGATCGAAACCAACGGAACATTCGGCAATTACTTCGGCTTGTACTTTGAGGACGATTGGAAGGTCAGCCGGAAACTCACTTTGAATCTCGGGCTGCGTTATGAATATAGTCCCTTCTTCACCGGTTTGCGAAACGTGATCGCGGGCTTCGATCCTTCAACCGGAAAGATCATCCTGCCCGAGCCCATCGATCTGACGGCCCAGCCGGTGGCCGTGCGCGCCTATCCGTTTTATCAGGACGTGATTACCACCACGCAGTCTCTGGGATTGCCGGATTCGATCACACCCCCCGAAAAGACCAATTTTGCACCGCGGCTCGGATTCGCGTGGCAACCGTTTGAAAGAACTGCCACTGTCATCCGCGGAGGATACGGCATTTTCTGGAACTATGCCATCAACGATATTCTGGGAAACAACTTCCTGTGCCCGCCGTTTATCATCTATGACTCGGCTACGAATGATTCCCCGGTGCCGAACCGGACACTCGGCAACTTCTATCTTGGAGCGCCGATTCCTTCCGCGTTCGGAACGCCCTCCATCTCCGCCGCTCCGGTGGAAGGACGCAACGCCTACACCAACGAATGGAATCTGAGCGTTCAGCAGGCGTTATCCGCAACGCTTTCCTTCGAAGCCGGATATGTGGGACAGAAAGGCACTCACTTGCAGCGAAGGATTCCGGTTAACCGCCCGCAGCCGGGTCCGGGATCGGTGCAAGCCCGGCGGCCGTTTCCACGCTTCTCCGATATTTCCATCGGCGGCTGGGATACCGATTCGACATATCACGCTCTGCAACTCCGGGCCGAGAAGAGGTTCTCACGCGGATTGGCGTTCACAGTTTCTTACGCTTATTCGAAAAGCATCGACAACAATTCGAACTACTTCTCCGGGCCTCTGGATGTAAACAATCTCAAGCTGGAACGGGCCGTTTCGGATTTCGACCTTCCGCACCGCCTGGTAGCGAGTTACACGTATGAGCTTCCGTTCCGCCTGCACGCACGCGCGGCCAGAATCGTCCTGGAAGGCTGGCAGGTCAGCGGCATCACCACGTTCCAGAGCGGCCCGCCCTTTACTCCGGCGCTCTCCAGCGACCGTCTGAACATTGGCACGGGAGGCCAGCGTCCGGATCGCATCGGCTCAGGCAATCTCGACAATCCGACGATCGAACGCTGGTTCGACGTGTCCGCTTTCCAGACGCCCGCGCTCTATGTCTTCGGCAATGCGGGACGCAATATCCTACGCGGCGATGGGCTCGTGAACTGGGATCTCTCCGCCGCCAAGCGCTTTGCCCTCAGTGAGAGCTTGTCCCTGCAGTTCCGCGGGGAATTTTTCAACGCATTTAACAACGTGAACTTTTCGAGCCCGAATGCGGCCGTCGAGACCGCCAACGCCGGACGTGTATTCGGCGCGGGTGCGGCCCGGGTTATCCAGTTCGCCCTGCGGCTGAGCTACTGAGCCGGAATCACAACTCTTATGATGAAACCATCCAGAAGGCAGTTTCTGCTGGCAGCGGGTGCCATCGCGGCGCCCGATGGCGGGCGCGCCCAAGAGGCCGGTGAAGAGTTTGACTGGCTGCGAACAGCGCGAATCGTACTCGCGGAAGGCTATGTTCCGCCCTTCTATCCGCGATTGCAATGCTCCGGAAAACAGCTTGCGTCCATTGCGGCGGACCTGGGAGCCAATGTGCTGCGCTTCCCCGCGATTTCGCAGTATGCGCTTTATCCGACCCGGCACTACCCGGTTCACCCCGAACTCGGTTCGCGAGACCTCTTTCAGGAAACAATCGAGGCGTGCCACGCACAAGGTATTCGTGTCATACCTTACATAGCGGTCAACGTCAGTGTCTGGCCTAAGAATACGCAGGGGGAGGTTCGCGACTGGATTGGAGTCGACGCCCAAGGCAATCCGACGACCTCAACGCTTTTCAGTCTCGACCGCGAGGGAAATTACCTGCAAGCCTGTCTACTTTCACCGATCCGGGACAGGATCAAAGCATACGTAGAAGAGATCGTCTCCAAATACGATGTGGCCGGCATGTATTTCGACGGGCCTTATCCCTACATGTCGAGCCAGAAGTGCTATTGCAAATACTGTAGCCAGGCCTACCAGAAAGCATTTGGCAAGCCGGTTCCACGCGCAGGCTCCGGCCTCTCTCCCGAAGACGAGCGGCAGTATTACCGATGGTTCAGCCAGGAAGTAGTAGCGGGGCTCATGAAAGAGATCCGGCAGATCGTTCGCACTCGGAAGAATGTGCCGGTCATCCTGAATCTCACACCGTTCCTGTTTCCACGCGCGTATTCGGAGGCGCAGTATCCGATATCCGATGCCTTCATGTTCGAAAGCCGGCCGGGCCCGATCACAAACAAGATGTACAACCTGGTGATGGCCCGTTCGACCGGCAAATACATCTGGAGCTATGTCAGCACGCCGCATCTGGAGAGCACGGAACACCTGAGAAAGAAGCGGCTCGGCTCCTGGTATTCGTCGGGTGTCGATGGCCGGGAAGTCGAAATGCAGGGCTTCACCGTGATTGCATCCGGAGCAGCCCCCATCTACTGGGGCGCTAACAACCGGTACCGGTCTTTAGGGAACGTGCAAAGCCTCCGGCGGCCGTATGACTTTCTTCAGGAAAACGCAGGGATTCTGAAGCAGCTCGAAAACGCGCGGTTTGCCGGGATCTATACATCCACCAGCACGGTGGATTGGTATCGATACAAACCGAATGGGGAAGCAGGATACCACCCGTCCTTTTATTACGGCGCCTATGCTCTCCTGAAGGACTTGCACATTCAGGCGGAGCCATTCCACGAAAGCCAGGTAACCGGGGAGACACTGCGGCGCCACCGGTTGGTTTATCTGCCAAACGTTGCGTGCCTGAGCCGCGCACATGCAGATTTGATTCGGGAGTACGTGCACTCGGGAGGGGCGCTGCTGGCAACGTATGAGACATCACTCTTTGACGAGTGGGGCAAATCACGGAGCGACTTCGCGCTTGCCGACGTGTTCGGCGCAAGCTGGCGGGAGTCCCCGGAGTGGGGTACCGATCTGTTTCTTCGCTTCGAGGGCGGACGCTCGCCCCAACTATTCCCCGAAGGCACGGAAATTCCTCACGATCCGGACTTCACGCTGATCGAAGCGGCGGAAGAAAATTCGATGATGGGGCGCGTAGTCCAGCCGGCAAGCAAGAGCATCTACACAGCGGGCCTGGTTGTCCGCCGCTTTGGAGCGGGCCGGGTTGCTTACATTTCGGGAAGTCCGGAGGCAGTTTATTATGAGTCCCGACTGGCGGGGCCACGCGAGTTGGTACGCCGCGTGGTAGATCATCTATGCGGCGATGAAGCTCCGCCTTTCCACCTGGAAGCACCCACCGGCGTGTTCGCCAACCTTTCCAGGAGCGAACGGAGCTTACTGCTGCATGTCCTTGCGGACGTAGGCAACAAGTGGAAGGGCCTCGTCAGCCGCGAAGAGTACGTGCCGGTACCGGGCATTGTCGCCCGGATACGTATTCCTCGAGGCCGCACAGTGCGGTCCGCCCGGTATCTGCGAAGCAAAGCAGAATGCCGCGGAGAAGTGGTGGATGGATCGCTGACGCTGCGAATGCCGCCGGTCGAGATCTACGAAGGTATCTACCTCGAGTTTGCCTGATCAATTTCATTCTTCGAAAAGGAACGCATTCATGGACTCAAAACAAATCGGAGCTTCTCCGGGATTTACATTCGCGTATTACCAGCTCGACTCCACGATCAATAACTTCTTGTGGAGCCTGGACGCTCTGGCGCAACTGGGTTATGAGAACTTCGGGCTGGAAACCCTGGAGCCGGAACATACACGGTTGTATTGGGAGAATGACGGCATTCACCGTCTGCTCCAAAGAGCGGAAATCCGTGGGATTCGCTTCACCAGTTTCACGATCTGGCACTGCGTGACCGCGCTATGCAGTTGCGACAGCGCAACCCGGAGCCTGGGAGTGAAGCGTTTTGCAGAGGGCGTCGAAATCGCAAAACGACTTGGAATCGAACTGGTGACGATCGGTTCGGACTGGCCTTCGGAATGGGTAACCCAATACCGTCCGGAATACCAGCATAGTCCAGCCGGGTCCTACTTTATTCCCTCCACGCGGGAATACGAGCAGACCTGGTGTGGATACGTGGATGCGATTGGCGAGTGTCTGGAAATAGCGTGCCGGAACAACCAGCGCCTCGCGGTGGAGCCGCGCGCGAACTCGCTGATTGCCACCGCTGACGGGTTCTTAAGGATGTGGGATCGCTTTCGCGCGGCCGAACTGGGCTGCGCGCTCGACGTGATGCACTGCTCGTTTCAGCGGGAAAGCGTTCCCGTCGCCATTCAGAAGCTCGGGTCTCAACTCGAGGTTTTTCAGGTATCGGGAACGGACGGCGCGACGCTTCATCACCTTCCGTTGAATAGCGCCGATGAGACGCTTCTGGCGTCGATAGCCGCTTTGCGGGCGATCGGATTCACGGGACCTGTGGACGTGGAGCTCTATGGCATGCCCGTCGAAACGGTGAATGAGGCGTACCGGCAGGCGAGGGAAGTGCTGCTCGCGCTATGATCTCCGCCAACGCGGATTCCGATGGGCGGATGCGGCGCAAAGTCCTCGGAATGCTGCTTGCCGCAACCACCATCAACTACATCGACCGGCAAACTCTCTCGGTTCTCGCTCCTCTGCTCGAATCGGAGATTGGACTGAACAACCTGGAATATTCCTACGTCGTCAATTCCTTTCTGGTGGTCTACTCGGTCATGTATCTGCTGGCCGGGGGACTGGTGGACCGCTTGGGTACGCGCCGCGGGCTGGGATTCGCCATCCTATGGTGGTCCGCGGCAGAGATGCTGCATGGCGCCGCAATCGGTTTCAAAACCCTGTGTCTGGCTCGCGCGTTGTTAGCCATCGGAGAGGCTGCCATCATCCCCAGCGGAGTGAAGGCTGTCTCGGAATGGTTTGCGCCCCGTGAACGGGGAGTCGCGGTGGGCACCTTCGAGATTGGTCTCAGCCTGGGCCCCATTCTGGCTCCTCCGCTCGTCAGCTTGATCGCTCTCCATTGGGGATGGCGTCATGCATTTTTTTGGACAGGCGTCCTGGGACTGTTATGGGCGGTCCCGTGGTTCCTCCTCTACCGCACACCCAAAGAAATGCACTCGTTCAAGCCGGACGCAGCGGAACCCCCAGTAGTAGCCCGTTGGATCTCTCTCCTCACGTCCCGGAGGATTTGGGCCATCGGCATCGCCCGATTCTTTGGGGATCCCATCTGGTACTTTTATCTGTTCTGGCTGCCGAAATATCTTTCCGAGAGCAAGGGACTGAGCCTGGCGGCTATCGGCGCGTTCGCCTGGATCCCATACGTCGGATCGCTGTTCGGCGGACTCGCTGGAGGAGCCATGAGCGGGCGCCTGATCGCACGAGGGTGGGACCCGGTGCGGGCACGCAAACAGGTGCTGCTGGGCAGCAGCATTGCCGCTTCGGCCGGTGTGCTGAGTATCTACATAGACAAACTGGGATGGGCGCTGGTTGTAATCAGCATCGCTTCGTTTGCACTACAGTGCTGGGGAGTGAATCTGGATACGCTGTCGAGCGACATCCTGCCGTCCGAACAGGTGGCGGGTGCGGTGGGAATGTGCGGTTTGTTGGGAGCGGCCGGCGGCATCCTGTTCACCGCCGTTACCGGATTCGTCGTGCAGAACTATTCCTACACCCCGATCTGGATCGCGAGCGCCCTTGCTTATCCCGTCGGGCTCTCCATCTTATGGCGCCTTTTGCCGCATGGTCCGGCGACCAGACGCGATGATGACACCGGAAAAGCCCACACCATCCGTTCTATCGCCTGAGCCCTCTGGTGCCTACTTCGCGATCTGTCCGAACAGGTCGAGGAGCGTCCGTGTGATCTTCACCGAAGCTTCGGGTTCCAGATTGTTGGTCCCGAGCCACGTCTCGTAGCCGCCGAGCTTGAAATGGCGCGGCGTCGGCAGATACCCGTAGCTTCCGTTCGCCAGCTCGATGGTGAACGTCGGCCGGAAGGGGCTCAGCTCTTTGAGAGTGATGCCGATCTCGGTAAACACTTCACAGGGGATGGCCGCGATTCCCAATTGCCCGATCCGCACCGCTTGCAACTTCAGGTCGGCGAACTCGGGGCCGTCATTCAAGGCGATGGCCCATCCGGCGTAGGTCTTGGCATTGCGCGGAAGCTTGGATTCGTCTTTTTCCTCGAGCGCCGCCCGCGCGAAGCGGAGTTGTTCAGGTGTCGGCCGGCGATAGCGCACGCGCAGCTCCCGTTCCACCATCTGAACCGGTGCAGTGGCATGATACTCCATGCTGTGCGAGTGCTCCACCGCATACCCGGCCAGTTTGCCCGCGACGGCGGTAATGCGCTCGTACGGTTGCGCGCGAGGGCGCGGGTGTACAAAGTCGACGTTGTTCACGTCGCCGCTGGTGCCGTTGGTGAGCATCGCCACGAAAGCCGGGTCGCCGGGCGCCAGACGGCTGGCCACTTGTTTGGCGAACTCGCCAAAGTAGTCGGCCGAGACTTCCGGTCCCGGCACGCCGCCGATATAATGCAGCGAATAATTACCGAGCAACGCCAGCGGCTTACCCTCGGCGGTCTGGATAGAAACAATGGAGAACCCGGGGTCGGTGCCACCTGCCGGATGGATCAGATTATCGGATCCCGCCGGCGGATTCATCCGCGCCAGGTCGCCCGTCTCGCCGAAGGGGTTCGGCAGAATCCCGCCTTCCCGCATGAACCACCGGCGATTGAACAACTCCTCGGGCACCGGTCTCACGGCCCACCCGATCTTCGCGGGCTGAAGCCGCCCATTGGCCTGGACGATCGCCTCCGCGGCCTGCGTCACCAGCCGCTCCACGTATCGCTCTTCGATCCTGTTGCCCTTTTCCGCGCGGGAGGGCGGCGCCGAGTGCGTGTGTGTGGCGGCCATCAGAATCCGATTCACGGGAATGTTCGTGCGCTTCGCCGCCAGGGCTTTCGCACGATCCATTTCTTCGCGCTTGACGAAACAGCTATCCACCAGCACGATGGCGATCCGGACGCCCGAGTCCTCCAGCACCACCGCGCGCGCATGCAGCGGATCGTGGGCTGATTTCGCGAGCGTCAATCCGAAATTCCCGATCACCCGAATGGGCCATTCCTGCGGTGTGACATCCACAGCGGCGGCGCCGGCACGAAGCCCGGCTGCAGCAGCGGGCACGGCGCAAAATAAGGCGAGAGCAAGAAGCGTAGTCTTCATTGAGCAAGGATCCCGATTGCCAAGAATCTATCGCACAATGCTGCTGTTATGCAAAAAAGGGTGTCAATGCCGCCGCGGTATTCCCGTGGTCTTGGTGCTGGAGGAGGGGGTCGAACCCTCATGCCCAGTGAAGGGCGCGGGATTTTGAGTCCCGTGCGTCTGCCAGTTCCGCCACTCCAGCCGGAGTGATATGAAAGCTATACCGATTTTATCAGCGAGCCGCGCCGTCCGCCATGGAAAGCTGAGAAACCAGGTCTTTCGCACGCTCGAACAGCATGGTCGTATCGCCGCTGCATCCGAGGAAACGCATGCCGCGATCCCGCCAGAACTTTGCCAGAGTCACCGTGCGAGTCTGCGTCCCAGGCGCCACGCCGTGTTTCTCGCAGCTCTCTTTAATGAGTTCCATGGCTTCCACCATTTTGGGGTGTTGGAAGTCGCCCGGAACCCCGTAGGAGATGGACAGATCCACCGGCCCAATCATGACGGCGTCGATGCCCGGAACGGATAGCAGCTCGTCGCGCATCTCCACGGCGCGGCGGGTCTCGATTTGCAGCACCACCATGATGTTCGCGTTGAAGTGCGCAGTGAGTTCGGGGAGAGATACCGGTTCCCAATCCACGTTAATGGGTCCCACGCCGCACCCGCGAACTCCTTCCGGAGGAAATTTCATCCAGTTCACCGCGGTCTGCAAAAGTTCAGCAGATTCCACGCGTGGGAAGATGATTCCCTGCGCGCCGCAATCGAGCGCGCGGGCAATGAGCGCGTACTGAAGGTCAGCCACTCGAACGATGGGGCAAAGGCCCACAAGGTTCGATACCCGGCAGACGTCCTGCACGGTTTCGATTCCGAACCCGCCATGTTCGGTGTCGATAAAAGCCCACTGGAAACCGGCGGCCGCGAGGATCTTAGCTACTTCCTGGGAGCGGATCTGTCCATAGGAAGTGCCGAGTTGAACCTTGCCTTCGCGCAAGGCCTGCTTGACTCGATTGGTTCGCATAAGCGCGGGGAAACCTCAGACCTCCAGCACAATATGGTCCGGGCAACCCAAGTGGACATTCTCATAAAGCCGGTCCAACAAATCAAGTCCGTGCTTCGCCAGAAAAGGCAGAATGGAATAGAAGCGCTCCTGCAAATGCTTGTGCGGATAGACGAGGCTGGAAAGAAATTGTGCCTCTTCTCCGGCCCGCTCATTGCGCCGCAGCGCCTCCCGGGCTACTTTGCGTCCGCACTTTTCGAGCTGGTAAAGCATCTTGGCGCGGCTCTTGTCCAGCGAAGCGGCCAGTGTCGGATCGAACTCGACCACCTGTTCACGGAGAGATTGCAATTGCGCCGAAGTGGAGTCCAATGTCTTCTGGAACGCGTCCTTCAATGATGGTGGAACCAGGTGCTGTGCGATCCTGTCCCGAAGAGGCTCCTCACCATGCAGGAGCGTGGTGAATTCCAGATCGTAGCGCGCCATCAGCTTTCCGGCTCTGCTGTCGAGCAATGTGAACGCGCTTCTCGGCAGAATCACCGGCGCCCGCCCCAGCAGGCCGCGATACAGAACGTCGGATTGCGCAAGATAGGCCAGCTCCGCGGGTCCGGCGATGTAAGACACGGTGGGAAGAATGTAGTCCTGCACCACCGGCCGCAGCAGGGCGTTAGGAGAAAGCTGCTCCGGAGCATCGCGCAACTGCTCTGCCGATAACCGGACATCCTTGCCGGAATATTGTCCGTTTCGCCGCTTCAGAGCCTTGCGCTCCGCGCCATCCATCCGGAAGAACAGCGACGTTTCGTTTTCAAAATGAACCTGTGCGTGGTATTGAGCGGCAGTCAATTCCGAATTGCGTGCCAGGATTTGGCGGCTGAGTTCCGGTGCCGCGTCCAAAGCGTTCACAAGCAGCGGCGCCGCAATCGCCCGGATCCCTTCATCGAGCGGGTCCAGGAACAGGAACCCGAACCGCCCCAGCAGCGCTTTCAGCAATCCGGAGAAGGAAGCTCCGAACGTGGTGCCCTCCGGCGAAGTACTTTCTACGAGGGAAACGATGTCCCCGCCGAACGGGAAGTCCTTCAGCGCCTCTCGAAGCGCTCCGAGCGGCGGGTCTTCGAGCTTCATCCGTCCGACCGGTGTTTGTCCGGTGCCTTTCGTCGCCGCCCGAAGCGCAACCGCCCGGTGGTTCGAGTCGAAGACCCACGTATGATTCACTTCTTCCA
Organism: Bryobacteraceae bacterium; assembly: GCA_035714225.1. Lineage (GTDB taxonomy): Bacteria > Acidobacteriota > Terriglobia > Bryobacterales > Bryobacteraceae > CAADGY01. The sequence goes on along the minus strand of DASTMK010000502.1, from coordinate 1,948 downwards.
AATCGTGGTCTTCGGTAGCAAGCCAGAATACCGGAACGGCGGGAACGCCTGTCGCGGAGAGTTGCTTCGCCAGTTTCGCCGCGGTCAGGGCTTTGTAGATCGTATAGGCCGGACCCGAAAATAAGCCCACCTGCTGCCCCGTCACCACCGCGACGGTCCCGTGCTCGCTTAACCGGCTCAAGGCATCTGAGTCGCCATTCTGGCGCCGCAGCGCTTCCACCAGGGCGGCGCGCCGGCTGGCCGGAAACTCTACCTCGGACGCGGCCTTTCGAAAGACTTCTGGATCGTGTGGATTACGCAGAAAGTACGGTGAAACCCGATCAAAATGATAGAGGTAGTCGGCGAAGAGGCGCGTCGTATGAGGAATCCCGGTTTGACGGATACACTTGGCTTCCATCCAACTGTCCAAGGTTAGCAGATGACGCGGTTCATCCCAAAGTTGCTGGAATTTGTTAAGTTTGAGGGAGAGTTCCCAGAGGTCATGATCGACGAACAGGACTTTCGCAGGTATGCCGACGAGGCGATGTCCACTTTGTACCGGCGGCTTACAGCAGCTTCCGACAAGCACGATTTTGAGGCTGACTTCAATGCCGGCACGCTGGCGATCGAGTTCGAAGAGCCGCCGGCGAAGTTCGTAATCAGTCCCAACACCCCGGTGCGCCAGGTATGGGTTTCCGCGCAATCGAAGAGCTTCAAGCTCGATTGGAACGAATCCAGACAGGCCTTTGTGCTACCCGATAAAGACCAGACGCTCGATGAACTCATCGGAGGAGCCATCAGCGATCAGCTAGGCGAAGAAGTAACACTCTGATGGCGGGAGTCTATGTCTCCTATCCGTTTTGCGATCAGAAATGCACGTACTGCAACTTCGCCTCCGGAGTTCCATCCGCCGGTCTCGAAAGCGAGTACATCAATGCTGTCGCCGCGGAAATCGCGGCGTACCGCTGGCAGTGGTCTCCCGAGACCGTTTATTTAGGGGGCGGCACCCCCAGCCGCATCCCCGTCGAGCAACTCGCCCGCCTCGTCGACGCCATACCCGGACGGCCCTGGAGGGAAGCCACCATCGAGGTTGCACCCGGAACAGTGACGCCCGGGAAAGCACAAGCGTGGAAACGCGCCGGCATCACGCGCGCGAGCCTCGGTGTGCAATCCTTTGTGTCCCGGGAACTGGCACGAACCGGCCGGAAGCACACCAGTGAAACGGTTGCTCGCGATGTTGAACAATTGCGCGCAGCGGGTATCGATCGCATCAATATCGACCTGATCGCCGGCCTCCCGTTTCAGAACGAGGCGAGCTGGCGCGAGTCGCTCGACTGGGTAGGGCGGCTGGAAGTCGGGCATGTATCGGTTTACATGCTCGAAGTGGATGAGGATAGCAGGCTCGGACTGGAAATCCTGAATGGAGGCGGCCGTTACGGCGCGCGCGATATTCCGGATGACGATGGCATCGCCTCGTTTTACCAACAGGCGGTGGAATACCTGCATAAGATCGGCCTGCGGCGCTACGAGATTTCCAACTTCGCCCGCCCCGGTTCCGAATCTCTCCACAACCTGAAGTATTGGCGCCTGGATCCCTATATTGGCTTTGGCGCCGACGCACATTCCTTCGATGGCAGAACGCGGCGGCGGAACGTGGAGAGCGCTGGCGAATATGTCGATAGATTCCGCCGTGGCCTGGATCCCCGCGCCGCCGAGACGCCGGCTGAGCTTTCCGAGGAGCGCTTTTTCGTCGGCCTTCGTCTGGAGGAAGGTATTCGCCCGGCGAGCTCCGAACTCGCGCGGTTTGCACAGCCTATCCGGAGGTTCCTCGACGACGGCCTACTCGTCATGGAAGACGGGTTCCTGCGTCTGACGAACCGGGGAGTCCTCTTATCGAACGAAGTGTTTCAGGAATTCCTGACATGAGCGAACCAGCGCTGGCGGATCTTCGCAGCGACACCGTCACACG
>DASTMK010000501.1:0-3869 GCA_035714225.1 Bryobacteraceae bacterium | reverse complement strand
TGCGTACTTCCGGAACAACAGCTCGGTTTGAAATGGCGACAGCTTGGGAGTGGTGAACTTCTCGTCCGGTGCAATTCCGCCGCCGCCGTATACGGTCCGGCCGCTGTCGGTCATCTTCACGTCCAGCGGGTTCTTCTGGTCCAGATCGTTATGATAGTAATAATCCAAAAAAGAGGTATTCGAGTAATCGCGCTGTATCAACCGGTCGCTCGGGGTGTAATATTTCGCGGTGGTGAGCGCCAGGCCGGTGTTGCCGGTCAGTGGATAGACGGTCTGCACGAGCCCTTTGCCGAACGTATTTTCACCGATAATCCAGGCGCGGTCGTGGTCCTGCAGCGCCCCGGCCACAATCTCCGCCGCCGAAGCCGAGTACCGGTTCACTAATACAACGATCGGATATTCCTTGCCCCGGGCGCCTTGCCGGGCGACGTACCGTTTTTCGGGGGACGAGCGGCCGCGGTGGGAAACGATGGTCTGTCCCTTCTCCAGAAAACGGTCAGATACGGCCACACCTTCGCTCAGCAACCCGCCGGGGTTGTCCCGCAAATCGAGGATCAAAGCCTCGATGTTCTGTTCGCCCAGCCGTTTGAGGTTATCTTCGACTTCTTTGCCCGTGTTTTCGTTGAAGGAATCGATGTCCAGGTACGCGACACCGGGCTTCAACCAGAAGGCATCCTGCACGCTCTTGCGCGGGATTTCGTCGCGAACAATGTTAAAGGTAATTGGTTTTTCCGCGCCCGGCCGCGCCACCACCACCTGTACGGCTGTGCCTCTCGGCCCCTTTAGCAGATCCGCGACCTCGGTGGTGGTCAAATTGTCCGTTCGCCTGTCGTTCACCTCTAAAATCACGTCGCCGGGCCGTATACCCGCTTTGTAGGCAGGGGAGCCGGGGAACGGCGCAATCACAATCGTCTTGCTGCTGCGAGGCGCCACGATCATGCCCACACCAAAATAATGGCCGCGCTGGTCTTCGCGCAGCAGCCGGAAATCACGAGGATCGAAGAAGCTCGAATGCGGGTCCAAGGTCCGCAGCATGCCGATGATGGCGCCCTTATAGATTGCTTTGTCAGGGTCCAACTGCTCGGCCGAATTCTCGCTGACGACGTCGTAGACTTTCGTGAAGATCTTCAGGCTTTTCTGGATATCGTCGTCGCCCGCGGCGGAGGCCACCGCGACGCCATCCAGGCTGGGGCCGAACGCGCCACCCAGCAGCGCACAAATCAGAATGACGAGAGGAAAAGTCAGAAACAGGCGGCGATGGTCAGACATCCGGGACCTCCGAGGACCTTTAATTCAAGTATATCTTGGCAACTACGGGTCCCCGCAAACTCGGAGAGGTCAGATTGCCCGCGCCGCCCTGCGTCCCGCAGCCTGACTTTCCGTACGAGCCGGTTTTCTCGGGGAAGTAGCCGCGCTGAGCCGGCGGGCCTGGTCGCTTACGCAAACCAGGAACATCGGCTGGCGGGCGTTTTTGATGATATCGATGATTCGATCGTGCCGGTCCTCGAGGTAGATGGATTTGCCGTCCGTCACCAGGTGCAGATCCGACTCGTGGTTCAGGACATCCGCAAGCCGCTTGCCCATTTCCCGCTGAAGAAACCGGAGGACGCGGCGGATCTTTTGCAGCGAAAAGCCTTTACGCCGCAGTTCGGCGATGACGGTTATCTCGATAACCTCTTCGGGGAAATATACCCGGCGGTGCCCTTCATGGCGTGGGGATACCACTTTCCGCTCATCCCACCACTGCAATTGTCTCAGGCTGACCCCGCCAATGCGGGCAACCTCGCTGCTGGAGAACGTGCGGGCCGGGGTGCTGGCCTCAGGGCGATTCTTTTTTGTTTTGAACATGAGAATGGGCTTCCGTTTTCGAGTAACCGCCAATAGGATTGTACTGGATTGACGGGGGGAGTCAATACCGGAAATTTACGGGGCCGGTAATTGAAAGAAAAGAGACCAAATATTATCCTCCGCCGACAAACTGTACAATCTCCACTTCGGCGCCATCGTGCAAGCGGGTCTGGGGCCACTCCGGCGCTCTCACGATGAAACGGTCCAGCTCGACGGCTACCCGCGCCGGATCGATCTCCAGTTCCTGGAGCAGTTCTGTCAGCGTCAACTCCGGCCGAACGCTTTTCCGCTCGCCATTCAGAACAATTTCAATCGAATTTGTTCCTTTGCCAGACATCAGCGGTTTGACACCCCCTTTCTTCGCTCATTATATTCGAGGTGTAGGGGTTCTTGGCCGGCGCCAGCTTTCATGCCTAATACTTACATCGAGCTCTATTTCCCCGTCGTTGTTCAGGTGGTGATAGCGATTGCTGTCGCCGGGGGTATGATTGGCGGCTCTTTCTTCCTCGGAAAGAAGGTAAAGAACCGCATAAAAGACATGCCCTATGAAAGCGGCATTGTACCTACGGGAACGGCCCGGGAGCGCTTCAGCGTCAAGTTCTACCTTGTCGCGATGATCTTCATTCTCTTCGATATCGAGGCGGTATTCCTGTACCCGTGGGCCGTCGTCTATCGTGAATTGAAGCTCTTCGCCTTCTTCGAGATGTTCGTCTTCGTCGCCCTGATCCTGTCGGGGTTCTTCTATATCTGGAAAAAGGGAGCGCTCGACTGGGCGGTGGAAGAGGAGCCTATCGACAAGCCGGTCAGGGAAGAACATGCTGCCTGAAATCCTAAGGGAGATCCCGGTCGCTCGCGCACTGGAGTCGTGGGACCCGTCCGCCATTGTGGATGGCACCGCCGCCCTGGGGGAGGCGGCGCTGTATATCGCTCCCGAAAAGATCCTGGACGTCTGCCGGCAGTTGAGAACCGAACACGGCTTTGCCAGGCTTGGCGGCATTACCGGAGTAGACTGGTATCCCGCCGACCCACGGTTTGAAGTTGTCTATTTCCTCCATTCCATCGGCAACAATGAGCGCCTGCGCCTGAAGTGCCGTGTTGCCGAAGACCAGGAACTGGACTCTGTTACCGGTGTGTGGCGTGCCGCAAACTGGTACGAGAGAGAGATCTACGACCTGTTCGGGGTCACCTTCCGGGACCATCCAAACCTGCGGCGTATCATGCTGCCGGAGGACTGGGAGGGACACCCGTTACGCAAGGATTACCCCGTTCACGGGCATCGATACAGCTACAAGGATGAGTGATTCGATATGAGCGATCCGAATCTCTCCACTTCCAGCCGGACGCCGGTCGAAGAACCTACGGAAGGGAGTACGCCGCGGCGGCGAATGGTCCTAAACATGGGGCCTCAGCATCCGTCCACGCACGGAGTGCTGCGCATCGTCCTCGAACTGGAAGGCGAGACCATCCTCAATGCGACACCCGACATCGGTTATCTTCATACGGGCATTGAAAAAGAATGCGAGGTGAAGACGTATCAACAGGTCGTGCCGCTAACCGACCGCGTCGACTATCTCGCCAACCTGTCGAATAACCTGGGCTATTCGCTGGCCGTCGAAAAACTGCTGCAACTGGAGATTCCGCCGAAGGCGCAGTGGATGCGCGTCCTGCTGGTGGAGCTTACACGCCTCAGCAGCCACCTGGTCTGGCTGGGAACGCACGCCATGGACATCGGCGCCATGACGGTGTTTCTCTATTGCTTCCGCGAACGCGAGGACCTGCTGCGGATTTTCGAAATGTTTTCCGGACAGCGCATGATGACCAGCTACATCCGCGTGGGAGGGCTTGCGTTGGAGCCGCCGCGCGGGTGGGAGCAGGCTGTCGGCAAGTTCATTGACGCATTTCCGTCGAAATTGGCCGAATATGAAGACCTGCTGACAAAAAATCCGATCTGGATGAACCGGACCAAGGGCGTAGGATTTCTCGCGCTCGAAGATCTGCTGGATTGCGGTGTCACCGGTCCG
>DASTMK010000500.1:0-3981 GCA_035714225.1 Bryobacteraceae bacterium | reverse complement strand
CAGCCGATCTGGTAGTAAAGGCCGGCGCGATGCTTACGTTCCACGTCGATGTGAAGCGAGTTGTAGTTATGCAAACCGCCGTTTTCGCGCAGTTGGATATTCATCAATTCCGGGTAACGCCGCAGGTTGTTATTGAAAGGGGTGGTGCTCGGAGGAGGTTGGTTGATGTTGCGCACCCAGGGCAGGCCTCGGGAGTTGGTGCCGATATAGGACACACGAACGCCGGTATTGCCGATTCCCTGTTCCACAGTCAGACTCCACTGCTGGATGTAGGGATTGCGGAAGCGTGGATCCAGCGCGTTGAAGCTTTGCGCCCCGATAGCGCCGAAACCCGCGGGAAAGGCCCGCGGAAATTGAAACTCGGGCGAGCCGTTGGCGATGCGGTTCACGAAGGACTCGGACGAAACATAAGGCCCGCCCGCGCCCAGCCGCCACAACTGTGAGGTGAGATCGTCGATGTAAATGCCGTAGCCGCCGCGGATCACGGTGCTGGCGTTCGCGAACGGCCGGTAAGCGAATCCGAAACGCGGCACCAGATTGTTCAGATCGGTGTAGTAGAGGCTTTTCGGCAGACCCGCCTCCTGCGCTGTTACGATGGGAACCAGGTTGCGCGGGAACAGCGGATTGACGGCCTGTAAGGCTCTTTCGCTCGGCACGACAACGCGCCCCGTGGCGGTGTCGAAGTTGAACATTAACTCCTCGTTGTCGTGGTAGGGCGGATTGTACTCGTACCGGACACCAAGGTTGAGGGTGAGCTTGCGAGTGATCTTCCAATCGTCCTGCACGAAGAACGCAAAGTCCCGGTTGATCCAGTGCTGCAACGGAATGGCGTTCGCGCGCCCCGCGGTCTGCGGCAAACCGAGCAGAAAGTCGGCGTAGTCGAAGCCGCTGAACGCGCCGGTAAAGGAGAACTGTCCGAACTGAAGCACCGGGAAACTCGTGCCACCGGGGAAGTTCGTTCCCCGGTTCAACGCCACGCTGACACCGGCTTTAATCGTATGTGTGGAGCGCGTCCAGGTCAGGTTGTTCGAGATCTGGTAGATGCGCTCGCTGGGGTCCTGATACAGATCGGTGGCGCCGATCTGCGAGAAGTTATTGAAGCTGAAGACCGGTGCTCCTGTCGCGATTTCCGGGTTCCACGCTATGCCTTCGAGCCCGAACTTTTCGACCAGGGCAGGTCCGTCTAGTGGATTGAACGCCGGGTTGCGGCTGCGCATGACGCCGAACCGGAATTCATTTACAGTGGACGGGTTGATGATGTGCGTATCGGAGATGCTGAAGGCGATGGTGCGCCGGTCCTGATCGCGGATGGGCATAGTGGGCAGGTCGTAGTCGTAGACGTTGGCGCCGGTAGTATTCCAGGAGAAGCGGCCGAACAGCGAGTTGGCCGCCGACAGGCGATGGTCCACGCGCACTTCCACCATGGACTTGAAACTCTTTCCCGGACCCACGCCCCGCCAGTTGCGAAGGAAAGTGTTCTCGGGCCCGAAGTTGGGCAGCGGAAAGAAATGCTCTTGCACGCTCTGCGTCACGCTGCTGATGCGGTCGCTGGGAATGACGTTGTTCGGAAACGGAAGGTTCGTGAGCGGATCGCGTATCACGGAACCGGGCAGCAGCGAGGAGAAGTCCCCTCTCCGGAACGCCGCCGTCGGCACGTTCGTGTTGGAGAAAATTCGCTCGCTACGGGACGGGAACCGCTCATAAACGCCGAAGAAGAACGTCCGGTTCTTGACTATCGGCCCGCCCCCGGCTACACCGTAGTTGTTCTGCACTTGGAACGGAACGGAGGTCGAAAAGGTGTTGCGTGCGGTAAGCCGCGAGTTCGAGTGATAGTAGAACACACTTCCGTGATACTCGTTCGTTCCAGACTTCGACGTTGCGTAGTAGCCCCCCGGCAGGGCGGATTCCGCCTTATCGTTTGCCAACTGAATCCGCAGTTCGGCCGTCATCTCCATGCCGCTTTCCGCCGGTCCTACGGCGTTGGCGAACAGGGGCGAGCGGGTGCTCGTTCCGTCCACGGTGGAGTGCCACTGAAACCCTCGCGCGCCGCCCAGGCTCACGTTGGAGCCCTGCCCTCGGATCGCCCCCGGGGTCAGCACCAGCATCGTGAAGTAAAAGCTGTTCCGATTGTTGATCGGCAGCTTGACCATCACGTCATTGCCGCGAATGGCGGCTACGTCCGCACTCTCCGTGTTGATCGGGGCGGCCGCGGCCTCGACGGTCACCGACGTAGTGACTTCTCCGATCTCCAGCGGCAGGTCCACACGGACCGCAGCCGAAGTCTCCAGAAACACGTTCGTCACCTGGATCGATTTGAATCCCGGCCGCTCGGCCGAAACGGAGTAGCGGCCCGGAATCAGGTGTGTGACTTCGTAGAGCCCGCTTTCGCGCGTAACGGTTTGGTGCGCAATTCCGGTCCCCAGGTTTCGAACCGTGACACTCACGCCGGGCACAGCCGCTCCCGTTGGATCGGTGGCAGCCCCCAGAATGTTGCCCAAAGTAGTCTGAGCGAAAAGATCGAAATTTGCGGCCATCAGCAGAATGCCCGCAGTAATCCCCAAGATACAGTGACGCATAATCCCCCTCTGACAGCGCCAGTATATATCAGGTCGCCCCATTTACACTTGAAATTTCCGGGCGGCCCTTCATCTAACAAGATGCTGAAAAAGGAGTTCGATGTCCGCTTCCTTGCGGTCGCGGCTCAGTAAGGCCTTTCTGAGCCGCGACGGTCACGGAGCGGGTGTGCGCGTCGAACGAATGATACGACTACCAAAAATGAACGTCCAGTACTCTTGGCGGCGCCGGGGTTCCTCTGTAAATTGTGGTGTGCAGCAGGACCTGCATATTCTGCTTCGCCCAATCGGGCGGGGCCTTCGCCAGCGCCTCCCGCATCCGGCTGGAGTCCGTCAGAAACTCTCCTGCCGAACGGGTTCCATATTGCGTGATCCCCGCCGCCGATATCAGCAACTGGCCCGTGGCGGAGTCGAACAGCCGCGACACGATCGCAAAGTCTTCCGGTGTTTTCCCGTCGGAAGCGAGCCGGTCCAGTTGCCACGTCCGGTTCTTCGACCGGTCCCGGATCCATCGCGCTCCTTTCTCCTGCTCGAAAACGAAGCGCAGTTTACCGGTCATTTCGAGCGTCCAAAGATTCGAGAAGGCGCCGATCAGCACGGACGGCGAGCCGCGCAGGTCGCTGAACGAAAGGTCGTTGGCATAGCGGATTTCAATCGGCTTGTGCCGCGCGGCGAACAGGGAAGTTAGCTGCGCCGCCGTGTGGGCGTTGCCGATGCCAACGAACTGTTCTGTTACCGGAATTACGTCGCGGCCACGAATCACGGCGTCGGGCGGCAGTGCCACCGGCTGTGACGCGCTCTGCCGGTCCGCCGGCTCTTTCCCGTATCGGTCGCGCACTTCCCGCGAAAGAAAATAGACCACCGGCTGGCCACAATACAACAAAACCGGCTTCGGGTTGCGAATCACCGGAGCCCAGAATTGATCCAGGATATCCGCCGTTTCAGAGGGGCGTAACGCAAAATAGCCGGCCACCAGGAGCAATGCTGCGAGCGCAGGCACCAGAAGCCATGGCCGCCAGATCCGGCGGCGTGGCCTGGGAGGTAAGCCTTCCATGACGGCCGGCCTCACCGCCACAGGGTGAAACTCGGCCTTGTACGAACCGGCGGGAATCTCAAAGCGCACGTCGCCTTCGACAGCGGACTCCTGGTAGTACTGGGCCAGCCGCTTTCGTACCTCCGTCGCGCGGACCCGCACGATGGGATCGCCGGCCGTATCGTAGCCGGGATCCCGGCCGAACACCTCGATCCCGATGCTGCGCTCTTTGAGCCGGTCTTCCTCGCCGGCATGGCTGTGATTCACGACGTAGCGCAGAAATTTCTGGCACTGCTTGCTGTTGCGAAAGGCCGGTGAAGACAAAATGCGGTCGAGCGTTTTCTCGACCTGCTCGTCGTCGAGCGGCGGCTTAAC
>DASTMK010000499.1:0-2781 GCA_035714225.1 Bryobacteraceae bacterium | reverse complement strand
TGCGCCTCCTGCAGGCCAGCTTGCGGTACTCGCTATCGACCCTGGCATTCGCACCGGTTGCAAGATCGCTGTAGTGGATGAGACGGGCAAATTCCTGGAGCACGGCGTCATCTACCCGCATCAGCCGAAAAACGATACGGCCGGCGCGGCCCGCACTTTGCACTCGCTCATCACCAGGCATAACGTGAAAGCGATTGCGATCGGCAACGGTACGGCATCGCGTGAGACAGACGCCTTCGTGCGCGAGTTCCTCCAGCAGCATGACCTCAATAAAGTTTTCAGCGTGATGGTAAACGAATCCGGAGCATCGGTGTATTCCGCCTCCGATATCGCTCGCCAGGAGTTTCCGGATTTGGATCTGACGATTCGCGGCGCCATCTCCATCGCTCGCCGCTTACAGGACCCGTTGTCGGAGCTGGTCAAGATCGATCCGAAATCCATCGGGGTCGGCCAATACCAACACGACGTCGATCAGCGGCAGTTGCAGTACTCGCTCGAAACGGTGATCGAAAGCTGTGTGAACCGCGTCGGCGTCGATATGAATACCGCTTCCTGGGCGCTGCTGCGCTACGTGGCGGGCATCAACGAACGAACCGCACGCAAGATTGTCGAGTACCGGAACGATAACGGGATATTCCGTTCACGCGTTCAGTTGACCGCTGTGCCTGGAGTCGGGCCGAAGACCTTCGAGCAGGCGGCCGGGTTTCTCCGGATCCGGGGCGGCGGTCATCCACTCGATATGACGGCTGTGCATCCGGAATCTTATGCGATTGTCGAGCAGATGGCGGCATCGCTCGGCATGACAATCGAGGAACTGATCCGGAATCCGGGCGCCCTCGAAAAAGTGAACCGCGATGAGCTTTCGGCAGGTGTTTACACCTTGAACGACATTCTGGAAGAGCTGCGCAAGCCCGGCCGCGACCCGCGCGAACAGTTCGTTGCTCCGAAATTCCGCGAAGAAGTAAGGGAAATCGCGGACCTGAAGCCCGGCATGGTGCTGGAGGGCGCGGTGACGAACGTCACGCGCTTCGGCGCGTTTGTCGACATTGGCGTCCATCAGGATGGCCTGGTGCACGTCAGCGAGCTATCGAATCGCTTCGTTCAGGATCCAGGGGAAGTGGTGAAGGCCGGTCAGATTGTAAAGGTCCAGGTCTTGAGCGCGGACCCGAAGACGAAGCGCATTGCGCTATCGATGAAGGCGCTTCAGGCGCCCCCCGCCAATCCCCAGCGGCGTCCCGGCAACAAACCACAGCCCACCCTGGATGCCAAGCTGGCGGCACTCTCCGATCGCTGGAAAACGCGTTAGGAAACGTCCGCAACCCGGTTGGTGATAGGATCGTCTATCACTCCTGGAGGCGACCTGATGCGAAGACGGGATATCGTTCTCGGCATGGGATCCATCATGAGCGGACGGGCTGCGGAACACCCCATGCTTGAACAGGGCATAAGTCTGTTGCGGCAATCCGCGGACGCCGGCGAGGTTCACGCCGCTACCTTGTACACCGGCATGGCGGGCCGGACCCACCGGTTCGGTTTTGGCCGGGCACGCTCGCCGGAAGAAGTTTTCCTGATCGCTTCCATCACCAAGCCGATGACCGCGGCGGGCGTGATGGTGCTGGCCGACCGCGGCGAGTTGGCGCTCGACGACCCGGTTCAAAAGTTCATTCCGGAGTTCTCCGAAGGCGACCGGAAGCTGGTTACCATGCGGCACCTGCTCACGCATTCCTCGGGGCTGCCCGACATGCTTCCGGAGAATGTGGAGTTGCGCCGGCGCCAGGCGCCGCTCCAGGAGTTCGTTAAAGGCGCCATCCGGACACCGCTGCTGTTCAAACCCGGCACGCGTGTTCAGTATCAGAGCATGGGCATATTGCTGGCGGCCGAAGTTGCCCGGCGAATCACGGGTCAGCCGTTTCCGGAATTTCTCGATTCACAGGTGTTCGGCCCGCTGGGCATGAAGCACACGGCACTCGGGCTGGGGAAGTTCCGGATTGAAGATGCCGCGCGCTGCCAGGTGGAAAACGCAGAACCGTTGTACGGCGGCGGGTCGAAAGATACCGCGAAGTGGGATTGGAACAGCCCGTACTGGCGCAACCTGGCTGCGCCCTGGGGTGGCGCTCATTCGAACGGTCCCGATATCGCGAGGTTTCTCGGTTACTTTCTGGAACCGGACGGCCGCGTGTTGAAGCCCGCCACGGCGGCGGCGATGATCGTGAATCAGACCGAAGGCCTCAACGAGCCACGCGGCATCGGCTTCGTCGTCAAGCCGGGAAGCTTCGGCAGCCGGTGCTCCATCAAGACATTCGGCCACGGAGGATCGACAGGAACCCTTGCCTGGGCGGACCCTCAGACTAAAACAGTCTGTGTGGTGCTCACGACGCTTCCCGCGCGCGTCTCCAATGCAAAGCTGCTGAAACCCGTTTCAGACCGGGTCTCCGAATGGGCGGCCGCACCCCGTTCCATGCCGCTGCATCGTTAAATCAGCCGCGCAGTTTACGGAAGTTTGCCAGGCAGCGATCCGCTGTCTCCATGGGCGGGTAGTCGCTTCCTTCCTGCTCGATCAGGTACTGCTCGACACCACCGGTTTGTTCGGCCGCCTCGAAAATCTTCTTCCACGGCGCCGCACCTTCGCCGAATAGAACTTTGTAGCCCCGGTCCGGAGACCAGTCTTTCAGGTGTATGGAGGCGATGCGGCCGGGGTTTTTCCGAATCCAGGCGACCGGGTCGGAGCCCACTTCCAGACACGTGCCGACGTCAAGTTGCAATACGACACTCTTCTCCGTG
>DASTMK010000498.1:0-5392 GCA_035714225.1 Bryobacteraceae bacterium | reverse complement strand
TGTTGGGCGGCGAATCCGGCAGGATACGCGTAGACCGTGTCGTTCGTACCCGTCAGATTCGTTCTGGCGAGCAATGCGATTCCTCCGCCGGAACCGGGGGGCCCCTGCGGTCCGGTGGGACCCGTTGGTCCGGCTGGACCTGTCGCGCCCGCAGGACCGGCAAGGCCGGTTGCTCCAGTCGCTCCCGTTGCGCCGGTTGGACCAGCAGGGCCGGTCGGACCTGCCGGACCCGTTGCACCCTGCTGGGCGAGGAGCGCCCAAGGCGCGCCGCCGGTGGGCGTGTTGCCGACATTTCCATTGGACAAACTGATGTAGCTCGATCGATCGTGGAACACCGCGTCGCCGGTGGCGTACGTTGTTACGGGATTCCACGTCCCCTGAAATGAAACAGGCGGACCTGCCGGACCCGTTGCTCCTGTTGCACCTGTTGCTCCCGCAGGACCTGCCGGACCGATCGGACCGATGGGACCCACAGGACCTGCCGGACCCGTTGCTCCCACCGGCCCTGCTGGACCGGTTGCTCCGGTCGCTCCCTGTTGCACCAATATGGCCCAAGGCGCACCGCCGGCAGGCGTGTTACCGATGTTCCCGCCGGACAAGCTGATGTAGCTCGATCCGTTATAGGACACCGCATCGCCAGTGGCATACGTTGTTGCGGGATTCCACGTGCCCTGGAAAGAAACAGGCGGGCCTGCCGGGCCTGTTGCTCCTGTTGCTCCTGTAGGACCTGCCAGGCCGATCAGACCTTGCGGACCGATGGGACCCGCAGAACCTGCCGGACCGGCTGGACCCGCGGGCCCGTTAGCTCCCTGCGGCCCGGACCGGCCCGTTGCTCCCTGCTGCGCCAGCAACGCCCACGCCACGCCATTGCCTGGCGCATTGCCGGCATTGCCGTCGGACAAACCGATGTAACTGGATCCGTCATAGAACACCGCGTCGCCCTTGGCATAGGTGGTTGCAAAGTTCCACTGCCCCTGGAATTGGATTCCGGGTTGCCGCACATAATATCCGTTGACATCGATCACCAGGTCGGTCGGGTCCGTGGAAAACACCTGAATGGCACCTTCGGGCCCACTGGCTACTACGGCGGAAGCCCCCACCACGCCACCTGCCGGCGCGTTCAAAATAACCGTTCCCGGCCAGGGCGCCCCATCAGGCCAGGCAGCAAGCCACGCCACTCCCGCTCCGGCCGGAGGAACAACCACAAAATTCAAAGAGTAAGCCGCCGCGGCGGGAACGCCACAGCTTGAGCTGGGTACAGGGATCTTGCGCGCAAGATCCCCTTTCCGCGACGGATCGCCAAGCAGGGAGGGCGGGCCAAAAGGCCCGGTCATTCCGGAAGAACCCCGTGTATCCAAAAGCCGGCACGGTGTGATCGCGACGAATGTCAGCGGAGTTCCTACATCTTCGCTGGCGAAGCGCTCGGCCCTTTTCGCGTTAGAGGAAGGAGAGGAAGCAGGCGCCCATACCGCAGTCGCCTCCCAATTTTTCAAAGGGGGATTAAGAGGCACTTGCGCCTGTAATGCGGCACAGACGCCTGAGCAAACCAGAAGCCCTATCAAGGCCGGGATTATTGCCTTGGACAAGAGAGACCCCTTCCGCGCCCCTGATGGGCGCTGTCACAAGAAAGCCCGCCGCCCGAATGCAGAAAGCGGTGCCTATTTCTGACAAATCCTGTCAGAAAATTCGTAACCGAATAGCATCGGATACAAAATGCGCGGTATATCGGTGCAGATTGATAATATCCAGTTCGGAAGCAGAGAACAAATCTGCTTTCGCTCTTGCAATGCCCAGTCAATACCGGAGGGGCCGGAGGGCCCGCGGCAGTTTTTCCAGTATACACTCTGTTACCGGTCGTACCGCGGCACACGGACGCCGCTCTTTACAATCTGTCGACAGTTTTATAGACTCGGCCCATGCGCTTTCTCGCATTCGCTCTGCCTGCCCTGGCATTCGCAGCTTCCCTGGAAACCGGGACCGTGGTGAAATCCGATGGCGGCCCATTGCACCGCAACACCATTCCCCAGGTTGCGCGGCTGGGGGACGGGCGCCTGCTGTGCGTCTTTGGAGCTTATGCGAAGGACAGCGGCGACGGCCGGATCATGGGAACGATATCAGCGGATGGCGGACGCACGTGGTCCACGCCGCGGTTGCTTATCGACGACCCCGGGAAGAACGACGGCGACCCCAACATTCTGGTGGACGGCGCACGCGTGTTCGTGTACGGCACGCGCGTGAATATTCCGAATCGCATCGATAAAGCATGGACGTATGTTGTGCGCAGCGAAGACAACGGCGCGACGTGGTCCGCGCCCCAGGAGGTGCAGATTCCGAGACAGTACACTCCAGGCAAGCAGCACAACGGCATCCAGCTCCTGGATGGAACCTACGCGATGGGAATCTCGTGGGACCTGTGGGCGGAAAAGGGCATGGCGGCGCGCACGGAAGGCGAGATGGTGCTGGCGAGCGGGCTGCTAAAATCCATCGACGGGTTGCGCTGGACGCTGCATGGCAGCATTACCACGTTCGTTCCGAAACAGACGCCGGGATCGACGAACGGCTTGTGCGAACCCTCCATCGTGCAATTCGCCGGCGGCAGCATACTCATGCTTCTGCGCTCGGGAGATTCGCGCCACTGGCAGAGCCGTAGTGAGGACAGCGGCGTCACCTGGTCGCATCCCGAACCAAGCGCATTGGTGGGCCACAACACTCCAACCGCACTCTGGCGCCTGGAAGGGCCGGCGGACGAAATCGTCGCGGTATGGAACAATTCTCCGGTAACACGTTTTCCGTTGACCGTCGCGATCAGCAGCGACAAAGGCGAGACGTTCTCAACACCGCGCATCCTGGCCAACCCCATCGGCTACCAGGTTTCCTATCCGGGCGTGACGCAGACGAAAGACGGAACCATCGTCGCGGTGTGGCAGCAGCAATTGCCGGATGGCGGCCGGGACATCCGTTTTGCCCGGTTCTCGCGCGAGTGGGTTCTGGGCTCCGGGCAATAAGCCATGCATCCCGACAACTTCCGCCTGGAGGATTTTCCACGCGCTTCCCGCCACAGCCTGGAGTTTCAGTTTACAGCGGGCGGGCAGGAGATCGGCTTCCCCGTCTTGGTGGTCCGCGGCGATGAGAGCGGTCCGCTACTGCTGGTGTCGGCGGGCGTGCATGGAGACGAATATGAAGGCGTACGCGCAATTCTGGAAATCTTTGCGGAACTGTCTCCCGCGAGCATGAAGGGGGACTTCGTTGCCGTGCCCGCACTGAACGCACCGGCCGTTTGGAGCTGTACGCGAACCAGCCCGCTGGACGGCGCGAATCTCGCGCGGGTGTTTCCGGGCCGGGCGGACGGCTCCCCAACCGAGGCCATCGCCTGGTACTTCGATCAAACGTTGCTGCCGCTGGCCGACCTGTATGCCGACCTGCACAGCGCCGGAGTCGCCTGCGAGATGCCGCTGCTGGTTGGATATGACGCGACGGACGCGAGATCGCGCGCCGCCGCCTTCGCTTTCGGCGCGCCGGTGATCTGGGCGCATCCCAATGTGCCGCCGGGCCGCACCGTATCGGCGGCGAAGGCTCGCAACGTGCCGTCGATCTATACCGAAGCGCGCGGCGCCGGCCGCATCCATCCGGACGATCTTTCGATCTACAAACAGGGGCTGCGAAACCTGCTGGCGCATATGGGCATCACCTCCGAACCTCCGCGGGCTGCTCCATCTCCTCTGCACCTTTTGGGCGACGGCAACATCGACCAGAGCATTCTCGCCGGCCATCGCGGGTTTCTGATTCCGCACACCAGTATTCTCGGCGCGACCGAAAAAGGGCAGAAGCTCGGGGACCTGGTCGACTTGACCGGCAACGTGCTGGAGACCTATACGGCCCCGGCAAGCGGCCGTGTGGTGCTCATTCATGCCTGTCCCCGCGTATTGCCCGGCGAACCGGTGTTCCTGCTGGCCGGAGTGCATCCGTGAGAAGCGCCGGTTGGTTCCTTGCGGCTATCGTGCCGGCTTTGGCGATTGCGAACTGGAGGAGCGGCACGCCCATGCCCCAGCCCCGCGCCGGCTACATCGCGGGCGCCGCCGGCGGCAAGTTGATTATCGCCGGCGGAAGCTACTGGGAGAGCGGCAGGAAGATCTGGAGCGCCCGTACAGATCTATACGACGCTGCCACCGGAATGTGGACCGCAGGCCCTCCGCTGCCCGTGCCCAGAAGCGACGCGGCCTGTCTGGTGTGGAATAGCGCACTGTATGCGTGGGGAGGCGGCGCGGAGGGCTCGGTGAGTGCCGAGTGCCTGAGGCTCGAAAACGGAAAATGGCAAACCGTGCCCGCCATGAATCTTCCCGAACCGCGCCTCTACGGCGTGGCATCGGAGCTCGGCCGCCGGATTTACGTCTTCGGCGGCATTCGCGAAGCGGGCAAACATGAGACGGCGGCGAATACTTTGTGGAGATGGGTTAGCGAGCGGCGGAAATGGGAAGCGCGCGCTTCGCTGCCAGGACCGCCGAGAAGTCTGAACGGGTTCGCCGCCAGCGGAGGAAAGCTGTACGTATTAGGCGGCTATACCGTCCAAAACGGCGCGGCCGCGAATCTGGACGATGTCTGGGAATACGATCCCGCGGGCGACCAATGGAGTCCGGCCGGCCGCCTCCCGGTTGCTCGCCGGGCGTGGTGGGCGCTGGCCGGCCCAACGGGAAGCGTTCTATTGTTCGGCGGCTACACCGATTCGTTCTCCGCCGAGATCTGGTCTTACGACCCGAGGACCGCTACATCAACCGTTGCCGGCAGCCTTCCCATCGCGCTGGCCGACACCAAATTTTTCCGTATCGGCCGGGAATTCGTAGGCGCGGGCGGAGAGTCCGGACCGCACGTTCGCTCTCGCGCGACGCTCCAGGGAGCGTTTTGATTTTCAGGATGCGCCTCCATTACGAACGCGGCGGGAGGAGTATTTGTCCGGCTCGGCCCAGCGCAGCGACAAATGATCGAAGATCACGTCGTCGGCGGTGCGCCTGGAGGTACCGGCCACAAACTCCACCAGCGGGCGGTGCGAATCGAGGATCATTCGCATCTTCTCCGCTTTCGGCTTGGTGAGCACGGCGTAGGCGAACAGTGGCGCGGTTACGCTCGTTAGAGTCTTCTCGAGAAACTCATTTCCGCTGAAACTCCACATCGCGCGGTGAAACTCGAGATCCATTCGCGTCGCTTCGAGCGCGGTGGTGCCTGTGCTGCGTTCCATCCTGTCGGCCAGTTGCTCCAGCTTGCGAAGATTCTGCGGCGTCGAGCGCGCGGAGCACAGACGCAGCGCTTCGGCCTCCAACACCAGCCGGAGGCTGTTGATCTTCTGCAACTCCTCTTCACTCAGGCTGACGACAAACATCCCGCGGCGCGGCTGGTTCAC
>DASTMK010000497.1:0-6632 GCA_035714225.1 Bryobacteraceae bacterium | reverse complement strand
CACCGCAATTTGGGGACGTTTATGCGCCTCGCTGCCAGGACCAGGCCGGCGCAAATCGCCGCCCAAACCGGCGCGACGGCGCGCTCATCCAACACGCGCCAGAAGAACGTGGCCGATAGCAGAACGGCGGCGCCCGAAGTGAAAATGTCCACAAGCTGCCGTTCCCGTTCGGAGCGCGGCCGGTTGATAAAAGCCGCGATGGTTGCGGCGCACGCGAGAGCGGCGCCGGCGGCGACCGGCCACCAGGGGTGGGTCCGGGAAAGTTGTGTCAGCCACAGGAAGATGGTTCCAAGCGTACCGAGCGCATAGGCGTCGTAACGGAATTCCGTTACGAACGTTCTCTCGGCGGCGGCGAACATGGGAATGGCGGCAATCATCCACCACAGGCCAATCTGTGCGTGCGGCAGCTCAAAAGCCAGCACCAGCGCAAGCAATAGAACTCCGGCGTGAGTGTATGCCGGTCCGGACCGGGTGAGGACACGGTTCACAAATGCCGCGGCCATGATGATGCAAGCCGCCGGGGTCCAGTTGAAGAGCGCGGGGCCGAAAGTTTGAAATTCGCCGCCCTTGGGAACATCCACCAGCAACAGCTTCAATACCGGCACTGCGAACACCAGCGCGCCCAGCGTTCGCAAGTAGCGCTCGCGAAGCAGCAAGCCCGATAACACCAGGAACTCCGCTTCCATCAGCAGTGCGATGTTCGCGCGCCAACCGGTGAAACGCTGTAAAAACGCGGCGGCCAGAACTCCGGCGGAGATGGTTACCGCTGCTTCGAACGTTCCCGGGACCATTGCGAAAGGACCCTGGTCCGGCGCACCGGCCGCCTCGCGGCGGCGCAACTTGGCACGCACGATGGCGGTTACGGCGTACGCCGCCGCGGCGGCGAAAAGGAAGTAATCGATATCCCGCGCGCGCAACAACGCCGCGCCCAGAAATCCGCAGGCGTTCAGGGGGAAAAGGGTGCGCCCAATGCTTTCGCCCCGCCGGTCACTGGTGATCCTCAGCAGGTCGAAGCCTTCAAACAAAATCCAGTACAGCCAGAGCACCGGGTGGCCCGCCATGGCCCATTCCGGCTGTGCCTCGAGGACGTAAACGCTATAGGTGAAGACGAGCCCGGCGACAGCCATTCGGGTCCATTCAAACCGCCTGGCCACAAACAGCAAAGCCGCCGCCAGTGGCACGGAAGCCGGAAGCGAAAGGCCCGGCGCCGGAGCGATCACCAGCGTGACGAAACCGATGAAGAAAGCCAGTCCGGTAACTACTTCGGAGCGGTAGCGCAGTGAATGCAGAACCATTCCCGCGGCCACACCGCATAGCAGCAGCGCACCAACGAGAGGACTTTCCACCAGGCGTGCAGCCGGCAACGCATGCAGTGCAAAGGTAGTGAAATAGAGCGCCGCCCATCCGCCGCCGATCAGACCTCGTGCGAAAACGATGTATGGCGGGCGGCGCTCTATCGCGATGCCCAGGGCGAGCATGGATACGCTCACCCCGTATCCGACGGCGACGCGCCCGCCCGCGCCAAGGTTCGTCAACGAATAACCGAGAAACAACGCGATGCCGATGACCAGCACCAGAACGCCGGCTTTGTTGAGCCAGCTTCCGCCGACAACGGCTTCCCATTCCTCGCCACTGAAAGTACGGCGCCGCGGCGGTGGCGCCGGCTCGGGGACCAATCCGGCATCGGCGGGGACGGGTTCTGCGTCTTGCGCAGGTTGCGCCTCTGTCGAAAGTGCAGTCTGCTCAACCGGCGGCGTGTCAACCGTCATTGCTGGAGCGCCTGTCTCCAACGCGTACACGCGGGCGGTCAATTCCTGAATCTGGCGCTCGTTCCGCTTCGATTGTTCCAGCAGCCGCTTCAAGCGGCGGCTCAGTAAATAACAGCGCACCGCGATCACGCCCAGCAGCAGAATGAAAAGGGCTTCCATTCGCGGTCACCAGATTACCATTTTCGAAAGCGGCTCCGGCCGGGTTTGACCCGATCCGCCGGATGCTGATACGTTCAGGGCAGATATGGAAGGTCTCAGGCGCAGAGAATTTCTCGGCGGTGCAGCCAGCACGCTGCTCGCTCCCACATACGGCAACAGTGCTCCCACGCGGCCGCCGAATATTGTTTTCGCGATGGCCGACGATCTGGGCTACCGCGATCTCGGCTGCTACGGGCAAAAGCAGATTCGCACACCGAACATAGACCGGCTGGCGTCCGAGGGCTTGCGGTTCACCGATGCTTATGCCGGCTGCACCGTCTGCGCGCCATCGCGGAGTGTGCTGATGACCGGTTATCACATGGGGCATACGTCCGTGCGCGCCAACACGGGTGGCGTGCCGCTGCTGGCCGGCGATGTCACGATCGGCGAAGTGCTGAAAGGCGCCGGCTACAAAACCGGCGTGTTCGGAAAGTGGGGTCTGGGCGACATCGGCACCGACGGCGTTCCCTGGAAACAGGGCTTTGATGAATTCTTCGGGTATCTGCACCAGGTGCACGCGCACTTTTACTACCCGGAATTCCTCTACAAAAACGGTGAAAGATATCCGCTGCCTGGAAACGGAACCGGCAAGCGCACGACGTATTCGCACGACGCGATCGCGGACCAAGCTCTCGACTTCATCAAACGGAGTCGCAACCAGCCGTTTTTTTGCTATGTGCCTTTCACTACCCCACACCTGGAGCTGCTGGTACCGGAAGATTCTATCGATTCCTACCGGGGCAAGTTCCCGGAAAAGCCGTACCGCGATCCGCGCAACCACTACGCTCCACAGGATACTCCCCGTGCCGCTTACGCGGCGATGATCACGCGCATGGACCGCGATGTGGGACGCATCCTGGCGCTGATCGAGTCGCTGGGGCTCGACAACAACACGATCGTGTTCTTTACCAGCGACAACGGCGCGGCGACACCCCTCTGGAAAGACGATTACTTCGGCAGCACCGGCGGTTTGCGCGGCCACAAGCAGAACTTCTATGAAGGCGGTATCCGTACGCCGCTCGTGGCCCGTTGGCCCGGCAAGATCCAGGCCGGGAGCGAGACCGGACACCTCTGTTCGTTCTACGACGTTCTGCCCACGCTGGCGGAACTTGCCGGTATCCGGAAAATCCCGAAGACAGATGGCTTGTCTCTGGCGCCTACGCTGCTCGGGCGTGGAGACCAGCCACGGCACGAGTATCTCTACTGGGAGTTGCCCCGCTACGACGCCAAGACGCGGAAGTTCGCGAAAGAGATTCCGAGGCAAGCCTTACGCATGGGCGATTGGAAGGCGGTCCGCCCGGAACCGGACGGGCCCCTGGAATTGTACGACCTGGAAACCGATATCGCGGAGACGCGGAACGTGGCAGCGGAGCAGCCCGCGGTGATGGCCAAGGTCCAGCAGTTCCTGAAAGAAGCACGCACCGAGCCCCGGCCGCAGGCACAGCCGGAACCTGGGGGGTGGACCAAATGAGAAGACGGGATCTGTTGCTGGCAGGCGGGGCGGCGCCGTTCCACATCCTCAAAGCGCAACGGACGGCGCGTCCCAACGTGCTGTTTCTGATCTCGGACGACCAGTCCTGGCTGCACACCAGCGCGGCCGGCGACCCCGTTGTGAGAACGCCGAACTTCGACCGGATTGCAGCGCAAGGTGTGCGCTTCACGCATGCCTTCTGCGCGTCTCCTTCCTGCACGCCGTCGCGCGCCGGCATTTTAACCGGGCAGCATATCTGGCGGCTCAAAGAGAGCGGCAATCTGTGGAGCACGCTCCGGCGCGAGGAATATCCGGCGTATCCGGAACTGTTGAAGAGCGCGGGCTACCACATCGGATCGATGGGGAAAGGATGGGGGCCAGGCGACTTTCGCGCCGGCGGATGGGATCACAACCCTGCAGGCCCACCCTTCAAATCGTTCACCGAATTTCTCGACCAGACTCCCGCCGGCGCCCCGTTTTGCTTCTGGTTCGGCAGCCAGGACCCGCATCGTCCCTATGAGCCGGGGACCGGTGAGCGCTCCGGCATGAATCCGGAGCATGTTCGCGTTCCCGCCTGGCTTCCGGATTCACCGGAAGTCCGCCGGGACATCCTGGATTATTATTTCGAGATCCAGCGGTTCGACCGGGCCGTGGGAGACATGGTGGCCGCTTTGGATAAATCGGGCCGCCTTCAGAACACCATCGTGGTAGTCACCAGCGACAACGGCATGCCGTTTCCACGCGCCAAGACGAATCTCTACGACTCCGGCACGCGCATGCCCTTAGCTGTCATGTGGCCGGAACGGATACCGCCGGGGCGGGTGGTGGACGACATGGTGAGCCATACCGATCTCGCCCCGACGTTCCTCGAGGCTGCGGGTATTGAACGCCCACGCGCGATAACCGGGCGCAGCCAGCTGAGCATTCTGACATCGCGAAGGGATGGCAGGGTCGAGAACGGGCGCAACCATGCCGTCACGGGCCGCGAGCGGCACACAAGGCGCCGCGCCGGTGGAGCTGGATATCCCATGCGCGCCATCCGGACCTACGATCATCTCTACATCCGCAACTTCGCTCCGGAGCGCTGGCCCGCCGGCGACCCGCCCGACTACGGAGATATCGATACTTCGCCTTCCATGGATTTTGTGATCGCAAACCGGTCCTCCACCCGGTTCCAGCGCTATTACGAAATGGCGTGCGCAAAGCGGCCGGCCGAGGAATTGTATGACCTGAAGCAGGACCCGCATCAGCTTACCAACCTTGCGGCCAGCGCCGGACAGGAGAAAATCGGGAATCATTTACGATCCCAGTTGGACCGCATCCTGAAAGATACAGGCGATCCCCGGCTGACGGGCAGCGAAGTCCTCTGGGATTCAACCCCCTATTACGGCGGCGGGGTTCTGAGCCGTCCAACGGATGAACGCTAACCTGCGCACACGCTCAAAACCGGAACTTGAGCGCAAACTGGATCTGACGACCTTCGAAGGCCAGTGTAGAGCGGCCAAAGTTTACGTTCGACCAGCGTTGCGTTGTGGCGTTGAAGGTGCCGAGAGAATTCGACGGACCGCGAAGATTCACGCGGTTGGTCAGGTTAAAAAACTCGGCGCGAAACTCGATCGCGCTGCCTTCCCACGGCATGCTGAACGCCTTCGTCAGAGACGCGTCGACGGTTACGAAAGAGGGACCGCGATAAGTATTCCTGCCGAGCTGGGAAACGGCGCCGGCCGGAGCGGGTCTGAAAAGGGTGGTCCAGTTGGCGGCATCGCCAAACGCGCCGTCGGAGAAATGTTTTGGCGAACTGCCCACAAGAGGAGCGCTTGTTCCAACAAGATTGGGCCGGTCCGTTAATACGCCATCGAGGTTCGTATCCACGCCCGTGATGACCGTGAACGGGAATCCCGACTGCGCCGACACAATCCCTCCGAGCTGCCATCCACCGAAAATCGAGCTCGCGAGGCCGCGGTTTGCACGCAGGAAAGGCATTTCCCAGATGAAGTTCAGCGCCAGCCGGTGCGTTGCGTCGAAAGCGGACAGGCCCCGGTCCAGCCGGATATTCGCTACTTCCTGGCTACCCTGAAGCTCGCCAGCCCCGCCCCCGAACGGTTCCGAGTCGGTGTCGATAGAGCGGGAGAAGGTGTAGGCCACCTGCGCCATATAGGAGTGCGAGAAGCGTTTGACAGCGCTCGCGGTGAACGCGTGGTATATCGAAGAAACACCGTTCGAGCCCTATACGATGGAGGCGAAGCTCCGATTGACGCGGTTGATCACGCCATCCGCACCGTCGCCGGAGAAGCGGTTGATTTCATTGCGAAGCAGAAGCTTGCGGCCCGCGCTGCCGAGATAGGCCAACTCGGCGCGCCAGTCCGCAGGCAGGCGGCGCTGGATATTGAGCGTCCACTGCATGTTGTAAGGCGCACGGATGGTCGGATCGACGGCCTGTAACGAGGGGCGGAAGGCAGTGGAGCCGTTTTTGTCATCGAGCGGCCGCACGAACGCCGGATCGCCGACAAAGGGAATGCGATAAACACCGGACGCGTCCTGACCCGACAGCGCCGACAATGTCACGGGCAGAGAGTAGGGGGTGTTGAAGCGCGTGTTGCCGGTGAAGTTCGACCAGAGGCGGCTGTAGAAGATGCCGAAGCCGCTGCGAATGGCCCATGCGCCGTTGCCGGTGGGGTCCCAGGCGAATCCTACTCGCGGCGCGAAGTTGTTGTTGTCGCGCTCGTATAGAGGATCGCGCTGCACGATGCCTGCGTTAGCCAGGTTGGTGTCGGAGAAGACGAGCGTGGATAGCAGACTGTTCTTTTCGGTGAGCGGGCCAAAGTTGTCATAGCGCAAGCCGAGGTTCAGCGTGAGGCGGCGCGTGATCTTCCAGTCGTCCTGAACGAAGATCCCGAACTCCTTTTGGCGGAAGTTGCGGTAGGTGCCCGCGGGGCGGCCCGTCGTCGGACTTACGCGAGCCGCGACGCTGAGGACTTCATCATCGGCGAAGTCCATGAGGTCGAAGAAAGTGAAGGTCGGTTTAAGGTTGGTCGGAAAGTCGCTGTTCTCGCCGAAAGCACGATACTCACCGCCAATTTTCAGCGTGTTGCGGCCGCGGATCCATGAGAACCCATCATAGAGATGATATGCGTAGGTCCGAATATCTAGGGGGAAGACGAAGCCGTCGGTCTGGCTGAAGAGCGCAGCGCTTC
>DASTMK010000496.1:0-3888 GCA_035714225.1 Bryobacteraceae bacterium | reverse complement strand
GTCGAAGCGCAACGATCCGTAGCGTCCGGGCGGATGGAGGCGGCTCGCTCCGATATCTCCAGGCTCATAGGGGTCGCGTCCGGTGAAACCTGGACTGCCGCCGCCGGGGCGGTTCCCTCCACAATCCCCTTGGAAGGATTGGCGAGCAAGGCGGCCGGCCAGAGACCCGATTTGCGATTGCTGCGGTTTGCCCGGCAATTCGCAGAGGCGGAGATTTCGCTGGCGGAAGCCGAAGCCCGGCCGAATGTGATGGCTTCGGTGAGTTATAGCCGCGTGACCTCCAGGTTCGACGATCAGTTGGGTCTCAACGCCGCGAACCAGCTTACGCCACTCCGGGATCGCGATGACCTCTTGCAGGTGGGCATATCGATTCCGTTGTTTTCCCGAAATCGAAATCTTGGAAACATTGAAGCGGCGGCGGCCCGCACCAGGGCGGCTCAACACCGGCTGGAATACCTGGAGCGGGCCATTCCTCTTGAAGTCGAGGCGGCTTGGCGTCAATTTGAGAGTTCGCGAACGGCTCTCGCATCTTTAGATGGGCAAGCCATCTCGCTAAGCGAAAGTAACCTTGATGTAATTCGGCAAGCTTACCAGTTGGGTCAACTGCGTCTGCTCGATGTCCTCGCGGAGCAAAGGCGAGCGCTGGATCTTCAGCTCACCTCGATTGATCTACAAGCGGAACTGCGAAGAAGCCTTGCCGAACTGGAGAAGGCCGTGGGAGGTCCACTGCAATGAAATGGCTGGTTTTGGTAGTTGCACTTTCTCTTGCCTGTTGTGCCGGGAAAGAAGATGCCGCACGTGAGGAGCCTGCTGAAGGACAGCGGACAAACGACGAGGCGCACCCGGAAAAGTACCTGGAGGAAGCGAACGTCGTCGAACTCAGTCTGGATGCTCAGAAGCGTGCCGGCATCGAGGTCGCGCCAGTTCGAATGCGCACCGTTCAGGACGAAGTTCGAGTCACGGGAACAGTCCAACCGATCGAGAGCCGGATTGTCCATCTGCGGCCGCTGGCCAGGGGGCGTGTGGAACAGGTCGTAGCGAAGGTAGGCGACCGGGTGCGGAAAGATCAAGTATTGGCCCACCTGGACAACATCGAAGCCGGCGAACTGTCATCTCAGATCGCGACTGCACAAGCGGAGTTGCAGCGGCTGAAAATACAGCATGCAAACGCTCGCCGCCAAGCCGGCAGAAGCCGGAGCCTGGTTGCGATCGGTGCTGTGCCCGCAAAAGAAGCAGAGGCCGCGGAGACGGAGGCGCGCGCATTGGAAGAGGCGATTCGTGCCCAGGAGAGTGCGATCGCCGGCATCGAGATGCGTCTGAAGCGATTCGGCGTGCCCGCAGGTGCGGACCCGAGTTCCACGACAATCCGGACGCCTTTCGCCGGGGTCGTTATCAATGCCGAAGCAGCGCCCGGAGATGTGGCCGATACCGGCAGCGTGTTGTTCGCGGTCGCCGATCTGTCGCGCGTGTACGTGGAAGCGCAGGTTTACGAAAAGGACCTGGGCAAGATTCAAATCGGCCAATCAGCCTCTATCACAGTTGACGCGTATCCCGGCCAGACGATTCAGGGGTGCATTGCAACCATCCGCGACATCCTCAATCCCCAGACTCGTACTGCCGCCGTTCGTTTCGAAGTACCCAACCGGGATGGCCGGCTGCGGCTGGAAATGTTCACGAACCTGGCCATCCCGACGACGGATACGCACACCGCGTTGGCGCTCCCGGTGGATGCTATCCAGACGATCAATCGAAGACAGATCGTGTTTGTCCGCAAGGCGGAGCTTCATTTCGAGGCTCGTGAGGTGCAAATACTCGGCGACGGGGCTTTGACCGAGATTACGGCGGGCCTCAAGGAGGGAGAACCGGTTGTGGTTAAGGGAGCGTTTCAACTGAAGTCTGCGTTTCTTGCAAAGCAGCTTGAATCGGAGCACGGGCATTGATCGACAAAATTCTCGCTTGGAGCATTCATTACCGCTATCTGGTCGTGTCGTTGACGGCGTTGCTGGCAGCGGCCGGCATCTTCTCGGCGCTCGACATGCCAATAGACGCCGTTCCGGACGTCACCACCAACCAGGTCCAAATCAACACCAAGGCACCCTCGTTTACACCGCTCGAAATGGAGCAATACGTTACGTTCCCGATCGAAGTGGCAATGAGCAATCTCCCCCAGAAGGAAAGCGTTCGATCCATTTCACAGTTCGGGCTGTCGCAGGTAACCGTCGTGTTCGAAGATGGCATGGACATCTATCGGGCCCGGCAGTTGGTTCTGGAACGTTTGCTGGAGGCACAACAGCAACTTCCTGAAGGAATCATTCCCGAACTGGCTCCGGTGAGCACAGGGTTGGGCGAGATTGTGCAGTTCACCCTGAAGGTGGCTCCAGGCTCCGCCCGGACGTACGGTCTGAAAGAACTGCGTACGCTTCTCGACTGGTTCATCAAACCTCAACTTCGAATGGTGCCTGGCGTTGTGGAAGTGAACAGCTTTGGAGGAGAGGAACAGCAATACGAAGTCCTGGTGAATCCGGCGAAGCTGGTCAGCCATAATATCCCACTCCAACAGGTATCGGAAGCTTTACGGCGGAACAATTTGAATGTTGGAGGCGCCTACCTCGAACGCGGTGGTGAACAGCAACTGATTCGCGGAGTAGGGCTGATTGAAGACGTTCGGGACATTGAAAATATCGTAGTGGGCGCGGCCAACGGAACTCCGGTATACATCCATTCCGTGGCGGATGTCCGCAGCGGCGCCCAGATCCGGCAAGGCGCCGCGACGAGGGACGGTAAAGGCGAAACCGTAATGGGCGTCGCGATGATGCTCAAAGGCGAGAACAGCCGACAGGTGTCCGGCCGCGTCGTCCAGCGTCTCAATGAGCTCAATAAGGCTATGCCGCCGGGAGTCAGTATCGACATTTACTACGACCGGCGCGAGCTTGTCGACCGCACCGTCAAAACAGCATTCAATAACCTCGCCGAGGGCGGGCTGATCGTTATCGCCGTTCTGTTCCTGTTCCTCCTCCAGCTTCGCGCGGGTTTGATTGTTTCCTCCGCCATCCCGTTGTCGATGCTGGCGGCCATTGCCGGGATGCGCTACTTCAACATCTCTGCGAATTTGATGAGCCTTGGCGCAATCGACTTCGGCCTGATCGTCGATGCGGCCGTGATTATCGTGGAAAATTGTGTCCGCCGCCTGACGGATGAGCGTGTGAAGCTTGGGCGATCCCTCACGCCGGAGGAGCGGCGGGCGGCGATCCTTGCAGCCAGCGTGGAGGTGCGAAAGGCGAGCCAGTTCGGAGAGATCCTGATCATCGCCGCATACCTTCCAATTGTTTCGCTAGTGGGCATGGAGGGCAAGATGTTTCGTCCCATGGGTCTTACGGTCGTGCTCGCCCTGTCAGCGGCCCTGGTTCTGAGCCTTACGCTAATACCGGCGCTTTGTGCGACCTTTTTGCGCGAAAGCAAACGGCCTGTCCGGCCGGCATCGGAAGCGGAAGACCATCGTCATGCGGAAGAGAACCCGATCGTTCGGCGGCTTCGGCTTTGGTACGCGCCAATCCTCGATCTGACCATGCGCCGGCGCGCCCTGACAATTGCTGCCGCCCTCGCAGTCGTCGCAGGATGCGTCGCATTGGTTCCATTTCTCGGTTCGGAGTTTCTGCCCAAGCTGGAGGAAGGCGCATTGGCGATACACGCCGTCCGCTTGCCCAGTGCCTCCCTTTCGGAGTCGGTCCGGATGGTCAGTTCACTCGAGCAGGCTTTGGCCGAGTTTCCCGAAGTGATCACAACCGTGAGCCGGATCGGCCGGCCCGAGATCGCCACAGATCCCATGGGCGTCAATTTGAGCGACACCTATGTCCTGCTCAGGCCGAAAAAGGAGTGGCGATCTGCCAC
>DASTMK010000495.1:0-2978 GCA_035714225.1 Bryobacteraceae bacterium | reverse complement strand
GACCGCACAGGATCACATCGACGATGTGACCGACATGGTGCGGCAGGCCCACAACGACATTGAAAAGCGCAGAGCGGAGCAGGCGATTGAATGGGATCAACTCCAGCAGTCGTTGCGTGTTGCCAAAGCGGATCTCGACGGGTGGACCCTCGAAGCCGGCGCTATCGAGCTGCGAACGCCGATCGACAAGGAACTGATTGAATTGCAGGTGGAGGAATCCGCCGCGCGCTACAAGCAGTTGCAGGAAGATCTCGCTTCGAAAAAGATCGCCCATGCCGCCGAATTACGTATTTTGGAGATTACTTCCGAGCGGCAGGAACGGCATCTCGACCGGCACGTCACGGATATCAAAAGACTGACAATTCATGCGCCGATGGATGGCCTGGCGGTGATGGAGTCCATCTGGCGCGGTCAGGAAATGGCCCAGGTTCAGGAAGGTGATCTCGTTACTCCGGGACAGCGGATCATGAAGATCGTGGATCCCACCAATATGCAGATCGAAGGCACTGTGAACCAGGCTGAAATCGGCGATCTGCGCGTTGGTGCACTGGCTCACATCGGCGTGGATGCGTTTCCGGGAGCGAAATTCAAAGGCAAAGTATATAGTATCGGAGCGCTGGCAACGGGAAACCGGCGTGCCGGCGATTACGTGCGAAACGTGCCTGTCAAGGTGGTCATCGATGGCTCCGATCCCCGCGTGATTCCAGATCTCTCCGCCTGGGCGGACGTTATCGTCGAGCAAAAGGACGATGCCACGATCATTCCGCTTTCGGCCATCCAAAACGAAGGCGGGCAGTCGTTCGTTCGTGTAAAGTCCGGCATCGGATTCGCCAAGCGTCCGGTGAAGGTAGGATTGACAAACACGACCCACGCAGCCATTACGGAAGGTGTAAATCCCGGCGACGAAGTACGGATCAACTAGCCCAACGCCCGCCGAGTTTCGTTCCACACACCGACTGAAAAAGGCCGAGGCGCACCGAATCGCTACCCTTTTTGGAGATCAGCGGAATTAGACCTTTGGCCGTAATCACCTCGATCGCTTTATCGGTAAGCCACACCTCCGCGCAAGGCTTCATTGCCGGTGTTCCATCCTCCAGGAACGTGTGAACCGGCAGCCCACCTACCTCCAGCACAGCGCCCGGTTCCATGCCCCAACCGTATTCCGAGAACGCCTGTCCCAGCGCCATCGCACAGGCAAAGCCGGGGTTTCCCCAGAGGTACGATTCGTGGCGGACAGCGGCCTCCATCTCTTCAAATGCGAACTGTTCCGTTTCCGACGTCTCTTTGCCGTAAGGCAGACGCAACAAAAAACGTGGCAGTGCCAGGGCGAGCCAGCGTGATTCCGGAAGTTCGCGAAGGATGCTCCACGCCGGATCGTTTCCGGTGGACCAGGAGTGCGGATCGGGCGAACTGGCCAGGGAAGAAATGCCGAGCACCCGCTCATGCGCCCGTCCGAGAAAAGGAGCGCGTGCGCGTTCCGCAATGAGTGCGATCCGGCCGAGTAGTTCCACGTCTTCGATCGAATTGTCGAACGTGTAATCCGTTGCGATGACCGCCCACGGCGGAGTACCGCTAACGGAAACCTCATCGACCAACAGGCGGTAGAGTTCCGATCTTCTCAAATCGTCTCCCGCCAGCGTCTCCGCAAACTCTTCCCGGGTCAGATCCAGAAGGTAGAGTTTGAGATCGGTTCCGGTCTCCAGGCGGCGGGTGAGAAAAAACACCACTCTCCAGAGGGACTCCAACGCTTGAAAATCGGCGGCATGCAGAATAGCCCGCATCCGCGCACTAGTCGTGTTGTCGATGTGTGCGACGAGATCATCCTGTTTCGGATCGCGGCCCGGTACCAGGTAAGGAGCCACAATGCTCCGGAGAAACGATGCCATGGGATCGCCGCGGCGGGAGGCAGCCGCTCCGCTGCTTCGAGGTTCGTTCTCGAGGATCTGATCCAGCAGGCTGCCCGCGGCGAAAGCTTCGGGTTCGGGGACGGCGGGTGCGGGTTGGGAGGGAGAGGATGGCGCAAACTCTGCCGCCAGCGTCCGGAATGCCGCCGGATCGTCCGCTTTCTTCCGCAACTCGCGAAGCGCGGCGAAGACCGGCAGCGAATCATAGAGATGATCGGGATGGAAATGGTCCAGATCTGTGAACTGAAGGTCCAGTTCCGGAGCATCCACCGTCTCCGGCGCCAGCGTTACGCGCGGCGCCATTTTTTTCATGACGGCTTCAAAATTGTCGCGGTCCACCAATACGGGACGGCGCTCCGTGGACACGCGTTCAGAAGGGCCGCGGTTCCGGCGGCCGCTGAAGTTTCCTAACAGGAGAATGCGAAAAGGATCGCCCGGGTCCGTTTCAAGCGCCACGGGCTTGGGCCCGGTTTCAACGTCGATCTCCACGTCAGCGAGCGTGGCTCGTCTCGGCATGGGAGTATTATACGCGCCTGGAACCCCGTGCAAGTCACGGAGGAACGCGCTGTTGTACAGTCGATTTATATGACTCGCCGAAACCTCATCGCGTCTTCCGCGCTTGCCGCCTCGTTTGCCCCGTCCGGTGCGGCGGCTAAGGCGGCCCGCTCCATTATTGAGATGCGCGTCGCCAAACTGCGGAACGGTAGTGATAATCAGATGCAACGCCTCGGGGAATTCATCGGAAAGGCAGCGGTTCCCGCGCTCAAACGCGCCGGAGCCGGACCGGTGGGCGCGTTCGCCAGCCTCATTGCCGAAGACAGCCCTTTTCTGCTGGTCGTCACCAGTTATCCCACGCTTTCTGCGATGGAGTCGGTAGCCCAGAAGATGGCCGCCGACAAGGAATATATCGAGGCCGCCCGGAAGTTTTATAGCGCGCCTGGCTTGCCGTTCCAGCGTATGGAGTGTTCCCTGCTGCGCGGCTTCGATTCCATGCCCAACATCGAAGTGCCGCCAACGGAGGGCCGCAAGACCCCCCGGGTATTCGAGATTCGCACTTACGAATCGAATACCAGC
>DASTMK010000494.1:0-11526 GCA_035714225.1 Bryobacteraceae bacterium | reverse complement strand
CCCGTCTCGGCGACCAATTGCCGGACATACTTCCCGTACGCCTGCCGGAATTCCGCGTTGTTCATACAGAACTGCTCCGCGTTGTAAGCCGGCAGATACACGGGTTTTCCGGTTTCCACATCCAGCATCCGCCAGTCGTTCAGGCGACGCCCATCAAACTTCCATTCCGCCGCCGCCTCCACCGTCGGATAGAACGGCACGTGGTGCCGGTTGCGGCGGGATATGTTCAGCGCCTCCTCCCGGTTGCGCGCCCGGTGCGTCAGCACCGACGAGTGATGGTCAATCAGCATGATGTCCCGCTCGTGAAGTTCGTCTGCGATGAACCGCAGCAGGTCATGCACCCGCCCCCACATTGGCATGAAGTCCCAGCGGAAATGCACGCCGAAAACCAGGCAGCAGTTGACTGCGCTCGCCGCGCAACGGTCCGCCCGCCGGCGGATCCTGTCCATCAGTTCGTCGTTCGGCCACGCTACGTCGTCCGCCGTCAGCCACCAACTGACGGCGCGATACCGTTCCTGTGCCGGCTTCCTGGCGCTTCCCGCCTGCGGCGGCAGCGCGGCGAGTGCGGCCGACCCGGCAAACGCCCGGCGCGTGATGGGAAAAGATTTATGCATACGCTTGTCCCAATTCTAAACCTGACGTCAGAAATGATTGGCGTATCCCAGCAATCTAGAAAAGCAAATTCGGCCACGGATGAACACGGATTCACACGGATCATGCCTTACGTTTTTCTTTATCTGTGTTCATCTGTGTCCATCCGTGGCCAATCAAATCTCCGGTTCGGGTTCTGCTGCTATATACTGTGCCCTCAGAGGCTGCTGTCAACTTTGCTGCAAGTGAATCGAGGGAACCATGAGGCGAATTGCCATCATGCTTGCTACTGTATACTGCGTGTCTCCCACGCTCGCGCAGGAGACACGCGGCGCGATCTTCGGGCGCGTCCTGGATAACCAGGCGGCTGTCATCGGCAGAGCCAGCGTCCGCGTCACCAATACCGACACCAACACGACCGTTCCATTGACAACCAACGAGACCGGCTACTACGAAGCGAGTCTGCTGCTTCCCGGCAACTACCAGGTCAGCGCGGAGGCGCCCGGGTTCCGCACCATCATCCGGCGCGGCATCGTATTGACCGTTTCCAGCCGCGTCGAGATCAATCTCACGCTCGAGGTCGGCGCGGTTACCGACAGCGTCACCGTCACCGCCGAAGCGCCCCTGATCGACACTTCGTCCGCTTCGTCCGGCCGCGTTGTCGATAACCGCACCCAGGCGGGAGTTCCCGTCTCTTCGTCGAACATCACCCTCTTCGCGCGCATGGCGCCCGGCGTTCAGAGCAACGGCGAAGTGCGCGTCATCGGCCCGGGCGACCAGGCTTCGACTTCGGACTACAAGGTAGCCGGCAACGTCGGCAGCAACGAATGGGCCATCGACGGCGCATCGAACAACGGCAGCGGAGGCCGTCTCGTCGGCTACGTCGTCCACTCCGACGAGATCTCGGAAATCAAGATCGAGACCGGCGGCTTCGACTCCTCCATCGGCCATACTTCCGGCATCGTCGTCGCCATGATGTCGAAATCCGGAACCAATCAATTCCACGGCGGCGCCAGCAACATCCACGAACAGACGCGCTGGAACGCCACGCCCTTCTTCACGCGCCAACTCTACTACCGCCGCATCGCCGAAGCGGAAGCCGCCGGCGACACGGCCCTGGCCAATGAACTTCGCGACACGCCCAAACAGCTTTCAGGCAAGAGGAATCACTACAGCGGCTTCATCGGCGGCCCAGTGATTCTCCCAAAGATCTACGACGGCAGAGACAGGCTGTTCTTCTTCTTCAGCTATGTCGGCTTCCGCCGGGTCATTCCTCCGAATCCCATCAACTTCAACCACACGTTCCCCACCATGGCAAACCGTGAAGGGGACTTCTCGCAACTCCTGAATGCCGACGCCACCCGCTACCAGATCTACGACCCGCTGAGCGTGCGCGCCGACGAAAGCCGCGCCGGACATTTCATCCGCACGCCCTTCCCCGGCAACATCCTGCCGCGCTCGCGCATCATGAACCCGGCCTACGATGTCTACAAAAACATGCTGCCCATCCCGAACAACGATCCTCTGAGCCCAAGCGCTGAACCGCTCAACAACTATCTCGCTGTCAGCGTTCCCTGGGTCTCGCCTTATTGGGCCGTCACCAACCGCATCGATTACAAGCTTTCCGACCGCCACCGTTTCTTTGGACGCTGGTCGGCGGACGACTACAAACTGCTGAACGCACTCGACTGGACCTACGGAACGCCCCACCAGGGCCTGCAAGCCAGCCTCGACCGGCGCGCCAACGTATCCGGCGTAATCGATTGGGTGTGGACTCCCACCGCGACCACGTATTTCGACGTCGCGGTTACCGGCAATCAGTACGAAGGGGGCGATTTCAACGAGGTGGCCATGAACTACAAACCGAGCGACGTGGGCATGCCTGCCTACATGGACGCCAAAGCCGGCGACCTCCACACGCTTCCGCATATGGCCTTCGCCGGCTACAACCCTGTCGGCAACTACGGTGTCACCACCAGAACTCGCTGGCGCACGTACGCCTTGAGGGCGGATGGCACGCACATTCATGGCCGCCACACGCTGCGCGCCGGATTCGACGTTCGCTCGCACTACTACGCCGGCGGCGCACCCGGATTGACGTCCGGCAGCTTTTCTTTCAACAACGCATTCACGCGCCGCAACGACGACACTTTCACTCCCGCCGGCGATCTCGGACACTCCTGGGCCGCTTTCATGATGGGGCTCCCGAGCGGTATCTCCGTCGCCTCCAACGACAACTTCGCCGCGACCTCCCCGTACTACGGCTGGCACTTCCAGGACCAGTGGCGCGTCAATCCCAAACTGAATCTGAACCTCGGGCTTCGCATGGAGTACGAAGGCGGACCGGTGGAGCGCTTCAATCGCATCATCGGCTACTTCGATCCCTCGCTGGAACTGCCGATATCCAGCGCCGCCGAGGCGGCCTACGCGCGGAATCCACTGGCCGAGAGGCCCGCTTCTACCTTCGACATTCGCGGTGGAACGGTTTATCCGAACGACAATCAACGCGCCATCCGCGACGGGGAATTGATGTGGATGCCGCGCATCGCCGCCGCCTACCAGTGGAACGACCGGACCGTGATCCGCGCCGGCTTCGGCATGTTCTACGACACGCTCACCGCCGCCAAGGAAACCGTCAACCAGTTCGGGTTCAGCCGGAATACCGTTAGCAATCCTACGAACGATTTCGGCGTGAACTGGCTCGTGGGCGATCCCGCTAACGGCATCTCACCGCTGCTCGACCCGTTCCCTGTACGCTCCGACGGATCCCGTTTCGATCTCCCTATCCGCGACGCCCTAGGCAGCATGGCATATGCCGGACGCAGTTTCACTTTCAGCCCGTGGGATACCAAGCGCGCCCGCCAGCGCCGGTGGCGTATCGGCGTGCAGCGCCAGCTCGGCGCCAGCATGCTCCTCGAAGCCGCCTATGCCGGCGCTTACTCGGATCGCGTGTACGTCAACACCAACCTCTCGCCCCTGCCCGAACAGTACTGGGCCGACGGAATGGTCCGTAACAACGACGTGGCCAGCCGGATGAACGAGAACGTGCCCAATCCGTTCCAACTCTCCAACTTCGCCGACCTGAGCACGTCGAACCCCGTCGTGTATCAGGACATGAGCACGCAGGGCTTCTACACCGCAGGTACCACCCGGCGCAATCAGTTGCTCCGCCAATATCCGCATATGAGCGGATTGGTGGCCCGCAACAGTCCTTACGGGGAGGTACGCACCGACAGCATGGAACTCAGCTTCGAACGGCGCTTCTCGAAAGGCTTCAACTTCTACGTCGCCTACACTCGCATGCGCGGCGACGACCGCGACGTTTATTTGAACGAGTTTGATGCCCTGCCCTCCTGGCGCGAAAGCAACAACAGCCGTCCGCATCGCATCGTCCTCACCGGCATTTGGGAACTGCCGTTCGGTAAGGGACGGCCTTTCGTCCGCAGCGGTCCCGCCAGTTGGATCGTTGGAGGCTGGCAGCTCGGCGTAGCCTGGGAGGCGCAATCCGGCGCGCTCCTCGACTTCGGCAATCTCTTCTACTACGGCGACCTCGACGACATCAACACGGGCGAGCGCACCTTCGATCGCTGGTTCAACACGGACAATTTCGAGCGCGTTTCCGCTCGCGCTCCCGCCGCCTTCCACAAGCGCGTCTTCCCGACCCGCATCGACGGTCTGCGTGCCGACCCCACCAACTGCTGGAACGGCAACGTCATGCGCGAATTCAAGTTCACCGAGCGCGTCGGCTTCCAGGTCCGCATGGAAGCCCTCAACTTCACTAACCGCACCCAGTTCGCCGCTCCCGACACGAACCCGTTGTCTTCAAATTTCGGCAAGGTCACGCTGCAATCGCAAACCAACAAGCGCTACATCCAACTCACGGGGCGCATAACATTCTGAAAACCATAAGGCGGACTTCAGCTTGGGGGAGGGCTTCGGCCCTCCCCGCCTCACACACACAATGATGCCCCAACTTACCCGGCGCAACTTTCTCGCGGCCAGCGCCACTGCCGCCCTGGCTGCTCCTTCGAACGGCCTCATCGCCCACTATCGGCTTGACCGCGACTCCGCCGATTTCAAAAACCACGGGGCCGTTTTCACCCCGGACGGAGCCCGCTTCAACGGGCGCTCCGCCTATATCGAAATCCCGGACTCCCCCGCCCTGCGCCTCGGCGCGCGCGACTTCACCATCTCCGCTTACATCCACACGGATTCCGATTCCGGCGACGTAGCCGGCGATATCGCCGCCAAGTACGACCCCGTCTCCCGCCGCGGCTTCACTTTCTCTGTCAAAACCAACGCCGTCACCTTCAGCGCCTCCAACGAACGCCAACTGCAGTTCGGCATCGACAACGGCCATACCGGCGAGTGGCAGGATTGCGGACGCTCCGGCAACTCGATCTACGCCATGGGTCTCATCGTCTTCGACGGTGCGCTCTACGCCGGAACCTGCGAGCCCGGCAAGAATGAACGGGGCCACGTTTACCGTTACTCGGGCGGCACCGGCTGGGCCGACTGCGGCGCACCGGACCCGTCCAATTCCATCTCGTCGCTCGCGGTACATCGGGGCAGGCTCTATGCCGGCGCCACGCGCTATAACCTCGGCGGCTCCGCTTTGCAGCCTTCCGCCAACGACGCCCCAGGCGGCCATGTTTACCGCTACGAAGGCGGCAGCAAGTGGACGGACTGCGGACGCCCCGGCGAATCCATCTCAATCTCCGGAATGGCCGAGTACCGGGGACGCCTCTATGTAAGTTCCCTCTACGCGCCCGCCGGAACGTTTCGCTATGAAGGCGGAGACAGGTGGGTCTCCTGCGGCACGCCCGGCGGACGGCGTGTCGAAGCCATGGCCGTCTACAACGGCGCGCTCTACGGGACCGGCTACGACGCCGGCGAAGTCTACCGCTTCGATGGTAAAGAGTGGGTTACCATCGGCCGTCTGCCTGAAACCACGCAGACCTACGGCTTCGCCATCTTCGAAGGGAAACTGTACGTCTCCACCTGGCCCACCGCGCGCGTCTTCCGCTACGACGGCGACGATAACTGGGTCGATTGCGGCCGCCTCGGCGACGAGAAAGAAGTAATGGGACTCGCGGTGTATAACGGCAAAATGTACGGCGGCACCCTCCCGCTCGCCGAGGTCTACCGCTATGAAGCGGGGCAGACCTGGACGCGCACCGGCCAGTTGGACAAGACCCCGGACGTGAAGTATCGTCGCGCCTGGTCCATGGCTGTCTATCGGGGAAAGCTCTTCTGCGGTACGCTGCCGTCCGGCCACATCTACTCACTGGAGGCTGGAAAGAGCGTCACACACGACCGTTCCCTCGCACCCGGTTGGAGACGCGTGGCCGCGGTCCGCAGCGGCCGGAGCCTGAAATTGTACGTCGATGGCAAAGCTGTGGCTGCCTCGACGCCGTTCGAACCCGCCGGTTACGACATCTCGAACGCTCTGCCGCTCCGGATCGGATTCGGCGATCACGACTATTTCAACGGTTTGATCCGCGACGTGCGGATCTACGGCCGTGCTTTGACGGAGGCTGAGTTAGGAGAGCTGGATGTTCACTAACGGAATGAATCGCCGTTCCCTGCTGCGCTTCTTCGCCGGGCTTGCATCCGCTCCAGCGCTGCCCGCGCTTGGGCAGGAGGACCAGTGGAAGGCGGGCGTTGCAGCCGTGGCAATCACGCCGAAAGAGCCCATGTGGATGGCGGGCTACGGCTCCCGCACCAAGCCTTCGGATGGAGTTCTCCACGAGATCTTTGCCAAGGCGCTCGCGCTCGAAGATGGAGCCGGAACCCGTTCGGTCATCGTGTCCGCCGAAATCCTCGGCTTTTCGGCCGCTATGGCCGAAACGATCAGCGAACGAGTTCGGAAGAAGTTCAGTATGACGCGCGAACGTCTGGTTCTGAATGCCAGCCATACGCATAGCGGCCCTGTCACCGGGGATGTGCTGTTGCCCGCCTACCCGCTCGATGAAAAGGAGATGGCCATTATCAGGCGCTACACCGCCCGCTTCATCGATCAGGTCGTGGATATCGTGGGGCAGTCGCTCGCAAACCTCGAACCCGCTCAACTCTCCTTCGAACAGGGCTTTGCCGGGTTTGCCGTCAACCGCAGGAGAGTCGGCGCGCGGCACCGTCCCGGTCCCGTCGATCACGACGTGCCGGTTCTTTGTGTTCGCAAAGCAGGCGGCGCCATCAAAGCCGTGCTGTTCGGCTACGCCTGCCACAACACCAATCTGTCCGGATATCAATACAGCGGCGACTACTCCGGAGTCGCACAGGCCGCGATCGAGAAAATGTACCCGGGTGCGAGTGCGCTTTTCGTCGCCGGGTGCGGCGCTGACGCAAACCCCCTGCCGCGCCGCACCGTGGAACTCGCCACCATGTACGGCAACATCCTCGCCAACGCGGTGGACCTCGTTCTAAAAAGCAAGATGAGACCGGTCGCGGGTCCCCTCCATGCCGCTTGGGACTACGTGGACCTGCCTTTCCAGACAGCCCCGACGAAAGAACAACTGCAGGCGCAGGTGAGCAAAGGCGAGGGCATGTACCGCCGCTACGCCGAGGGCCTTCTCCGAAAGATCGCGAAAGAAGGCCAACTGCCCGGGAAGTATGCCTACCCCGTGCAAGTCTGGCAGTTCGGCAGGGACCTTACTTTCATTCCCATGGCAGGCGAGGTCGTGTCCGACTACTCCCTGCGCTTCAAAAACCAATACGGGTGGGACGATACATGGGTCGCGGGCTACTCGAACGACGTCTTCGCCTACATCCCCTCGCTGCGCGTCCTGAAGGAAGGCGGCTACGAAGGTGGCGGAGCGATGATCCCCTACGGCCAACCCGCGCCCTTCCGCGCCCCGGTCGAAGAGATAATCGCTGAAAAGGTAGACGAGTTGGTGAAGCGCGTCCGGACCAAATAAGCTCCGGCAGTGTGCGGCGGTGGTCTTGTAACATCCGCGAACGAGCTTGTTACAAGTATCGAATCATCGTTGACGTGGCCCTTGCACGGGAGTAGGCTTCCCTTAAGTAGTTCTGGGAGGGCCTATGGGCCGGATTGCCATCGCTTTCCTGTTGCTGGCGCTCACACCGTGTACAGTGCGCGCACAGACTTCTGCCGGGGCCGTTGTTGGAGTAGTACGGGATCCGACTGGCGCCGTCATCCCCGAAGCCAGAGTAGTGGTTACCAACACTGGCACGAATTTAGCATTCCCATTCGTGACGGACGCCACGGGCAACTACTACGTCCCCTCGCTGATTCCCGGCAGCTACCGGGTAGACGCAGAGAAGACGGGATTCAAACGGGTCAGCGTGGCGGACCTCACGGTTGCCGTAAACCAGACGCTCCGCGTGGATATCACGATGCCTGTCGGTGAAGT
This sequence comes from Bryobacteraceae bacterium, assembly GCA_035714225.1. GTDB lineage: Bacteria > Acidobacteriota > Terriglobia > Bryobacterales > Bryobacteraceae > CAADGY01. Next base: position 3,562 of record DASTMK010000494.1, on the reverse strand, counting down.
CGCCGAGGCGGTCAGTGTGACAGCGGAAGCGCCGCTCATACAATCCGATCAGTCGACACTTGGGCAGGTAGTGAATAATCGCGCCGTCTCGGAGCTTCCGCTGAACGGACGCGACTTCACCGCCCTTCTGCGCCTGAATACCGGCGTGACGGAAGTGCAGGGCGGCATCAACGCCGCGCCTACCATCCGGCGTCACGGCTTGAACGACGCTTTCCGCAATGTCAGCGTGAATGGCACTCGTCCGGCATCCGTAAGTTACCTCATTGATGGCATCGCTACGAACGACGGTCTGTTCCAGACACCCGCCGTTATTCCTCCCATCGACCTGATTCAGGAATTCAAGCTGCAGAACGGGTTGTATTCGGCGGAGTTCGGGATGGGCTCGGCGCAGGTGAATGTTGCGCTGAAGTCGGGCGTCAACCAGCTTCACGGCTCCGCATGGGAATTTCTACGCAACGACGCGCTCCAGCCATCGAACCCGAAGAGCCACACCAAGCCTTCGCTGAAGCAGAACCAGTTCGGCGCGGCAGTGGGCGGCCCGGTCTGGCTGCCGGGTCTCTACAATGGAACGGATCGCACGTTCTTTTTCGGAAGCTACCAGGGCGGGCGGCGGCGTACGGGTTCCATCGGGCAGGTACAAGTACCGTCCGATCGCCAGAAGCAGGGCGACTTCTCCGACTGGCCTACGCAGCTTTACGATCCTTTAAGCACGGTCGCCAACCCGGATGGCGACCCACCCGTCCTCCGCCAGCCTTTTCCGAACAATCAGATCCCCACTACACGAATCGCTCCGCAAAGCCAGAATCTCTTGCAGTATTGGCCCGCACCGAACATCAACTGCGCTTTCCCGTGCAACAATCTGCTTCGTGGAGTCACCGCCTCCACGCGGATCGACGGATTCAGCGCGCGAATCGATCACAACATCGGCCAGTCCGACCGGCTGTTCGGACAATTCCTGTTTCAGGACGAACATGCTCCGCAGCCATCCGTCATCCCGCTCTCCGGCAATGACGTGAAACAGCGGGGCCGCATGATCGGCCTGACCTGGACTCACGTCTTCAGCCCGCGCACGATCAACGAAGCGCGCGCCGGATTCAACCGTCTTTACTTCATCCAGGGCTATGAGACGGCCTTCGGTTCCATCAATTACTGGAAGGAAATCGGGCTCACCAACCTGCGGGACGATCCGGCCTATTATGCGCTTCCGCTGATCTCGCTAGGAACCCAGTACGCCCCCGTCGGCTTCGGCGGTACCGCTCCGTTTTTTAACATCACGAACACATTCCAGTGGGTGGACAGCCTCACGATGACGCGCGGTAAGCATAGTATCAAAGCCGGCGCAGACATCCGGCGTAACCGCTTTTTCACCCAGAGCGGAGGCCAGGGTAACGGCCAGTTGACCTTCCTGGGCGGATACACGGCGAGGAATCCCGTCATTCCACAGACAGCCGGAAGACCCGACACCGGCAACGGCTTCGCCGATTTTCTTTTGGGATATCTGAACAACGCGGGATCGACTACCGCCGCCTTCCGGGCGTTCGACGCGTCGGCATCGCGGCTGCGCAACACGGATTACATGCTGTATCTCCAGGACGACTATCGTGTCACGCCCCAATTGACGCTGAATATCGGCGTGCGCTGGGAACTGCATACGCCGTTCAAGGACATCACCAACGGCGGCTCCATGTTCGATTTCGCCTACCCCGGCGGACGGGTGCTGTACCGCGATCAAAACTATGTCGAGATGGTGAACAATCCGATCCTCGCGGCCTGTTGCGCTTCGGACACTCTGATCAAAACCGATTGGCGCGACATCGCTCCGCGGATCGGACTCGCCTGGAGACCTCTCCGTTCGAGCAACCGGCTGGTGTTGCGTGCGGGCTACGGGATTTTTTACGACATCCAGCACAACTACTACGCGGCCGGTTCGCTCGCACAGAACATCCCGTTTCTTTCACCGACGCTGATCAATCCGACGGCGAGGGAGCCGGTTCCACCCCTGGACATCCGGAACCTGTTTCCAGCTCCTTATTCGATTGCGGAGCGAACGTTCACTTTGCCGTTCTGCCAGGCGCCGTCGCAATCCATCATCGATCCGGTGACGGGCATCAATACCGAAGTCCGGAACTTCTGTCCGGCCGGTTCCTCGCAGTTGCCCGATGCCAAAATTCCCTATAACCAGCAGTGGGCATTCAATATTCAGGTTGAGCCGGTTTCGAACCTGCTATTGGAGGCAGGCTACCACGGCTCTCGCGCACTGAGGCAGCCGATTCAATGGATTTTCAACCAGGCGGTTCTGCCTCCGGAAGCGGGAAACCCGAACAACAGCGTGTCGTTCCGCTCACAATGTCCTCCGGGCACTTACCCCGACCGGTGTTCACCCATTCAGGACAGGGTTCCCTATACCAACTTCGCCTCCAATCGCTTTGCCAACGCGAACATGTTGCAGTCGTCCTATCACGCCATGACGCTCAAAGCCGAGCGGCGGTTTGCGAACGGCTTCCAGGTGCTTGGCTCCTTCACATGGAGCAAGGCTGTCGACCAGTTTTCCGAAATTCAGAACGTCGGCGGGGCCATCTCCTCCATCGCCCAATATGCACACCGCTTCGACCTGGAACGCGGGCTCGCGAATTTCGATCAGACCAGGCGTTTCGTGCTGAGCTGGCTGTACGAGCTGCCGGTAGGCAGGGGAAAACCGTTTCTCAACCGCGGCGGCATCGTCAATGCGTTTCTCGGCGGATGGCAGACAAACGGCATCGTAACCTTTGCCGACGGCACTCCGTTTACCGTGGGCTGCTTCTGCGGCGACCGCAGCCAGACGGGCAACATCTTCAACACGCACCGTCCGGACGTGAACGGCAATCCGCTGCCGGACGGATTCGAACGGACATATGTCAAGCAGTTCGATACCTCGGTTTTCTCCACGCCCGCACTGGGAACCCTCGGTAGCAGTGGACGAAACACTCTGCGCTCCACGGGCCAGCGCGCGGGAGACATATCGTTCTTCAAGAACTTCCAGATCAGGGAGCGTGGCCAGATCCAGTTCCGCTCCGAGTTTTTCAACTTGTTGTCAAGCCACTTTTACTCGCCCCGGTTCCCGTCGAACAACCTGAGCGCGACAAACTTTGGTTCGCTGCTGCCGGTGGGCGGCGACCACGGGGACCTGTTCAACCCACGGATCATTCAATTCGGCCTGCGTTTGCTGTTTTAGCCTGGAGCGATCTTGCGGCCCGGTGGCACATGTTGCTACGATTTTGTGTCACCTTGAATATAGGTCTTAGAGACCTGTTTCTATTTATATGCGCAAGGTTCCTCTGGTTGAGTCGCTACAAATCGTCGGACGAGGTTCGCTGAACTGGTTTCGCGGACGGCCTATCGTCGTTTCTTTTGAAGTAACGGATTCCTGCAACTGCTACTGCAAGCATTGCGACCACGGCGGCCCGAGAGACGAATCGCGGCTTTTGCGGCCGCCCGACTACCGCCGCTATATGGAGGCGTTGAACCCTTGCGTGGTGCAGGTGTCGGGCGGCGAGCCGCTTCTCCGGGACGACCTGGTCGAGAT
>DASTMK010000493.1:0-8113 GCA_035714225.1 Bryobacteraceae bacterium | reverse complement strand
GAAGAGTTCTCGTTGGCGTCGTCCTGTCCGAAGTTGCGGCATTATCGTCCTCCTCGTGCACATTGTGCACGTGGGAGGATAGACAGGCCTCGGTCACCGCAAGGACATGGGCGACGTGGAAACCCTGGCGGCCAGCATTGCCACTGTGGGGCTGCTGCACCCGCCGGTCGTTACAGAAGACGGTCGCCTGATCTGCGGCGAACGACGTTTCCTGGCCATGCGCGACATCCTGCGATGGAAGACGATCCCCGTTATCATCCTGCAAGTCTCCAGCATTGTCGCCGGCGAGTACGCCGAGAACGAGATCCGCAAAGATTTCACGCCGTCTGAGCGCGTGGCTATCGCCAAGGCACTGGAAGCGGAAATCGGAGACCGGCAGGGGCAGCGTACAGACAAGGAACTTCCGCCAAATCCGGCGGAAGTTGTGCCAGGCGTCGAGACCCGCGACATCGCTGCCAAAAAGGCCGGATTCGGAGGCCACACCACCTACGAGTTGGCCAAGAAGGTCGTTGAGAAGGCCGTCGATGAAGTAGTCGCGCAGATGGACTCGGGCGACCTGTCCATCAGTGCCGCATCACTGATCGCCGACCAGCCGGTCGAAACGCAACGTGAAATCGCGCAACTGCCGGAGGGCGAGAAAAAGGCCGCTGTCCGCAAACTTCGCCGCAAGGACCTGCCTACCCCAGCCGCTGCCCGGAAACAGGCGTTGACGAGCGGCTTGGCCATCCTGGACCGCAACCTGAATTACCAGCTACCCACGCCGGAGTCGCAGCGGCCGATCGTAGAACGCAACTACGCCGCCATGGCAATTGCGGATGCGGCGCGGGCAATCTCCGGCTGCCAGCACTCCGCGGAGGAAATCGCCGCCGGGATTCGTAGCTTGGACACCCCGGACATGGACTTTGCAGGGCACTGCCGAAAAGCGGCCGCCTTCCTCAATGAAATCAACCAGGAGCTTGAACGCAATGAGAACAAGTAGGCGATCCGAACTGACGGAGGCGATCCGGGAAACGGTGGCGGCATTTTGCGCCGCGGGCCGGCGCTTCTGGAACCGCGACATCGTTGACACGGTGATCGAACAAAATGGCAGTCTGTTCGCCGACCTGGGCCAGCAGCTTGCGCGGGAGAAACTCTTCGACCTTACCCGACGGGTCATGAAAACGGCGGCCGAAGTCACCGAGGCCGAGGCGCGCCTGCAGCTCGGGCTGGACCTCCCCGAATTCGAGATGCCCAACCTGATCGCCGTGCCCGTGGACATCATGAACCCTCTCAATGGCGACTGCGAGTGGGTGCCGGTGATGAAAGCGACCGTCGCGGATCTGGACTCCAACCTGCGCCTGTTGGACGTCCAGATCGCCGCCGATCAGCGGCGCCGCCGCCACATCGCCATGTTGCGGCAGCGCGTGGTGGCGGTCGTCGGAGAGAAGACGGAACTAACCGTTGCGGAAGCGGCGGCACTGGCGCGGGAGATGCAGCCCGCATGAACCCTGCTCACGCAGTCATCGGATTTCGAACCCTCCCGTGGCGGCATCAGGCGGATGCCGTCGCTTTCGTCCGCGGCCTCTACGGGCGTGGGAAGCGCGGAGCCATGATCGCCGCCGTCATGGGCACCGGCAAATCCGCCATGACGGTCTACCTGTGCGTTGAGGAAGGTTTCCAGATCGTTCTCATCCTCTGTCCGCTCCGGGTCGTGCAGGTGTGGCGGCCGCAGTTTGAGATGCACTCCACCGTACCTTTCCTCGTGGTGGCGCTCGACGACTCCTTCGGCAACGTGCGCGCCAAGCGCGCGGAAGCCGAACGGCAGATCGGACTGGCGAAGGCTCGCGGCGTACCGGTCGTGATCGTTATCAATTACGACAGCGCTTGGCGCTCGCCTTTCGCGGAGTGGGCGCTCCGGCAGAAATGGGATCTTGTCGTCGCAGATGAGATCCACCGATGCAAGGCGCCCGGCGGCAAGGCCAGCCGGTTTCTTGCGCGGCTCGGCAAGGCCACGCGGTTCCGGCTTGGCCTGTCCGGCACGCCCATGCCGCACTCGCCGCTTGATGTCTACGCCTATTTCCGCTTCATCGACCCGTTGGTGTTCGGCTGGAGCTTCCACAAATTCCGGCAGCACTACGCCGTCATGGGCGGCTACCAGAATCACCAGATCGTCGCCTACAGCACCGTCGACGAGAAGGTTATGGCCGCGCTGGCGCACCGCTCCGACGTTGTCAATACGGTTCTCCAGCAGATGAAAGGGGGCCGCTGAATGCCCAGGTTCATCGACCGGCTGCTGACCCAGAAATGGGTGACCGAACGGTGCCTGCGCCCTTAACATGAACTCGCGGTGGATGCACGACGACTGATAGCCGTACCGGCAGTTAGGGCATGTGTTGTCGGATGCCACGAACGAGCCGACTACAAATTGTCCCGGCTTCAAAGATTTGACTGCGCTGCCGACCTCTTCAACGAAGCCACAGTACTCATGCCCCATCGCCGTGGGGCCGTCGATCGGCTGCAAGCCCCGGTACGGCCACAGGTCCGATCCGCACACGCACGTCGCAGCCATGCGTAGCACCGCGTCCGTAGGTTCGATAATCTTCGGTGTCTCACGATCCTCAAACCGAATGTCACGTGGCCCGTAAAGAACAGTTGCTCGCATGGTTTGTCTCCTTGCCATTGTTAAGTTCGCGTGGAATATCGTCGAATCGTCCTCGGCGCGGGCGCCGCTCTTCGCCGCCTTACTATACGAGCGTCTCGAGTGCTCAAACAGTCGGGTATCTCTCCTCGCGTTACGGCACCGTCAGCCCGCCGTCCACGGTCAGGGCCTGGCCCACAACGTAGCTTGCCCCCGGACTACAGAGCCACAATACGACTGAAGCGATCTCCTCGGGCCTGCCGGCACGGCCAATGGGAGGCTGGCTCGCTAGTTTGTCAAACGCCTGCGCGTCCCCGCCGACGACGTCGCGAGCGATCTGCGTGTCGATCGTGCCGGGATTGACCGCATTCACGCGGATGCCGTGCCTGATATATTCCAGAGCTGCCGTCCGCGTCAGGCCCACCACACCGTGCTTGGAGGCGATGTACGAGCCAATGCCGGGGTTGCCGGTAAACGCGCCGATTGACCCGTTGTTGACGATCGCGCCGCTGCCTTGGCGTTCCATTTGCCGCAGTTCGTATTTCATGCAACTCCATACGCCACGCAAGTTGATCCCGATCACGCGCTCCCACTCTTCAATGGTGCTCTCGGCGGTTGGCGCGATCCGGGGCATGACGCCCGCGTTATTGAACGCAGCGTCGAGCCGGCCGAACTCGGCGACAGTGCGGTCCACCATCGCTGCCACCTGCGCGTCGTCACTCACGTCGCAGCGAACCGCGATTGCCTTGTGGCCGGCGGCTACCAGCTTCTGGGCTTCGGCCCTCACCAAGTCTTCTCTGACGTCGGCCAGAACGACGGCAGCGCCAGCCTCGACGAACGCTTGGGCCGTTGCTAGTCCCATGCCCGCTGCGGCCCCGGTGACGAGTGCTACCTTGCCGTTGAAGTTCAATGGGTTCTCCATCTTTGTCTCCTTAAATCTCATCGCTATTTCACAGGTGCGGCAGTGCCTGGGCTCTCGCAGGTCAAATGCGCAACAACCTCATTCCAATGCGAAGGTGACCTTTACACGTCCCGAACCTACTGCCGCTTCAAGTGCCGAAGGATCCTCGATACGCCCGAGTCTTGTGTAACTGTACGAGGTCGGGAATGTCTTGTAGAAAAGCACCACCGTTCTATTTCCCCAAATCATGAGATCACCACTATTGATTCTCTTTGGAGAGTAAGCACTGGTCGGCAACGGCTTCGAGAGATCATACATCTTTTCATTGCCGTTCAGCTCGTCCATATCGAGCGTCAATGGTAGTAAGGCCTTGAACGCAGCGGCCGTCTCATTGTCAAAGAGCGCTGCGTCAAACGTTGTTGAACCGATGCGGACTTTCATCTTGGTCCCTCTCTGAGTGTTAGCATCATTGCCTTCGCGTCTCGAATCTCCGCCTTGCGGTTGCCCAGCTTCGGCCCTATTGGAGGCCACGACAGCCAGGATGGAAAGAGACAGCACCGTAACTGCAAACCCTGCCATCGCAGGCAGCCGGCATAGCCCGGAACCCCGAAAACAAATCTTCCGGCCCGTTCGTGTGGCGCCTCTTACCAGGACGACCTTACTTTGACAGTTGAGATGGCCGTTCATCGTCTTCCTTCTTAATTCTGATCGGCCGCTTTGTCAGTCCTGGCCAATCTGCGCCATCTGCCTCGCATCCATCCGGCCACCGTAGATCTGGATTCGGGAGAAGGCCGTCTCAAGTTCGCGAAGATCCGCTGGCGTGAGTTGGGCATTGACCGCACCTATGTTCTCGCTCAGGTGATCCATGTTTCCGGTGCCGGGGATCGGAACAATCCACGGCTTCTGCGCCATCAGCCACGCGAGTGCGATCTGGGCAGGGGTTGCGCCCCTCTTCGCGCCGAACGCCGTCAGCAACTCGATGATCGGCCTATTGTTCTTCATGACGATGGGGGAGAACCGCGGGAACGTCGCTCGCAGGTCGTTCTTCGGGTCGAAGGTGGGTTGTATATTCACATCCATTTTCCCGGGCAGGAAACCTTGTCCCAGTGGTCCCCACGGGACGAAGCCGATTCCAAGCTCTTCACAGGCTTGAAGCACGCCGTTACGTTCCGGGCTTCTTTCGATGAGCGAGTATTCGGTCTGGATGGCGGTAATCGGCTGAACCGCATGTGCGCGGCGAATGGTCTTCGCGCTCGGCTCCGAGAGGCCGAAGTGCAGGACCTTTCCGGCCTGGATCAGATCCTTGATTGTGCCGGCCACGTCTTCGATCGGCACGGTGAGATCGACGCGGTGTTGGTAGTAAAGATCGATGCGATCGGTCCTGAGGCGCTTGAGCGATTCCTCGACGACCTTCCGGATGCGCTCCGGCCGGCTGTCCAAACCGTTCGTGCCGTCGATCTTGAAGCCGAACTTGGTGGCGATGACGACCTTGTCGCGGACCGGCGCGAGGGCCTCGCCGACCAGTTCCTCGTTCACGTACGGGCCATAGACTTCCGCCGTGTCGAAGAAGGTGACGCCTCGTTCGTGCGCGTTGCGAATCACACGGATGCCCAGGGCCCGGTCCACACCCGGACCGTAGTGGCCGCCGCTGAGACCCATGTTGCCAAAGCCGAGTTGGGACACCGCCAGGGTGCCAAGTTTACGGATGGTGATAATGGTGTTATTTCCTTTCTGTTCTCGGGTTTGCGCGGCCGCTGGGATCGCCCACGACGCTGCCGCCATCCCGGCGGCTGTACCGGCCAGTTTCAGGAAATCGCGCCGGGCGGCGCCGGATTCTCCTTCCGCGCTCTCGCGCCCGTTGTTGGATGGCATGTTCGCTATTCCTCCTTGTCCTCTGAATCCAAGGTAAGGCCAAATCGAACACTTGAGAAGCCCCATAAATCCATATAAGCTTGTGAGTACAATTCACAAATGGTGCGAGACGAACTGAGCAATCTGGCCGCCTTCCTCGCCGTGGCGGAGGAACGCAGCTTTACACGGGCAGCAAAGCGCCTGGGCGTTACCCCTTCAGCGATGAGCCACGCAATGCGGGAATTGGAGGAAGCCATGGGAGTCCGCCTGCTCTCCAGAACAACCCGGAGCGTTGCGCCGTCCCAGGCAGGCGAACAACTTCTCGCCCGGCTGCGGCCGGCTTTGGGTGACATTACGGAAGCAATGGAGCAGATCTCCGGGCTTCGAAACAAACCGGCGGGCCTGGTGCGTCTTCTGGTGCCACGCCTGGCGGCATCGACCGTGCTCGGACCGAAACTGATGCAGTTTGCGCGTGACTACCCGGATATCGTGCTCGACATCGCCGCGGACGACAGCCGCATGGATATTGTTGCCGGTGGCTTCGATGCGGGAATCCATTACGGGGAATACATCCAGAAGGACATGATCGCCGTTCGCGTCTCCCACGACCACCGTGCGGCGATCGTGGGCTCGCCTGGCTACTTCGATTCGCATCCAAAGCCCAAATCGCCTCATGACCTCCTTAACCAGAGATGCATTAGTTTTCGACACGGAACGGCTGGAATATACAGATGGGAGTTCGACAAGGGCAAGAAAGCACTGTCCGTGTCCGTCACTGGACCACTGATTGTCGATGATGTGGAGATCATGACCCGCGCAGCGATTGACGGAATCGGCTTGGCGTTCATGTCGGAAGAACACGCCGCGCCATATCTTGAAAACGGATCACTCCTGCGGGTACTCGAAGACTGGTGCCAGCCCTTCCCTGGTTTCTTCCTCTACTACCCAAGTCGCAGGCAACAGCCAGCCGCGCTGTCTGCGCTGATCGACACCCTACGCCTGCGCAGCGACAAAAAGCACCAGAGCAACGAATCGCGCTTCTTAAGGTAAAGGGGCATGGCCAGTCAGAACACGGATTACATTTTGCTCGACCAGGAGCGCATCGGCTGGATGTTCCCTTTCGCCACGGCTGCCTTCAGCCTGATCCGCATGCGAAACCTGCTGGCGGCGACCGCCTGAGCGCCGCCCGAAGCGCCCCCGCGCACCCTCGCCCGGGCCGTGCCGAAGCCTTCAACCCTCACTCAAACTAGACCTGCCCGTTCCTGCAAGATGGACGACCGCCCGCGTTTTTTTGGGGATCGTAGACGGGAGCGCCGGCTTCGAGGCACAATCGCCGAACTCAAGCCCGCAAGCATTTGCATTGCAGCAGATCTATCGAGCAACTACATAGATCCAAGCACCTAATTCGCCGTCTGCCGTGCTCACCTGAGTGACAACTCGCGTGTAGCCAGGTCCCTCAAACTCGTCGAGACGGAACCAATGATCAGGCAGGTCCGATGACTCGAAAAGATACACGTCCACGAGTGGGCCCATTGGGTCGAGGACCAACGCAGGGAAGCCGAGCGCAGATCCCCACCCAGCATCCACAAGCCGGCCTCGCACGGCGCCTCGTTGCCATCGCCCGCTCAGCCCGGCGAGGTGGTGGTGATTGACTCGTCCGGGCGCGAGAGTGCCGTAGGTGGCTAAACGCATATCTGGCGCGCTGTCAGGCATTGGCATTGCACCCTTGCCCAGGTTGTCGAGGGTCGCCGTCGATGGACGGCGGTGACAGATTTGATTGCAAAGCAGGCAGAGTATCCGAATCTCCTAGGATGTCTCATTCTCGGAAGCTGGGCCTGGACCCACCTCGCGAAAAGCCGTGCGACTCTACATCGTGGCTTTGTTCACCGCAATTTGGCCGGGGACGGGACATTGCTCGAACCTGGCCGCCACACGGAATCGGCCGAAACGGAGACGGTGGCGCAGGGCGTTTGAGTAACCCATTCCGTATCAATCATTTTGCCAGTGTCTCTAAGCCGCAAAATACCCTTTGTTTGACTTGGGGAGCCAATAACTTACGAGCATTTCCACCCCCTCAAAAACCGGCCACTTTGGGGATTTCTTGTAGGGGTCCATCGGAAATCGAAACCACCTTCTCAGATTTTTTCTTCGACAGCGCGCCCACGGCCCGCCGCTTCGCTTCCATGCGGATGTGCGAATAGTGCTTGAGCATCTGTTTCGAGACGTGGCCCGCCAGATCGCGTATGGTTTCGTCCCCGGCTTCCCCGCTTTCCGCCAGATCGGTAATGAACGTGTGGCGCGTATCGTGGAACCGGCCCGTCACCCCGGCATCGTCCTTGACCTTCTTCCAGGCGGTTTTCAGCGTGGTCATCGGCCGCGTCGGGTCGGTCGGTTGCGGTTTGCCGTGGGGGAACAGGAACCACTCCGGGCGCCGCGCCTTGAACTTCTTCTCGTACCACTTCACATGCTCGTTGAGCACCGTCAGCAGTTCATCGTTAATTGGGACCGTCCGCCCTTCCCCGGCTTCCGTCTTGCTGTCCCCCACGGTGAGAAACAGCCGTTTCAGATCAACCCGCCCCCACTGAAGCCCCAGGATTTCCGAATCGACCAGCGAGTATCCATTGGCCACGTGGATCAGCAAGACACGCAGCAAGGACTCCGCGTCCGGGATATCACGGGCTCGCCTGAGTGCTCCGCTCTTGCGAGCCATTTCCTCCCAGCCCTTGGGCAGAAATGTCCGAAGG
>DASTMK010000492.1:0-1949 GCA_035714225.1 Bryobacteraceae bacterium | reverse complement strand
GCGGCGTCATCGCCACTACGGCCGTATACTCGCGAATTGCGCTATCCAGGTTGCCGGTTTCCAGATACAGCCCGCCGAGCCGCTGATGCAGTTCCTCGTCGTTGACCGGGTAGATGTAATTCAACCGGTTCAGCGTCTCCGCGGCTTCCTTCTTCCTGCCGGCTTCCTCCTGGAGTGTAGCCAGCTTCTTCAACAGGGCAGGGTCGCGGCCGCCGGTGCGCGCGTAGGTTTCGAGTTCCCCCATGGCGCTGGTTTTATCGTTCTTCGCCAGGTAAGCGTCGGCTAAAAATTCATAGACGCTGCCCGCTTCCACGTAGTCGGGATAAATATCGCGGATGGCGCGCCCCTGGCGAATCACTTCGTCGTGATCGTTCTTTTTCGCATTCGCCGCGATCTCTTTCATCTGCTTGCGCCAGTCGTCGAATCCATCTACGGTCTTCTTCACCTGTGCATCCAGCCACTGCAGAAACTGCCCGTCGAATTCGGACGCTTTCACACCAAGCTGTTCCTCAATCACCTGCGGCGTCGTCTTCGAGCCGGTGAACGCGTGCATCATTCCGAGTAGCTTGTCGTAGCCCCATTTCTCATTGATGAAATCGCAAATGCGGCCGGCCTGAAAGTAGGAAACGATCACCTGGTTCGGATAGCTGGGGCGGATGAATCCTCGGTCGAGCTCGGCCACCGGCAGCAATCGCTTTTTCCGGATCGCATCGATAATGTCGGGGTCCAGGCGGTCGCCCCAATCCGGCGACGTGGCAGTCTCCTCGTGCACGGCCATGCCTTCGGTGAACCATCTGGGCGCCCGGTGCTTTGTCGCGGCCAGCACGTAGACGTGGCTTAACTCATGCCACAGAGTGCTTGCCCAATGAAAGGTTCCCGGCTTTCGCCCGGAGGGGCTGTCCATCGCGATCACATGGCCGAAGGTGACACCAAGAGCTCCCAGTCCCGGCATACCCACCGTTCGCACCGCAAAGTCCTCATGATCGGGATAGACCTCGATCTGCACGGGATGATCGAGCTTCATTTTGTATTTGCGGTCGTATGTGGCGATGGCGCGCCGGAGTTCCGCCTCGAAGTAGGGAAACAGCAGGTCCGCTTCGCGATTGTGCAGCCGGATGGAGATATTGCCGCCGCTGAAGGTTTTGAAATTCTTGTAGCTGTCCATCAGCCGAAGCGTGTTGACGGTAGCGGGGTCTTTGTACCCGTTCTCGTAGCACATCTCAAGCTGCTGGCGCGCTTCTTTTTCCCGGCCGAGGCGCATCAGATTCACGCCCAGTTGCGAGCGCGCCGGCCACAGGCGCGGATTCAACTCGATCGCCTTCCTGTAAAACGCGATGCCTTCTTCATAGCGGCGATTAATAACGAACAGGTGTGCGGCGAGCGCATAGGCTTCCCCGTATATGGGGTTGACCTTGAGGACACGCTCCATCCACTCCGTGGATGGCTGTTCATTCATCCAGTCGATGGTTGCCCGGACCGCCATCGCATCGAGAGCTTCCGGTGAAATTGCCAGCGCCTTGTCCGCTTCCTCCCTCGCCTTTGCCTGGTCCCCGTCTTCGAGCGCGACTCGCGCCAGCAATTCGTGAGCCTGGTAAAGCTTCGGATCTACCGCCAACGCTTTCTGCGCAAGCTCCAAAGCCCTCCTGTCAAAGTTCGACGCCGCTGCTTCCGCGATTCCCAGCAGCGCCCGCGGATTGTCTGGCTCCAGCTTCAGCGCCTCGGTGAACAACTGAATGGCATCCGCCGGTTGGACTCTCTCCAAATAGAGTTGACCCCATCGCACCTGGTAATGCGCGTTGCCCGGCGAAGCTTTGACGGCAGCTCGAAAGGAATCGTTCGCTTCCTCGAACCGCTCAAGGCCCCAGAACCCTTCGGCCCGCGCGTAAGCGTCTTGCGAACGAGTCAGTCCCTCGAAACAGGATCGGGCTTCGGCTGCCCGGCCATAGCGG
>DASTMK010000491.1:0-3664 GCA_035714225.1 Bryobacteraceae bacterium | reverse complement strand
CTTCATTTTTCTTATCCGTGTGAATCCGTGTCCATCCGTGGCCAATCAAATCGTCGCGCAAACATTTAGGATGTCGTGTTTAATGAGGCAGCTCAAGAAGAGCAAGCGTCCCGCGGTGCGGCTGCTGGATACCGCCGCTCAGACAGACGCCGGGGAGGGCATCCGCCAGGCACTGGAGGACATGAGAAAGGGTAGGGTCCGGCCGGCAAAGGAATTCTTCGCGGAATTCGAAACGCGGCATGGCCTATCTTATTAACCTAACGGTCTGCGCCTGTATGTCCCACCAGCCGCAAGGGCCGGCCTCACATCCAACACCGTTTTATCCAGCGGATTCAACAATCCGGCGGTACTTCCGTAGAAGCTCGAAGATCACCACGCCTCCAGCCGTCGCAACGTTCAAAGAGTGCTTGACGCCGAGCATGGGGATGCGAACCAGGGTGTGGCAGCGATCCAGCACTTCCGGGCGTAGCCCGTCTACCTCGTGACCGAAGACCACGCAGACGGGAAAGCGGGGCGTCCAGTCGAACAGATCGACTGCATGCAAGCCGGTCTCGACCGCGGCGATCTCCCATTCGCTTTCGATAAGCCGGTCGATGATCCGGAAGGGTTCCCACGCATACTCCCATTGGACGGACGCTTCGGCGCCAAGAGCCGTCTTGGTGATCGCGGGCTTCGGCGGCGCCGCCGTAATGCCGGAAAGGTATAGCTTGCGGATCGAGGCCGCATCGGCGGTGCGGAAGAAAGCTCCGACGTTGTACATGCTCCGGACATTGTCGAGCAGCACCGCAACCGGCAGTGTGGAAATTCTGTCATACGCGGCGGCAGACGCCGTGACCTGATAGGGAAGCCGTTCCATCTTCAACGTTGGGGAACCGGCACGCCCGGAAGCACAGAAGGGGGAGGCTCGTTGAAGTACAGTGTCACGTCCACTGTCTTTCTCGCTTCGTCGACCCTGATCTCCGGCCGCGTACTTCTCAAGTTGTCGAGAACGCCGTCTTCGCGGATTCGTCCCAGAAAATAAGCCGGGTAATCGGCGTTGAACGGCTGGCCCGGTTTCATGCCCCAGAGTTTTCGGATGGCGGGTTCGGTGAGAAGATCCAATCCCTTAATCGCCAGGTTGCCGAAAACGTAACGGGGACCGGGAGTGACATGGATGACGAGATCGACGACTTTCTTCTCGTGATCGACACTACGCTCAATGGTGGCCGCAGAAAGCATGTGCCCTTGCCGCTTCAGGGCATCGACAATGCGCTTTCGTCCCTGCTCGATCTGGTCGAAATCAGCCAGGTCACCTATCTTGAACGCGCCCGCTTTCAGCAGATCGTCCGCCGGGATCTCTTCAGGGGCGTCGATCTTCACCGTGCCCAACTCGTAGGTGTTGCCCTCGTCAACACCAACCGTGACAACCAGCCCGTTGACATCCTGCGCGGGCATCGTCGAGATCTTCGGGAAAGAGACGTCCACGCGTCCACGCGCCTCATAGAGGGGCCGTAGGTTCGCATCGAGCAGTTGTCGAAACCGGGTCTCCCGATAGACCGTTCCGACAGCAACGCCGGCCATCGTATTCTGCAACGTCGTCGTGGGAATGACGCTATTACCCGTAAAGCGTACCTCGGCGACCGTTGGCGGTGCCTTCGCGGGGCGGAATACGATCTCCAATTTGCCGGGCTCATCGGACACAATCCGGCCGGCGACTTCTTCGGCCATCCCTCTGCTTGAAAGATACTGCTCGATCCTGCGCGCGTAGCGTTGCAACATCTTGTCCGTGGCGGGTATCCGGCTTGCGAACAGCGGCTCGGCCTGCTCCAGCGCCTTCTGAATCTCAGCCGCGGGAATGGGGAGATCCTCAAAACGCACCGGGTACATGGGCTGCACCTCCACCACTTCAAATGTCGCGTTATAGCCCTTCCCGCTGCCGCCGGGCTCGAAGCGGTATCCGACGGACTCAAATGCGCCCGTGGCGAGAAGCCTGTCCCGCGCCGCCTCAAACCGCGCCTTCCCTGCCCTTTCCCCGATCTTGAGGCCGGCCACCGCCAGGATCTGTGCCGGCTCAAACACTTCGTTGCCCGTGACCTTCAGTGTTTCGATCGGCCATTCGGTGGGAACACTGGCTGCCGGCGGTGCGGGTGGCGGCGATTTCCGCTTGCGTGCGCTCTGCGGGTGAAGCGTGACGGCGGCGAGCAGAAACAGAGGGATCAACCGGTGCGGAGCCATATTTCAGTTGGACGTCCCGTGGATCTTGCGGTTGCGTTTCATCAGAAGTTGATAAAATTATAGATATTCTATGCCAATCTACGAGTATCGCTGCCAGGAGTGCGGAAACAAGTTTGAGAAGCTGGTCCGCCGTCCGGGAAACGGTGACATCACATGCCCCTCGTGCGGCAACGCTCAGGTAAAGCAGGAGTTGTCAACGTTTGCCGCGCATTCCGGTGGAAAACAATCCGCGAGCCTTCCGATGTGTCCGTCCGGGGGAACTTGCCCAACGCCTGGCGCCTGCGGTCTGAATTGACGCAAGCCACGCAATGTGCAGGAACATCAGGACGCTCTTCAACTTCGATCCGCCCGTCACGGAAGAAGAGATTCGGGCGGCTGCGCTTCAGTTCGTAAGGAAGATCAGCGGATTCAATAAGCCGTCGAAAGCGAACGAAGCCCCATTCCTGGCCGCCGTGGATGAGATAGCGGGCATCTCCACCCGCCTTCTCCATTCGCTTGAAACGCACGCGGCCCCGAAGAACCGCGAAGAAACGGCCGCGCGGGCGAAAGCCCGATACGCGAAGAGATCCGGCGCTTGAGACGAACGGGCAAGCTGCGATGCCCTGCGCGTTTCCGGCGATACCATTAGGATAAGATCTGAGAAACACATGATGGAAAACAAGAACAGCTTCGGCGCGGCTGCGCCATTCCGCTCAGGCGATCGCGACTACCGCATATTCCGGTTGGATGCTCTTGAAAAGAGGGGGGTGACGAATCTCTCGCGCATTCCTTATTCGATTAAAATCCTTCTCGAAAATCTGCTCCGGAATGAAGACGGCGTCGCCGTGAAAGCTTCCGACATCGAATACGTAGCGGGCTGGGACGGTAAAATGCCCTCCAAAGAGATCAGCTTCCGGCCGGCTCGTATTGTCCTCCAGGATTTTACCGGCGTTCCGGCGGTTGTGGATATCGCAGCGATGCGGGACGCGCTCAGCAGGATGGGAGCCGACCCCCGGAAGGCGAATCCGCTCATTCCCGCCGATCTGGTTATCGATCACTCCGTCCAGGTGGATCAATTCGGATCCAGCAACGCATTCGCATTTAATACGATGCTGGAGTTTCAGCGCAACCACGAGCGGTATGCGTTGCTTCGCTGGGCGCAGACCGCATTCACGAATTTCTCCGTTGTGCCTCCGGGTACGGGCATCGTGCACCAGGTCAATCTCGAGTACCTCGCGCCGGTGGTTTTCCGCCGGGACGATCTCGCTTACCCCGACACCCTCCTCGGCACGGATTCCCACACCACGATGATTAATGGCCTGGGAGTGGTTGGATGGGGCGTCGGCGGCATCGAAGCCGAAGCGTGTATGCTTGGGCAGCCCATCTCCATGCTGTTGCCGAAGGTAATGGGTTACAAGCTGAAGGGGCAGCTCCGCCCGGGCGCCACGGCCACGGACCTGGTGCTGACCAT
>DASTMK010000490.1:0-4716 GCA_035714225.1 Bryobacteraceae bacterium | reverse complement strand
AAAAAAGCGGCCTCCCGGCGGAACGGCTTCAGACCCTGCTCGATCCGGAGCGGCAGGCCGGCAGTGCGGTTTGAGCTGGCGCGGCAGATCAGTGGAACAGACCCAGAAACCACTCGATAAACCCGTTGCTGTTTTTGAGCGTTTCCTTTTCAAATCCTGAACTGCGCGCTTTTTCCAGATGCTCGGCCGCAACCTCTTTCATGCCCGCCCGCTCGTACGCGCTGTACAGACAAAAATCGAACTCGGGCGTCCGCTCGACCGAGGCGATGAGCATCGGCTCTTCCATGTCGTAGCCTGCACGTTTCTCAATGCCGGGTTCAAGCTGAACGGCAGTGGTGAACGCGGCGATTGCATCCTGGTATCTCTCCCTGGCAAACAGAGCAGCCGCCAGGTTCCACTGCACTGCCGGCGATTTCGCAGCCAGGCTTAGAGCAGTCTGGAACCGCCTTTCGGCACTACGCGCATTGCGGTTGTCCAGTTCCAGAACGCCCAGGTTATTGATGGCAGCCGCATAACGGCCGTCCCATTCGAGCGCGTTCTGATAACTTTCTTTCGCCTGGTCCCGCTGTCCGGACTGGTGATAGGCAATCCCCAGCTTTGTCAGCACCAGGGGCAGGCGTCCGGTTTCACCGGTGTAAATGTCGATGGCTTCGCGGTAGCGTTTCCGCGCCATCATAATGTCGCCGAGCTGCCGTTGCGTCAGGGCTGGCACAGGCTTGGGGGCAGGCTCGGTGGCCTTCAACCCCTCCGCTTTAGAGCGGTAAATGACGTCTTTCTCCGCCGCAGGCTCCGGTACGGTCTGCCGCTGGGCCTGCTCCGCCGCCATCGACGTGCCGGCCAGCAGACCCACCGCCCACAACATCGCAATCATGGCGTTTGCCTTCCTAACACCATTAGACAACAGCCAAACTTCCCCTGGCGTGTCTCAAATCCTGGGAGATAATGGTTCTGTTTGCTTCAGTTCTGGAGAAAACTGCATGACAACCCAACGCAGGGGGTCTCTTTTCGGGATCCTCGCCGTTTTTCTTCCCTTGATCCTTTCCGCTCAAAGTCTACAGGATTTTGAGAAACGGGTGACCGAGTTCACGCTGCCGAACGGAATGCACTTTATCGTGCTCGAACGGCACGAAGCGCCCGTGGTCTCTTTTCACGCTTACGCGAATGTCGGCTCCGTCGACGACCCCAGCGGGAAGACCGGCCTGGCCCACATGTTTGAACACATGATCGGCAAGGGCACCCAGACCGTGGGCACCGAAAACTGGCCCGCCGAAAAGAAAGCGCTGGAAGCCGTCGAGGAGGTCTATGACCGCCTGGAGGCCGAACGCCGCAAAGAACTGGAGGCCAATCCCGAGACGATCAAGAAGCTGGAAGCACAGCTCCAGGCGGCTATCGAGAAAGCGAACAGCTACGTCGTTCCCAACCTGTTCGTGCGCGTCATCGAGGAGAACGGAGCGGCCGGCTTTAACGCCAGCACCGGTTCTGACGCCACCCGTTACTACTACAGCCTGCCGTCAAATCGCATCGAGCTTTGGTTCCTTCTGCAATCGGAGTGGTTCAAGCGCCCGGTATTCCGCGAATTTTACAAGGAGCGGTCCGTGGTGCGCGAAGAACGCCGCATGCGCGTGGAATCGAACCCTCAGGGCAAGCTTCAGGAGTTGCTGACCGCAACTACCTTTGTCGCCCACCCCTATAGAACTATGATCGGCTGGGCCAGCGATATCGAAAACCTGCGGGCGAAAGATGCGGAAGAATTTTTCAAGACCTACTATGTCCCCGGCAACGTGACGATCGCGATTGCAGGGGACGTGAACCCGGCTCAGGTAAAGCAATTCGCGCAGAAATATTTCGGGCCCATTCCCGGTGGCGAGCTTCCGCCGCGCGTGATTACCGAGGAGCCTCCCCAGGAAGGTACGAAAACGGTAACGCTCGAGACTGCCATCCAGCCATTCGTCTTCGCCGCTTACAAAAGGCCGGATCAATTGCATAAAGACGATCCGGTGTTCGATGTTCTGGGAGGCATCCTTTCCAGTGGACGTACCGGGATACTCTACAAGGAACTGGTGCGGGACAAGCAACTGGCCCTGGGCGCGGTAGCGATCGCCAGCTTTCCGGGCGGGAAGTATCTCAACGCATTTCTGTTCATCGCGGCTCCTAATCCAGGCAAAACCATCGAGGAGATTCAGAAAGCGTGGCAGGACATCCTGCACCGCCTCAAAGAGGAAACGGTGGACGCGGAGACGCTGGAACGCGTAAAGACGAAAATCCGTGCATCGCTGATCCGGCAGCTCGACAGTAATCCTGGTCTGGCTTCGCAACTCGCGTTCTACCACGTGAACTATGGCGACTGGCGAAAACTCTTCACCGGGATCCAGGAGATCGAGAAAGTAACCGCCGCCGATGTTCAGCGTGTCACGCGGGAATACCTGAATGACAAAACGGCAACTTTGGCGTACACCACGGCACTGAAACCAGCGTCCAAAGGAGAAGGAAAGTGAAACTGCGCGTCGCGTTCGGAACCATTCTCGCTGCCGCTCTTTGCGCGCAGACCACCTCACCGCCCAAACCGGCCCAACCGAAAGTTACTGCCGCGCAGCCGCCGTACAAGGCGCTGAAGTTCCCTCCGCTGAAGCGTGTCGAGATTCCGGAGATCGCCTCACATACGCTGCCGAACGGCATTCGGCTCTACCTGCTGGAAAATCACGAGCTCCCGCTGGTGAGCGGATTCGCCCTGATCCGGACCGGTAACCTTTTCGATCCGCCGGAGAAAATCGGCGTCGCCGAGATTACAGGCGAGGTCCTGCGAACCGGTGGTACGAAAGCGAAGAGCGGCGATGAACTCGACGTGGAGCTTGAGAACATGGCCGCGTCGGTCGAGAGCAGCATCGGTGAGACCAGCGGCACGGTAGGCTTCAGCGCGCTGCGCGAGAATGCTCCCAGGGTGCTCGAGATCTTCAAGGAGGTCCTGACAGATCCCGCCTTCCGCCAGGACAAGATCGATCTGGTGAAAACGCAACTGCGCGGTGTCATCGCCCGGCGTAACGATAACCCATCGGGCATCGCCTCCCGCGAGTTCGCGCGTGTCCTCTACGGTCCGGATACGCCGTATGGCGAAATCATCGAATACGAGAACCTCGATCGGATCGCCCGCGAGGACCTTGTTTCTTTTTACAACCGTTACTACTTTCCAGCCAATGCCGTCATCGCGATTCAGGGCGACTTCTCATCCGCCGAGATGAAAGCGACCATCGAAAAGCTGTTCGCGGATTGGACGGTGAAGCAACCCCCGGTTCCACCCTTCCCGAAAGTGGAACAGAAACCCACGCCTGGGATATTTCTCGGGGAGAAGAACGACGTGAACCAGACCTTCTTCAGCGTAGGGCACCTCGGCGGAATCCTGAAGGACAAGGACTATCCCGCACTCGCCGTGATGGCCGACATTCTGGGCGGTGGTTTTTCCAGCCGGCTGTTCACTCGCGTCCGCACTCAGTTGGGCTATGCCTACGGAATCGGCGCGAGTTGGGGCGCGGCGTATAACCACCCTGGTCTGTTCCGCATCTCCGGCAGCACCAAATCCGCCTCTACCGTGGATACCTTGAAGGTGGTGCGGGAGGAAGTGGACCGCATACGAACGCGGGAGGTGACCGCCCAGGAGCTGGACACCGCGAAGCAAACCATTCTCAACAGCTTCGTGTTCAACTTTGACAGCCCCAGCAAAACGCTCAACCGCCTGGTCACTTACGAATATCACGGCTATCCGCGTGACTTCATCTTCCAGTACCAGAAGGCGATCGAATCCGTAACCAGCGCCGATGTGCTGCGCGTGGCGCGCGAGCATATCGCCCCGGAGAACTTTACGGTTGTCGCCGTCGCGAATTCCGCCGAGTTGGGAACGCCGCTTACGGCTCTCGGCAACGTGCAGCCGATCGACCTCTCCATTCCCGAGCCCGGGGCGAAAGCAGGCGCGAAAGCGGACGCGCAAAGCATCGAGAAAGGGCGGCAACTGCTTCAGCGGGCGCAGGCGGCTATGGGTGGCGCGGACAAGTTAGCCGCTATTCGTGATGTGACACAGGTAGCGGAGGTTGAAATCAACACCGGCCGCGGACCGATGAAGGCCACCCGGACTTCAATGTGGCTTGCTCCGAATGTGTTCCGGCAACAGCAGGAGCTTCCATTCGGCAAGATCACCGCATTCTACGATGGCACCGCCGGTTGGATCGCCAGCCCCCAGGGGATCAATCCCATCGCCGGCCCCGTTCTGAACCAGGTACGAAGCGAAATGTTCCGGGTGTTCTATCCGCTGATGCTCAGCGACCGGAACCCGGACCGGACGGTGCACTCTGCCGCCCCCGGCGAAGTAGAGATCTCCGACAAGCAAGGCAACTCCGTCCGTCTCACCATCGACGAAACTACCGGATTACCCGTCAAACGCTTCTATCGTACGACAGGGCAGCAGGGACCCGTTGAAGTGGAAGAGGTACTCTCCGAGTGGAAAGCAGTAGACGGTGTGCAACTGCCCTACAGGATTGTCGTAAATCAGGGTGGCAAGAAGTTCTCCGAAGCGTCCGTCCGCGAAATTCAGACCAACACCGGATTGAAACAGGAGGAATTGAGCAAACAACCATGAGGGTTCTGCTGCTGTTTGTGATGAGTCTGTCTCTGCTTTCCGCCGAGACAACGCAGGAGCGCGGCAAGCGGCTTGTGGATGAGGCTATCGCC
>DASTMK010000489.1:0-5252 GCA_035714225.1 Bryobacteraceae bacterium | reverse complement strand
ATTTCATTATAGTGAGTGTCGTTTCAGTTTTGTCAGAAAGATGCTGGATTTCCGTCCGGCAGTTCCCCTGTTATCGATTTGAAACTGAGTTGTAACATTTCGCCCTCTCTTCGTATAATGGACATTGCGGAAGACTAACTTCCCTCGATTTTTATCAATCGTCGCGATGCTAGCCTCCGCGGCGCCCTTCTACGCCCAATCACCGGCGCGAGTCTCCGATATCAACTGGCAAGGCTGGTTCGCCTACAACGGAGACCATGCTCTCTCCAACCGTTGGAGCATCCACTTCGACACGCAAGCGCGCCGTCATCCGTTCGTCACCAAGTGGCAGCAGTATTACGTCCGCCCGGGCGTCAACTTTCAGCTCAACGGTTTGATCAGGGTCGGCGTGGGATATATGTTCGGCAAGTCGTATCCATACGGGGACTACCCGGCCCAGCGTGCCTCCCACGAACACCGCATCTACGAGCAACTGGAGATCAGGCACAAGACGGGAGACCTGAAATGGGGGCATCGCTTCCGGTTGGAACAGAGGTTTGCGGAGAACGGCGTTACACACAAGGACGAGAAGAAGGTCATAGACTGGGTCTATCGCAACCGTCTCCGCTACAGGCTGCATCTCCAAATTCCGCTTGCTGGTGAGACCTGGTATTTGCCTTTGTCGAACGAGATCTTTCTCAACTTCGGAGCGAATTCTCCAAGGGCGTTCAACCAGAATCGTGCATACGCCGGAATCGGCCACAAGCTCAGTGAGACCGCGTCGCTCGAAGTGGGCTACATCTATCAGACCCAATTGCAAAACAGCGGGCGCGTTATGGAGCACAACAACACGATCATCATCAGCTTTTCCTCCAGCTTTCCGTTCCGCCGGTCCAACTAATGTCCTATCTCCAACCACTCCGTGGCCGTCGCGGCTCCGAAACTGAGCCGCGCGCGTGAGCAAGCGGTGGTGACACCACATTAGTGCGATGATGTTAGCTTCGTCGGGAGAATCATGCGCACCCTTTTTGTCATCGTCAGTGGATTTCTCTGGGCTGCCGGTTCCATAGCGGCGCAGAGTGCGGACAGCCTGGATTTCGTGACCACTCACACCGATTTCCGGGAGATCCGTCAGATGCTCGGCAAGCATGTCCGGGCCAAAGCGTTTGAGCAGCTTGACGCGCGTAAGCAGGAGGTGGCACGGATCTCCTCCGCATCCGAGGTCGCCGCGCGCAAAAAAACGATCCGGGAACGCGTGCTGCGGGCGATCGGCGGATTGCCGGAACGTACTCCGTTGAATGCGCGCACCACCGGCGTTATCGAGCGCGATGCTTATCGCATCGAAAAAATCGTCTTCGAAAGCCAGCCGAAGTTTTACGTGACGGCAAACCTGTACGTGCCGAAACGCGGGCAGCCGCCCTACCCGGCCGTGCTTTATCCGTTGGGGCATGAAACGGGCGCGAAAGCGAACCCCGTGTGGCAGCAGATGCTCGGCTCGCTCGCCACGAAGGGATATGTTGCCCTGACATGGGACACGTTGGGCCAGGGCGAGCGCATCCAGCTCTACGATGAGGACTTCAGGCGGTCGAAACTGGTGCAGTCCACCACGGAACATACCGTACAAGGCACGCAGTGTCTTCTGGTGGGCGACACCTTGGCCCGCTACACCATTTGGGATGGCATCCGCGCGCTCGATTACCTGCTGTCGCGCAAAGAGGTGGATCCGAAGCGTATCGCCTGTTCGGGAAATTCCGGCGGTGGAACACACACCACCTATCTCACCGCTCTCGACGACCGTATCCAGGTGGCGGCGCCGTCCTGCTACATCACCACCTGGCGTCGTCTTCTCGAAACCATCGGCCCGCAGGACGCCGAGCAGTGTATGCCACCGTTTTTGGCGGTCGGCCTCGACATTCCGGATTTCATCCACGCGGCCGCGCCGCGCCCGTTCCTGGTGCTGTCGGCCATCCGCGATTTCTTTTCCATCACCGGAGCGCGCCAGGCTTACGCCGAATCGAAGCGCATCTATGAGGTCGCCGGCGCGGCCGGCAAAATCAATATGGTGGAGGCCGACGATGGACATGGATTCACCAAGCCCAGACGGATGGCGGCGTATGACTGGATCAGCCGCTGGTTGAAGGATACCCCCGATACCGCTCCCGAACCCGAGATCGAGATTGCTTCCGAGGCGGAATTGTTCGCCACACCCGGCGGGCAGGTAACAACGTCGCTAGGCGGCGAGACCGTATTCACGCTGAACCGCGCCCGGGCGCAACAGTTGCAGCGGCGCGATGCTGCTCTCAATGCCGATGCCGTTCGAGCGGCCATCGGATTTGAGAGAGTGACGGGCGCCGTCCCGGTACGCGCATTCGGCACCATCGACCGGCCCGGCTACACCATCGAGAAACTGGTGTACGAGAGTGAACCAGGCATCTCGATTCCGTCCGTGTTATTTGTTCCCAAGGAAGCAGCGGGCCCGCGGCCGGCAGTTATCTTCGTCGATGGTAGGGGTAAATCCGCCGCGCGCGAACAACTTGAGAGTCTCGCCACAAGTGGGCTCGCGGTGCTCGCTATTGACGCCCGCGGCTTCGGAGAAACCAGCACCCGCGCCGGCGAAGGCTCTTCCGAGTGGTCGCGATCTTTCGGCGACTACGACTCCGGGATGACTGCTTTGCTCACGGGCCGTTCCCTCGTCGGAATGCGGACCCTCGACATCGTTCGCGCCGTGGACCTGCTGGCCGCCCGCGATGGGATCGATTCGAATCGTATCTACGCGGTTGGCGTTTCCGGAGGGGCGGTTCCGCTCCTGCATGCGGCGTTTCTCGATCCGCGTATCCGGCGCGTGGCGCTCGACGGCATGTTGTCTTCCTACATTACGGTGGTAAACCAGCGCATCAACCGCGGCGTCTTCGAACAGGTAGTGCAGGGCGTCCTGAAGGTCTATGACCTGCCGGACCTGGTGGCTTCCCTTGCGCCGCGGTCCGTGCGCATCACGGACCTGGTGGATGCCGCCGGCGCGCCCGTTCCGCTCGCCGAAGCACAGGCCCAATACAAACGCGCTCCGGCGGAGTCCTTGCGAATCACCCAAAGGCGGCTGGAAGAGCCGCCGCTCGCCGCCTATCGCGACTTGCTGGTCCAGTAATCGGACTGAGCCGCGCGCGCGAGCAAGCGGTTTTCTCACCAGTGCGCCACGGGTGCGGGTAAAGGATCGCGGGTGGCAATCAGGCGTTCGAGGAATACGTCGCGGCACTCGTTTCGAAGGCCGCGGTGGTCCGGCGAGTCCCACAGGTTCTCGAATTCGTCCGGGTCGTTCCGAAGGTCGTACAGTTCCCCGTAGGGCTTTCCCGCGTAGTGAACGTATTTCCAGTTCCTGCTGCGGACCGACATCACATGAAAGCCCTGGTGGCTGATTCCGCTGGCCTCCAGCTCATACGCTTCACGGTCGTCCGCCCACACCGTGTCTTTTCCGCGAGCTCCGGCCTCTCCGGCCAGCAAAGCTCGCAGCGAGCGGCCCTGCACTCCTTCCGGGACAGGCGCTCCCAGGCAATCGAGAATCGTCGGCAGGATGTCGACATGCTCCACCATCTCCCGCACTACGCGAGGTCCGCTCACCCACGGGCAGGAAATGACGAGAGGCACATGTGTCACCTGATCGTACATCCAGGGACCGTGCCGCCAGATCCAGTGATCTCCGAGGCAAAGGCCATGGTCGGTCGCAATCACGAACATCGTGTTTTCGATCTGGCCCGCCTGTTCAACGGCGCGAATCAGCCGCCCCAATTGTTGATCGACGAACGACATCTGGCCGTAGTAGAGCGCCATCAACTCGCGATACTGTTCGTCGTTCGGATATCGCTTCTTCGCGAGTTGGTTTTCGTAGACTTTGCGGTAGTGCGGCGGCTTCCTGTCGAGTTCTCCGGCGCGGCGCTGCGGCATCGGCATATCGGCCGGCTGGTACATTTTGTCGAAGCCCAGTGGAGGCGTGTCGCGCGGGCTCAGATCGGGAAACGAGCAATAGGCAAAGAAGGGAGAGCCCGCCTTCCTCTGCCGGCTCAGGAAGTTCTCCGTCTGGCTGACGATCCAATGGATCTGGTGCGCCTCCGGAGGAAGGGTCACTTTCCGGAACGAGTCGCTATACTGCGGGAAGTTCTTTTTCAGATACGCGATGTATCCGGCGCCTGGAACATTTTCGGCCAGATGCGTTTCGCGGAAGCCATAGTAGCTTTCACCGGGTTTAAGCCGCGGCGGATACTGAGGCGCCAGTTCCGCCTCAAAGTGGTGCTTCCCCGCCGAGCCTGTCGCCCAGCCGTTCTCGTCCAGAACATGCGCGAGGGTTCTCTCGTTCTTGCTGAGAGGCACGCCGTTCGCCCAGACGCCGTGCGCTCCCGGATACCGTCCGGTGAAGATCGAAGCCCGGTTGGGCATACAGACACCGTGCGGGCAGAAGGCGTTGGTAAAAATCGTCCCGCGGCTTGCAAGGCGGTCGATATTCGGCGTCTGGAGCACCTTGTTGCCGGCGCACCCCATCATCTCCGAACGCATCGCGTCCACGATGAACAGGACCAGGTTGCGTTTCGGCGCGGACTGCGCGGGAGCGGCTCCCAGCAGCGGTGCCGCTCCCGCACCGGCTAAAAACTGGCGGCGCTTCATAGGCCCGCTCCCGTAAAATTCTGAGCCGCGCGCGTCAGCAAGCGATTTCTCAAACAAGCTCCTAAAGCCGGACCGGTGAATCCCTCAGCATTCGCTGAAGAAGATTCGTCGTGATGCGTTGCACCCGCTCGTCCGGCCCTTGCGTACGGGCGATCTGCGAACCGGCCGGAGCATGGCCCGGCGGCATGGCGAGTCCTTCCGGCCACCAGATAGTGCCCGCGTTGAAGACCCAATTCCCTTTGGCACAGGGATAGATCACGGCGCTGTGCCACCCATCCGCGTCACGGCCAGGACGGACACTGCGAGGACTCAGCTTCGACCGGGCCACCTCGACCAGCCCCTCTATCTTTTTGCTCGGCGTGCCGTGGAATTCCCAGCCAATCAGGCCGGCGATCGAGTCGCCGTTCTTCATCCCGGTCCCCTCGAACATCCAATGATCCGCGCGGGTCACCGTCCAATCGCCGTAGCCGGGTCCATAGGATTTCAGCCCCATCAGCAGGTCTTCGTCTTCGAACCGTTTCTTGCGGGCAAAAGTGCGCAGCGGCTTCCCGGTGACGGTGGATTCATAAGTCACCAGTTCCTGGCAGAGCGCATTTCCCGAGAGAAAGCACATGCTCATACCC
>DASTMK010000488.1:0-5664 GCA_035714225.1 Bryobacteraceae bacterium | reverse complement strand
ACGGCGCCGGCGCCTTCGCCCCACGCGCCGACGATCGCAAGATCGATGCTCTCCACATCCGGGTGCCCGTCGTAGCGCTTCCCTATCTCCCGGATCAGCTTTCCGAAATGCTGCGCGTACCGTGGATCTTCGGGGTTCGTGCGCCACTTCGCGATCTTCAGTCCGGGCTCGGGCCCCATCATGGTGCGATACCAATCGGGCACGTCGTTGTCCTTCCCCGTGCCATAGGGCGCTATGCGCAGCATCAGTGTCTGTTTGCGGTTGTGCGCGGTCTTGAGCGCCGTATCCAGCAGGTCGAACCGGTACTTGCCCTGCTCCGGTTCCAGAAATTTCCAATACACGCGGAAATAAGCGATGGAAGTCATCGGGTGGTTTTTGTTTTCGAGACTTCCCTTGAACTCCTGGTAAACGATGGGGTATCCCTCGGTCCACTTCAAGCCTTCGTTCAAGGCATCGCCATTGAACCTTTGAAAGGTCATGAAGCCAATTCCGGGATTTACTAATACGTCGTCGATTTCGGCCGGTCTCACGATGATTGTTTTTTCCGCCGTCTGGCCGAATCCGGCGGCGGTAATCAGGAAAAGAAGTATTATGCTTCGCATCTCAAGGCCGTTATACTACACTGCGCCCTGAGCGGTATCTCCGAGTACCGCTTTGCTCGCGATTTTGACGGTTCCAGTCAGGTGAATTCGCGTTTCGTAGCAAAGGAGGGGCTGACGGATGCTGACTCTTATTGCAGGGATGACCGCGGCCATATTCTTTGCTACGGCGATCTGGGCCGGGGAAGACGCCGGCAACCAGCGGTTGGAGCGGAAAATCAGAGTCAACGGGCGGCCCCTAGGACCCGACGAGATGACCCGCCTGGAAGAGGCCGAGAGCCGGTATCGATTCCGTCTTCCCGACGCCGATCTCTGGTATGACGCCCGCAGCGGCGCGGTTGGCTTATGGAAAGGCCCCACTGCCGGATTTATGCCTGCGGGACTTAAGCTGGGGCCGAAGATGCCTGCGAACTGTTCCACCGGCGGCACCGGTGTTTTTGTCAACGGCCGCGAACTGCATCCGATCGACGTGATGACTCTTCGTCAATTCATGACGGTGTGGCCTGGCCGGTGGTGGGTCGACGCATACGGTAACGGAGGGCTCGACGGTGGACCGGCGATGTTCAACATGGTGAGTTTGGCGCAGCAGGCGCACTCGCGCGGCAGCGGTAACTCGGCGTGGAGCAGGCGTGTGGATGCGGGCGGAGGCAGCATGACTGCCGGCGGCGACGGCGGCTTTTTTTACTTCATGGACAGCAACGGAAATACCGCATATCTGGGCAATTGACATACTTGATGTCACCAGACCCGAGCGTTGACCGCTCGTGGCGGCATGGGACATAAGTGTGTCCGTTCGCCGGGAGAAGGTGGTCTGTATCGAGTTGAGTTAATAACATTTATAACGTCGATTGTTTGGTAGGAAAGAAGCTGATCGAAGATGGCAGAGTTGATAAGCTCCTTTGCAGCTTGCATTAGGCAGAATAGATAGGATCCTATGATCCCACTACGCCCATTGTTTGAGTGAACTGATGCTATCTATCAGAGACGCAGGTAGGAAGAAAAGATAAAGCAAGCCCCTTTCTGTCAATTCATTCTTCCCGGGTAGTCGAGCCACTGTTTTCCATTCGTAAGTAGATCTTTTCGGTTTCCCACTCCTCGCTAATTTCCATTAAGACGGCGCTGACTAGGCGAAGCAGGGCGGCTTCGTTCGGGAACAGAGTGGCTACCCGGGTGCGCCGTTTGATTTCCTTATTGAGCCGCTCGAGCAGATTGGAGGTCCGCAAGCGGCGCCGGTGCTGCGGCGGCAGCGTGAAGACGGTCAGGCCTTCAGGTATGTTGGCCGCCATCCAACTGGCGAGTTTGGGAGCGGTCTTTTCATATTTCTGGACGGCCAGTTTCAACCGGCGATCGGCTTCCTCTCGATCCGGCGCATCGAAGATGGCGCGCATATCGGCGGCCACTTCGCCACGCATGGAAATGCGCGGCACATAGTGGCCGGCGTTCTGCTGCAGGTGAAACTGACAGCGCCGCCAAGGCACGCCAGCGAACCGCGCCTCCCGGGCCGCTTTCAGACCGGCATGGTCATCGCTGACGATCATCCTGACTCCGTGCAAACCGCGATCCTGCAGGCTGCCGAGAAACTCCCGCCAGTGGACCTCGGCTTCGCTGAGAGAGACGCTCACGCCCAGCAACGCACGATGGCCATCCGGGGTGATCCCAACGGCGATGAGGACAGCGCAGGATACCACCGAGCCCCCGTGGCGTACTTTCTCGTAGCGGGCATCCAGGACCAGGTAGGGAATCTCTCCTATAGCGCGCTGTCGCCAGGCGGTCAGTTCTTCATCCAGCAGTTTCGCAGCTCGGCTCACTTGCGTGCTGGAGATTTCCAGCCCGCAAAGCTGCTGCATCACCTCGGTAACCCGCCGTGTGGATACACCCTGGACATACATTTCGGCAACCGCCAGTTTGAGCGCTCGCTCGCTGCGGACGCCTTTCTCCAGAGCGGAGGGATAGAACTCAACGCCGCGGGCCTGCGGAACCTGGAGAGTCATCGCACCCAACCGCGTTTCCACGGTCTTCGGCTTGAAACCATTGGCGTATCCCTGGCGGCGTTCGCTACGTTCGTAGGGGTCAGCGGCGAGCACCTGGGAGCGTTCGATCTTCATCGCCTCATTGAGCATGATCCGGACGGCCTCGGCCATCTGCGACAGGCCGGATTCACAAAGCAGTTGAACAACCGTTTCGATTACGTTAGAGTCGGGCTGGTGGGCCACGTCGGTCTCCTTTCCGAAGAATTCGCAGTTCTCAAGAAAGGAAAACAGATTTGGCCCGCCGAAACAAGGCCGGCAGTTCTTGTTCTGGGCCTCCGCTACGGGGCGCTGAACTGCGCGCCCCTTCGCTCCGACCCAGAACAAGAACTCAACCCTCAAACCGGGGAACTCCGGCCTGAACTCAATCTATGTCGCTCTCGGTCCGAGTCGAATTTACAGAAAGGATGTTACACCAACTTTTCTTTCGGAGGTTCCTGAAGACGCTAATCCGCCACCACGTTCGAGAAGGCCAATCACCATCGTCTTGTCCGTGTTGCCAATCCCGATGATCTTCTGTTCCTGGATGTGTTTGTCCATGTTCCAGGCTTTACTGCCGAAAATATCTTGTCTACTTCCACCCTTCCTACGGTTTTTCGAACGTCCCGGTCTGCATCGCCAGCCGGATGCGCTGAAGCATGAACCACAGGGCCTTTTGAGGTGACATCAAGACTAGGGTGGAGTTCCCACAACTGATACCGTTCTTGTCAGTGGCGATCATCCATCGCCGTCAACCACTTGTGAAAGCCGATTGCGGAGTCTTCGCAAATGGTTTTGGTGAAAACCGCGAGCGACAAGGTCTTGCACTTCCACCACGGCGGCTAGGCGTATAGAAGTTCTCTTTCGAACCGCACCAAGGGCAGATCGGGCCGCTGCACGGCGGCGCCCGGAGGTCTGCTATGTTGCTGGGTGACCATGCAGTCTCTTCTGGCTACGTTGTTTCTCGCTTTTGCCATTGTCCTGTCGGGAACCGGAAAAGCTTTATACGCCTGGCAGCCCTCGCCCAAAGAGGGCCTGTCTGAAAATTCCAAGCCCGAGAGTACGGAACCGCCGAAGCCCGCTTCCGAAGTTTCCCGGCGCACCGAACTGAATCTGCTGGGAAAGACCGATACGGCCGCGGGCGAAAGCAGGCGCAACGAGAATATTCAGTTCAACCTCGTCGATAACAACGCGCTCAAGGAACTGAACGTACGCCTTGGCACAACCGTGACGGTGATACAGGAGTTCCAACCGGACCGCAGTTATTTTGGCGCGGAGTTCGGAGTGGCTCCCCGCAGCCCGCTACATCTTGGCGCCGGAGCGTTCGACAAAATTCACGGCCGGTTGCACGCATCACACCTCAACAGCATCTTCAGCGCACGTTCGTTTTTCCAGGTGGGCGACGTGCAGGCCGCGCATGAAAACGATTACGGATTCCGCCTCTCTTCACCCGTCTGGAGCGGGGCGTACCTTTCACTTGAGGGCAGCCAACAGAAGATCCGCGGCAGTGTGAATGGAAACGTGCTGGTGCCGCGCCCCGATGAGCGGACACCACTGGCCACCGATCCCGCCATTCGCGCGTTCGTCGCGCGCCTTCTCGCGGCCTATCCCCTCGCGCTTCCGAACCGGACCGACATCAACGAACGCGCGCTGAACACCAACGCTCCGCAACACATCAATAGCGATACCGGCGCCATACGCCTGCAGCAGGATGTGGGAGCGCGGGACCGCTTCCTGTTTTCCTATCTGTTTACCTCGCAAAGCGTCGACGCATTTCAACTGGTCTCCGGACAGAATCCCGACACCGACACGCGCGCTCACACGGCGCGCATTACGTGGAACCGCAATTGGACAGCCACCACTTTCACGGACTTCTCCGCTGGTTTCGACCGCGTCGGATCGCTGCTGGTGCCCGAAGAGAATGCCGTCGGCCCCAACATTTCTATCAGCGGGCTTACCTCGTTGGGTCCGGAATCCGCCATTCCCATCAACCGGGCGATGAATATGTTCCGGTACGAGGGAATGATTCGCCAGCTTCGGGGCAACCACACCTGGACGGCCGGGTTCGGGCTGTTACGCCGGCAGTTCAACGGAATCGAATCCGACACGCATCGCGGCTTCTTCTCGTTCACTAACGACTTCGGCAGAAGCTCCATCGATAACTTCCGGCTCGGCCTTGCGACGCAGCATATACGGGCCATCGGCAATGTCCACCGCGGATTCCGGAACTGGGACATGCAGTATTACGCCGGAGACACGTGGCGTGTGCGGCCGGATCTGACGCTCAACCTCGGCCTGCGCTATCAGCCGGTGACAACTCCTTCGGAAGTGAACCGCTTCAACATCATCCCGTACGGCTGCGACTGCAACAACGTTGCTCCGCGTTTCGGACTTGCCTACAGGATGCCGTCCTGGCTGGGCACGCTGCGGGCCGCCTACGGGCTGGACTATGGTGAGATCTTTCCTGTTACCTTCGGGCAGGTGCGCTTTGCTCCACCGGTGAATCACAAGATCGTTATTCCCTCGCCTTACCTGCTGGACCCGCTCGGCTCTCTGACTCACTCCGGCGGTGTTCCGGATGCGCTGAGCACCACTTACGTGCTCGATCCCGAACTGGCGGTGCCGTACTCGCACCAGTACAACTTCACCTGGGAGCCGGCCCTTGCAAGCGACTGGCGCATTCAGCTTGGCTATGTGGGCAGCCGGTCGCACAAGCTGCTGCTGATGTGGTACACCAACCGGTCGCATCCGGTTCCCGGGATTCCACAGACCACGGCGACCGTGAATTCGCGCCGCGCCGACCCGCGATTCGCCGAGATCCGGCGCGTTATCAACGGCTCCCGCGGCTATTTCGATGCGGCCCGTCTGTCGCTTCTGCTGCCGCGCTGGCGCCGTTTATCCATGGACGCGGCGTTCTGGTATAGCAAGGCACTCGATCTCGGCAGCAGTTATTCGAACACTGCCTACGATCAGGACTCGCGCCTGTCTCGAAGCCAGTCCGAGTTTCTGCAGGATGCTGACATGAAGGGCCCAAGCTCGTTCGACCAGCCGTTTGCCTT
>DASTMK010000487.1:0-16053 GCA_035714225.1 Bryobacteraceae bacterium | reverse complement strand
AGAGACGGGCTGTTGCCGAAGATCTTCTCCGACATTCACCCGAAATGGAGCACGCCCTACCGGTCGAACATGCTGTTCATGGTGTTTGTGAGCCTCTTTTCCGCCTTCGCGCCGATCTCGGTTGTCGGTCACATGACCAGTATTGGAACGCTGTTCGCATTCAGCCTGGTTTGCGCGGGCATTCTGGTCATGCGCCGGACGCATCCGGATCTTGCAAGGCCATTCCGCACTCCTCTTGTCCCGCTGGTGCCGCTCCTCGGCATCCTGGTGAATCTCGCCCTAATGTACGGACTGGGATGGGAGAACTGGTTGCGCCTTTTCGTGTGGCTGGTCATTGGCCTGGTGATTTATTTCACTTACAGCCGGTATCACAGCAACCTGGCGCGCCATCCGCAAACGGATAAATTGTCTAGGAAGTAGGCCGGAATTCCCCGAACAATTGCTGGAGATCTTTTCGCAGTTGCGATGCGGAGACGGCGCCGACGTACATCCGCGCGATACGCCCCTCCGGGTCCACCAGAATCGAAGTTGGAAGCGACTGAATCTGGGCGCTGAGGGGGTCGTTCTCTCGCGGCATCACCACCGGATAGGGAACATCGAATTGCGAGACGAAGCGGCGGACCTGCTCTGCCCCGTCGTCGAGCGACACCCCGATAATTACAAACTCTTCCTGGCTGTACTCTCGTGAAAGCTTCACCAGGTCGGGCGTCTCACGGCGGCAAGGCGGGCACCATGTGGCCCAGAAGTTCACCAGCAGTGCTTTTCCGCGCTGCTCATCGAGGTTCCAGGTGGCGCCGGAAAGATCCCTGTACTCGAAATGCGGCATCGGTTTCCGGACCCCCGGCGCATAAGTATGCGTATCCACCGCCGAGCCGAGATCCAGACCGAACGAGATCAGTCCTACAATCACCGCCACCAGCAACAGCTTCAGTGCCGTCTGCCATCTCTTGTTCTTGTCTTCCCGCATGAGTCCTGCTCGTTAAGATGAAACCCGGCGGCGGAGGTAACACAAATTGTCACCTCGCCGGAAAACCTGCATCGGCACTAGTGCTGGTGTGCGAAAGCGAACTATGGATTCATTATGGCTGATCCTGATTCTGGCCGCCTACGTGGTCGTGATGCGTTGGGTGCTACCACGGCTGGGGGTTCCCACTTGAATGTCGCAATCCTGCGACGCCGGGTCCCGGCGTGAACTGAAAGCAGAACCGGAGAAGGACACGCCCAAGCCGGCTCCTCAACGTGGCCGCGACGCTCCGGACAGAAGGCGTTCAGCTCCGTAAAGGGAGTTCGGAAAAGTCACAGGCTGCGCCGTTCAATTGGGCGACGCCCAGTCAAGTAATTTATCGTTGGCAACAACCCCGGAGAGGGGTGCCGCGCCCCAGCAACCGATCATCAGGCGCTATGATCGGAGTCCAGTATGAAATGGAACGAAGCCGCCAATCGGCTGAACGGGTTTTCGATCGCTTCCATCGGAGTCCAGTGGACGCCTAAACCCACCGATAGCGAGGTTGCCCGACGCGTGATACAGTTCCTTGAGGACCGTCGCGTCCTGTACAGCGATTACGCCTGGGAGGAGCCCAATCACTGCATTGAGTCCGTCCTGGAGATCCGCCGCTTCCTAACGAGCGAGATCGCGGACCTAACACACGGGAGCGATCTTCTGTCGCCGTTCCGTGCCATCCGTGCCGCCTGCCGGAAATTCCTGGACCGAATGCACCATGATGGACATCGCCGGGTGCGCCTGCACCATGGTATGGAGTCGTTCGATTTCTACTCGGCACTCGGCGAGTTGCGTGGCTGCATCGGGCCGCAGATTGCCCTGCTCGCTGCCAGCTACAAAGTCGATGTCGAGGATGAACTCGCACGCATCCTGCCAGTTCCGGATCAAGAATAAGACGACCAGCGTGCCTTCGCCTGTGCGCTTGTGAGCAGTGCCAACGATGACGTCCAGCCGGCTGCATAGATGATGCATACTAATATGCATGAGGACTACCATCATCATCGACGATGCTCTTTTGGAGCGGGCCAGGGAGGCAACGGGCATTCAGGAGAAGACTGCTTTGGTCAGGGCGGGTTTGGAGGCCCTCATCGCACGTGAGGCAGGCAAACGCCTGGCGGCACTCGGCGGCACCCAACCCGGAATTTCCGGCATCCCGCGACGGCGAAGCGCCTGATGGTGCTCGTGGATACCTCCGTCTGGATCGCTCATCTGCGCAAGCGACAGCCTGTTCTCGCGGATCTCCTATGGAATGGTCTGGTTGTTATGCATCCGTTCGTGACAGGGGAGATGGCATGCGGCAACCTGAGAAAACGGGCCGCCATCCTGGCAGACTTGGCCGCACTGCCACTGGCCACACATGCTTCCGATGCCGAAGTGATGCGCCTCGTCGAAGACCGCAGACTATGGGGCCGAGGGCTCGGCTGGATCGATGCCCACTTGCTCGCTTCAGCGCTCATCTCTCATTGCCGCCTGTGGACTCTCGACAAGCGGCTCCGGGTGGCGGCAGCCGAGTTGGGAGTGAGCTAGGGTCCACCTGTGATATGGAACGGTAACTTGGGGTCTGCTTGCCGCATCTAACACCACCGATGAAGCTCCTCTGCGCCGTTCTGTTGCTTTCATTACCCATTGCCGGACAGAAGCCCGAATTCGATTTCTACCGCGATGCCCGCGACAAGAAGC
The DNA here is from genome assembly GCA_035714225.1 of Bryobacteraceae bacterium. Classification (GTDB taxonomy): domain Bacteria; phylum Acidobacteriota; class Terriglobia; order Bryobacterales; family Bryobacteraceae; genus CAADGY01. The sequence goes on along the minus strand of DASTMK010000487.1, from coordinate 13,373 downwards.
CAGAGGTCTACGCCGCCGAACTACGTACGGCTGGTGTACCTGAAAAAGAGATTGTCCGCCGGCTCGATTTGCTTAAGAATCACCGGCATCTACTCGAGGCCGACCGGTGGAACCGATTTTACAGCGATCCCAAGAACAACTATAACCGGGCGCCAAACTCTTTTCTGACAGTAGTAGTGGAGGACATGAAGCCCGGCACCGCACTCGACTACGCCATGGGGGACGGCCGCAACGCGATCTATCTTGCCCGGCTTGGCTGGACCGTTCACGGCTTCGACATGTCCGAGGTTGCGATCGATATAGCAAAACACCGGGCCGCTGAAGCCGGTCTGAAGATCGATGCCGTAGTGTCTACCGACGCTAACTACAATTTTGGCAAAGAACGCTTTGACCTGATTTTGTTCAGTTGGTCGATGCCGCTCGTGGATGTCCACAAGGTCATTGATGCACTTAAGCCGGGAGGCATAGTAGTGATGGAGTTTGGTCCCGGCTTTGTTGGGCGAAATGGCATGCTTCGCCTGTTCGACGGCCTCCTCATCGAGCGGTACGAAATGACGCACGCCGTCTCGGACTTCTCCGATCGCCGGAAGACCGAAATATTCCGCCTGATTGCGCGCAAGTGACTTGCGCTCATGTTCGCCGGCAAGAGAACGTCACTACGCCGTCTTATCTTTCGAATAGCAGAGACTGTAGAGGCCGCATTCGGCACATTTCGGCTTCCGCGCGATACAGAGTGCGCGGCCGTGATGGATGATCTGGTGGGAGAACAGAATCCATTTCTCTTTCGGAATGGTCTTTACCAGGTCCTGTTCGATCTTAACCGGCTCGGTGTTGCGCGTAAGATCCAGCCGCCGCGAAACCCGCTGGACGTGCGTGTCCACAACGATTCCGGAGGCAATTCCGAATGCGGTGCCGAGAACCACGTTGGCCGTCTTCCGCGCTGCTCCCGGTATGGTGAGCATCTCGTCCATGGTTCGTGGGACCTCGCCGCCGAAATCGGTAATGATTTTTCGCGCGGCTCCAATGAGCGATTTAGCTTTGTTGTTGAAAAATCCCGTCGAACGGATATCGCGGGCCAACTCCGCCTGGCTCACCGCGGCAAAGTCTTCGAGGGTGGGATACTTGCGGAACAGTTCGGGAGTGACCTCATTTACACGCTTGTCCGTGCACTGCGCAGAGAGGATGGTGGCCACCAGGAGCTCCCATGGCGTGTGATGCACCAGCGCGCAGGTGGCCGCGGGGTACATCTCGTCGAGCTTGGAAAGGATCGCCTCCACGCGCAGCCTGCGCTCGGCGCGCGTCTTCGGCTTGACAGGTCTTACCGGCGTCAACATAGTGGCAGCGCCCTCATTTCGGTGACATCACGCGGAAGTTCACCGCCAGGAACTGCCAGTCCGGAATCTCGTAAGCCCGCAGTTCGGTTTTTGCGGTTGTCACTACCTCCTTGGCCTCGAAAGGCCCCAGCCCCGGAACTTTCATATCGAAACTGGCCACCGGTTTGGTTTCCGGTGAAGCATTCGACGGTTTCAGGTCCACCGACAACTCCAGGTCGGGAATCTCGGCGGCGGAGTGATTGACAACAATCAGGCGGACTTCCACACGCTTCCGTGTATCTTCCGTGATGCGAATTCCGGTGAGTTCCAGGTGTTTGGCAATCGGACTCCCGGATGTCGCCGGGACGGACTCCAGCCGTGTCGCCGGTGTGGCTGCCTGAGACCGCGTGCGCACGGCGGGCAGAAAGTAGAAGTACGCGAGCGCGCCGATACCGGTGATCACGCCGGCCACGATCAGCGCGACCAGCCATCCGGGCAGTGCCGGTTTCGAGCCCGGCCGCTGTGCAGGCTTTGCCTTCTTCTCCTTCTCCTGCGGCGGCGGTGCGGCTGCGAGCGAAGGCGGGGGAGCCCCCGGCACCGGTTCCGGTTCCTTTTGTCCTTCCGGCTTCGGAGCGCAGTTCGGACACTCCGAATACGATGGTGGAACCTCCGCGCCGCATTTCTGGCATATCCAGGTGAACATGGGTTTCTCCAACTAACTTTACCGCAACGGCATCAACGGAACCGTACACTGGATAGATATGCGCTTCTTCCGGCGCGCCTGCGCCTCGATGACGCGCCTCGCCATCTTTCCGGGTACGTTTAACCCGCCGACGATTGCGCATGAAGCGATGGCAATGGCAGCAATCCCCCTGGTGGATGAGGTGCTTTATGTGCTGCCTGAAGCCTTTCCCCACAAAGAGTACGACACCGGCGCGGGATTCGAGGACCGCATTCACCTGCTGCTGCGAATGGCTGAAGGCACGCCGTGCTCCGTGGCCTCGACGAAGGGAGGCCTGTTTATCGATATCGCCAGGGAATGCCGCATGGCGTACGGCGCGGCCACACAGCTTTATTTCCTGTGCGGGCGCGATGCCGCGGAACGTATCGTCATGTGGGACTACGGTGAGCCTGGGGCTTTCGCGCGCATGCTCGGCGAGTTCGAACTGCTTGTCGCCGGGCGCGAAGGTGTGTACGAAGCCCCGGCGGAATTCCGGAGCAGAATTCACAACCTGAATTTAGACCGGGATTACAGCGGGTGTTCCGCGAGCCAGGTGCGCGCAAGTATCGCACGCAAAGAACCGTGGGAGCATCTTGTGCCGGCCGCTATTCGCGACGAGGTAAGACGAATCTACTCGTGACAGGACGTATCCAGAAACGCGCGCAGCCGGTGACTGCGGCTGGGGTGGCGCAGCTTACGCAAAGCCTTGGCTTCGATTTGCCGGATTCTCTCCCGCGTGACGGCGAAGTGCTGGCCAACTTCTTCGAGCGTGTGTTCGCTTCCGTCCTGCAAACCGAACCGCATTTTGATGATCTTCTCCTCGCGCGGGCTAAGCGTTTTGAGGACTTCCGCCGTCTGCTCGCGCAAGTTGAGATTGATGACCGCTTCCGATGGCGAGGTTACCCGCCGGTCGACAATGAAATCTCCAAGGTGTGACTCTTCTTCTTCGCCGACAGGCGTCTCCAAAGAAATAGGCTCCTGAGCGATCCGTAAAACTTTACGAACCTTCCCGACCGGCAACTCGAGTTCTCTGCCCAGCTCTTCGGTGGTGGGGTCGCGGCCCAGTTTCTGCTGGAGCATCCGCTGGGTCCTCACCAGCTTATTGATGGTCTCAATCATGTGCACGGGAATGCGGATGGTTCGGGCCTGGTCCGCAATGGCGCGCGTAATGGCCTGGCGTACCCACCAGGTGGCGTAGGTGGAGAACTTGTAGCCGCGGCGGTAATCGAATTTGTCCACCGCTTTCATCAGGCCGATGTTGCCTTCCTGTATCAGGTCGAGGAATTGCAGCCCACGGTTGGTGTACCGCTTCGCGATGGAAACCACCAGGCGGAGGTTTGCCTCAATAAGCTGCTTCTTCGCGAGCTCGGCCTCCGCTTCCCCACGCTCCACGATCTGCAAAGTGCGCCGGAGCTCTGTGGAACTGGCGCCACGCTCCTGTTCAAGCTGCTCCAGGCGGGCGGCCAATTGCCGGAGTTCCCGCTTCCCTTCCCGCTGCGGCGATGCAGAAGCGTTGGCAGCTTCTTCCGACCGCCTCTGTGCGCGGGCGAGTTCGCGCTCTAGATCGCGAAATTCCTCTACCGTGCGGCGCAAACAACCGGCGAGCCTCCGCCGGATGATGGGGCTGAGTTGGAGATCGCGCACCATCTGGGAGACCATTACCAGTTCCCTGGCCAGTGAGAAACGCAGCCCGCGAATCTGCTTCGGTCTCAATGAGCTCGACGCCGACTGCATCCGCAGGCGGTACTGTTGCGCGCGCCTGAAGTGAGTCTCGATTTCCGCGAGCGCCGCCAGGAACCGCAGCGCATGTTCCACGGCCGCTTCATCGCTGAGCAGCAGATCGGGAAGCGACAGGATATCGCGAATCGACCCGTCTTCCGGATTGAGAGTCGAACCGAGATGAAGTATCTCTCGAATGATCAACGGCGAACGGGAAAGGGCTTTCTGGACCGCCTTCTGTCCATGCTCGATGCGGCGTGCCAGTTCGATCTCTCCGTCGCGCGTAAGCAGCGGAACGGTGCCCATCTCCCGCAGGTACATTCGGACGGGGTCGTTGGTCTTTTCGCCGAATTCCTGAGAAAGGTCGGCGTCGGAGTAGTCGTCGCCGTCGATGTTCTTCTTCGGCTCGTCCAGAATCTCGATACCGGCCGAGTCGAGATCCGTAAGAATGTCATCGAGTTCCGGACCTTCGGCTATGTCGTCGGGAAGGAACTCGCTGACGTCGTCATACAGGACAAACCCCTTCTCCTTCCCAAGGTCAACGAGGTTCTTCAGACGACCGTATTTTTCCTCACCCGCCACTGGATATCCTAAAACACGAGCGTACAGTGAACACCCGGTTTGCTACGTTTCCGCTATTCTACAATAACGTCGCGTTACACGTTCACTTCCCGCTGTAAACGGCTCAATTCCTCTGTCAGCCGCAACGCTTCCGTTATATCTCCAACCTTTTCCGCCGCTCGAATTTTCGAGCGCAATGCCGATTCGGCTGTTTTGCGGCAACCGAGCCGTAACTCCCTCAGGCACGCCCTTGCCTGTTCGACCGAACCACTCTCTCCTCCCACTTCATCGGCAAATATCACCGAAGTCAATAGGGCCTTTCCGGCGTCGTCGAGGCGTGCTTCGACATCTTCAAAGGTGAAATCTCCCTGCTGCGTATATAACGCGCAGACGGTTTCAAATAGCCGTCGTGCCTGCAACTGTTCCATTCCCGGCAGCGCAACCAGTTCCGGAATAATCTTTTCGCGAACCCCGCCGCCGGCGAGCAGCAGATTTAACAGGATCCTTTCGACAGGCGGAAGGTTCGATTCAGCCCTCTTTTCCGCGCGGCCACGGTTTTCATAGCCGGCGCTACGCAAACGGTCGCGCACCAGGTTGGCGTCGACACCCAGATAGGATGCGATATCGTTTGCCACCGCCGCCTGCTCCAGCTTGTCGGAGTTCTTTACGATCGCCGGCAGCACCGCCTGGAAGGCCGCCCACTTACCCTGTGCCGTACCGTCGTCATGTCTGGTGCGGGCACGGTCCGCGAGCCAGTGGAAATAGCCGGCCGCTTTGTCCGCTTTTTCGCGGTAACGATTCGCTCCGAAGCGCTGGATGTACTCATCCGGATCCAGCCCCTCTTCGAGTTCGAGGATCCGAATGTTGAGTTTTTCGCCAAGCAGGATATCGATGGAACGTTCGGCCGCATTCGCTCCGGCGGTATCCGGGTCGAAATTGACGACAACCCTGTCGCAGTGACGGTGTATTATTCGAACCTGCGTGTCTTTGAGCGAAGTTCCGCAGCCGGCGACTACCTCGCCAATACCCGCCGCCGCGACACCGATGACGTCCATATACCCTTCGACGAGAATCACTCGCTCCTGTTTCCGGATGCTGGTTTTCGCGCGGTGGAGATTGTAAAGGACATGCCTCTTGCGATAGAGAAGGGTCTCGGACGAGTTCAGATACTTCGACTCGTCACCCGCGGCCATGGCGCGTCCGCCGAAACCGATGATACGCCCCGATTCATCGTGAATGGGGAACATCAGCCTCCCGCGAAACCGGTCGAAAAAACCGCTACCATCCTGACGCTGCAAGACCAGTCCCGAAGCTTCCATTTGCTCGCGCGAGAAGCCTTCCTGTTCGAAGCGCCGCGCAAGAGTCTGCCAGGAGTTGCCGGACAGTCCCAGCCCGAACTCCTCGATGGTGGCGGGACTCAGACCCCTGCGTGCCAGATAATCGCGAGTATCGGAGCCCGCCGGTGAATTCAGATTCGAGCGGTATATTCGCGCGGCCAACTCGTGCATCTGATAGAGCGCGGCCCGGAGCTTGGTCTGCTCGTCGGAGTACTCGGCCCGGCGCGGCAACGTGACACCGAAACGTTCCGCTAGGGACTTGACGGCCTCAAAAAACGTCAGGCCGTCCAACTGCATCACGAAATCGATGGCGCTTCCCTTGGCGTTACACCCGAAGCAGTAGTAGTATTGGTGCGTCCCGTTGACGCTGAACGACGGCGTCTTCTCGGTGTGAAACGGGCACAGCCCCATATAGCGTCCCGCGGCGCCGGTCCGGCGCAGGCGCACATACTCGCCAATTACTTTGACGATATCGATCGAAGACTTCAGATGCTTTGCGAGATCCATCGATCAGCGAGACGGCGGGTGTGCCGGTCAACTTCCTATCTTAGCCCCACCGGCATTCGCCGAGGGCCCCCCGGCGCTTGCCGAGGCGCGCGGCGCAGTCATACGCTAACGTCTTATGCTCCAGAAGCAGATCATCTCCTGGCTGATCGGATTTTTTCAGACGGAGCGGGGCCAGGCCATCCTTTCCGACCTGCTGGCGAAAGCCGCAAAAGGCTGGAAGCCGGGCACACGCCCGGAACCGCAAAGTTCCCCCTCCGCGACACCGGAGAACACGGGCGAGGCGATACCGGACCCGCTGGATGAATTGATTCCGCGGCTTCAAGCGGTGGAAGCGGCGGCAGTCCGACTGGAGGGCGGCGTACAGAACAGCCTCTCGGGGGTCCGCGAAATCAATGAGGGGATGGCCCGCACAAATCTTCAGATTGCCCGTCTGGAGCGGCAGACCCGCGTGCTCGAGAAACGTCTATGGTGGGCCCTGGTTGGTAACGCGGCCACCATCGCGGCCGTGATCGCGCTGGCGCTGACCAGGGCATGACGGAACACAACGCTGCCGGCTTCCTCCGCGCGGTTCTCTGGACGGTGTTTGCGGGAACTGCCGCCGTATTCGCGTACGGACTGGCTACGGAGCGGCTGTTCGCCCAGGAAATCTGGACCCGCACAGGTCTGGAACGTCTGCTGGCGGTGTCGGCCGGATATGTCGCGCTGGCCGCGTTTTGTTTTCCCTGGCGGCAATTCTTTGGGCCGGCTCTGGCCGCTCTGGGGCTCTGCTATGCCGGCGTGGCCGCGGGACCCACCGCCGTAGCGGCAAGCCTTCTTTTCGTTCTTTCCTGCTACGCGCTTGGAGACCTGCTCCGCTCGAAGCCGCATCACGCCGGCAGCTTCGATGCCGCGCTGTCGTTTCTCACCGGCGCGGCCGTATATATCGGGCTCATCGGCATCGCCGTCCATTTTCCCGTCAACCGGCCGCTGTTCTATTTCGTGCTGCTCGGCGGACCTCTTTTTCTGAACAGGCCGAGAGTGGTCGCGGTACTCCGCCATTTCCTGACTCCGTCAAACAATCCATCGCGTCCGGACGAATACCTGCTGATGAGCCTCACCGGTTTCATCGCCGTACTTCATCTCCTCGCCGTCCTGAAACCGGAGGTGAGCGCCGACGGACTGGCGATGCACCTCGCGGTTCCGGCTTGGGTGGCCCGGCACGGCTATTGGAACTTCGACGTGACGCGTTTCACCTGGGGCGTCATGCCAATGGGAGGCGAGTGGTGCTATACGGCAGGTTATCTGCTCGGCGGAGAGTATGCCGCGCGCCTGATCAATTTCGCCATGCTTCTGGCGGGCGTTGCCGTACTTTTCGAGTTGCTGCGGCGGTACCTGCCCCGCCGCGATGCGTTTCTGTGCGTGGCGCTGTTTGCCTCCACACCCCTGGTGCAGTTGGTGACCGGGTCTCTTTTCGTCGAAAACGTCTGGATGGCGTTGCTGTTGGCGGCGTTCGCCTGCACGTTGCGCTTCCGGGAGACCTGGCAGGCTTCGCATCTCTACCTTGCCGCGCTGCTGGCGGGCGCGGCACTGGCGACGAAGCTGCTTGCCGCCCCTTATATTCTGCTGATGTCGATCTTCCTTTTTCATGACCTATGGGTGGGAATCCGTTCCGGCAAGGTCACGCGCCCGGCCCGGCTCCTACTCGTCGCGGTGGCCTGCCTGGTCGTGATAGGCGCCCAGCCTTACGCTACGGCGTTTATCAAAAGCGGAAATCCCGTGTTTCCTCTGTTGAACGCCATCTTCCACTCACCGTATTTCGATCAAACGGGTGAGTCGAGCGACATGCGTTTCCGCGAACCCTTGCAATGGAACACCCTCTACAAACTGACTTTCCAGACCTCGAAATATCTGGAAGGGCAGGCGGGAGCGTTCGGATTTCAGTGGCTGGTATTTCTGCCGCTCGCGATCGTGATGCTGGGCGCGCGCTGGCCCTATGCCGGATGGGTCGCCCTGGCTACTTCATTGGCCTACACGGTTGCGGTTTTTCAGGGGCAGGGGAACGTGCGATATCTCTACCCGGTAATGCCGCTGCTCAGCCTCGCCGTAGGCCTGGTGTTCGCCCGCGTGCAGCCAGGCGGACCACCGCTGTACCGGTTGCTGTCTTTCACGGCAATTGTGGTGGTGTTGCTGAACATCGGCTTTCTGCCGGCTTCGGGTTGGTATCACAAAGATCTCGCTCTGTGGCCGCTCACCGGTCCGGCACGCGCGGCCTACATTGAAGGAATCGCTCCGGTCCGCACATTGGTACAGTTTCTGAACACGCACTTTCCAGGGCAACCGGTGGCTTTCATCGAGACCTCGGATATCGCGGAGCTGGATGCAGAATCGTATGCCGCATCCTGGCACGACTATCTTTTCGCACGTCAATTGGCAGGCGCCCACTCGGCAGAGGACATCCATCGCGTGCTGAAACAGGCCGGAATCGGCCTCATAATTTCCCCTCTTCCGGGCAGCTCCGTCCCAGTCCCTCAGGTGGCGATGGAAGAATTTCTGAGCCGCTATGTGGACCCGGTAGCCATGGCCGCCGGATATCAGGCGGCGCGTGTGCGGGCGATGCCCCTGCCGCGTCAGACCGGGACCATTGTTTCGGCGGGCGACCACGACGATGCCGCTGGTGACATTGCGTATCACGGTGCATGGTCGCACAATCACAATTTTCCTGAGACACGGAATCGTACCGTGACCTACTCCAATGTTCCCGGAGACCGGTTCACACTGCGTTTCCAGGGCACGGAGATCGTCTGGGTCCACACCCGCGCGGCGAATCGCGGCATCGCCGAGATTTTCCTGGACGGCACAAAGATCGCGGAGTTGGATCTCTATCGCAACGCTACCGAGTGGCAGGCCGAAGCGCGTTACGCCGCCCCCGGCCCCGGCCCGCACGAGTTCGAAGTGCGGGTCTCAGGCCGCAAGAACCCCGCCTCTACGGGTGTGTTTGTCGACGTGGACGCTTTGACGGTGCGATGAACCGCCTTCGTGAATGGGCGCGCAGCCCTTGCGCCTGGAACTAATTAGAACTGGTTTTCAATCGCCGAACGGCAATTCAAATTCCAGGCTGGCGATTCTCTTCCAAGGCTGAGTGCAGCACAGAACATCAGAATACACGGTAGGGTGACGATAAGGCATCGAAGTTGCCGAGGAAATCTGTCTGAAGTCGGGCGCCAATGGGGCCTGAGCAGACGGGATTGAGTCTTTTCGAGCTTATTAAGTGTTTAGAATCGTTTAAGCTGCTATATACTACAGTTTCGCTTTAGGGACAACGGAGCAATGGCTAGCGGCACGCTCGATTTCGCGGGAAGATTCTATGCGTTGACGGGAAACAAACCGTTTCCATGGCAGACTGCGCTGTACGACCGGTTCATCGCGGAGGACGTGCCCCGGTCATGCGACTTGCCAACTGGCGTGGGCAAGACGAGCGTTATTGCGGTATGGCTGATTGCGCTAGCTGCCGGCGCGAGAGTGCCCCGCCGATTGGTGTATATCGTCAACAGGCGCACGGTGGTGGATCAGACCACCGATGAAGCAATCAAGTTACGAGACAATGCGGCAAAATCGGGTATCGGCCATCTTGCCATCAGCACGTTGCGCGGCCGGTTCGCTGACAATCAGGAATGGTCGGTTGATCCATCCCGGCCCGCAATCATATGCGGCACGGTGGACATGATCGGCTCGCGCTTGCTGTTCAGTGGCTATCGCATCGGGTTCAAGAGCCGGCCGCTGCACGCCGGGTTCCTCGGACAGGACGCTTTGCTCGTGCATGACGAAGCCCACCTGGAGCCAGCGTTTCAAAAGCTGATCGAGGCAATCGAATCCGAACAGAACCGGTGCAAGGATCTTAACAAGGTCCGGATTATGGCGTTGTCGGCGACGGGGAGGGACTACGGCGGAAACGGGCGGGATGACGGAAACAAGCTGTTTGGGCTGACGGAAGAGGAGAAACAGCCGCCGGAGGTGATACCAGATCCACCCACGGAGCCGATCCACCATCTCTGGCGGCGATTGAAAGCGGAGAAGTCACTTCGGCTGCACGAAGCCAAGAGTGAAGTCGTTGCCGAGCGGGTAGCGGAACTGGCCTCCGCGCACGAAGGCAGCGGCGCGGCTGTGCTCATCTATGTCATGTCGCTCGATGACGTGGCGACTATTGAGAGGGAGTTGAAGAGGACCAAGCGGCGGATCGTGCTGCTCGCAGGAACCATGCGGGGCAAAGAGCGTGATGATCTCGTGGAGAAGGCCGAATTCAGGCGATTTCTCAAAGGAGCGGAACCGGGCGAGACTGTGTACCTCATCTGCACCAGCGCGGGCGAAGTGGGCATCGACATCTCCGCCAGCCACATGATCTGCGACCTATCTTCGTTTGAGAGCATGGCCCAACGCCTGGGTAGGGTACATCGTTACGGTGAGCCGATCGGTCATGTGGCACGTATCGACGTCGTGCATCCGGCATCGTTCGGCAAGATCGATAAGAAGACGGGCGAACTGAAGGCTGATGAACTCGACATCCGCCGCAGCAAGACGCTAGAGATCCTCAGGCAACTGCCCTCTATGGAAGACGGCGTGCACGACGCCAGTCCCAAGGCTCTGGGCGACCTGCGTGAGCGCTCGGACCTGCCCTACAAGATCGAAGATGCCTTCGCGCCGGAGCCGACGATCCTTCCAGCCACCGACATCCTTTTCGACGCGTGGGCATTGACCAGCATCCGGCAACGAATGCCCGGCCGGCAACCGGTGGAGCCTTACCTGCACGGCATCGCCGCGTGGCAACCGCCCGAAACGCACGTTGCGTGGCGGCAGGAGGTCGAGATCATTACCGGGGGTCTGCTCGATCGATATCCGCCCGAGGATTTGCTTGAGAACTACCCGCTCAAGCCGCGCGAACTGCTGCGCGATCGCAGCGACCGGGTTTTCACACAACTAGCGCTCCTGGCGAAACGACACCCTGAGAAACCCGTATGGGCGATCGATGATCGCGGAGCCGTCGAAACGACGACACTGGAGCAACTGGCGGACAAGGAGTGGAAGGACCGCATCGAGGGTTGCACGGTCCTTCTGCCCCCTAGCGCGGGCGGTTTGAATGGTGGGCTACTCGACGGTGCGTCCGAAGAGGCTGACGACGTGGCCGATATAACATCGGCCTCCGCCACGTCGCGAATCCGTGTCTGGTCGGATGATCCGGAATACGAGAGCAAGACCGCTGACCTGCGTCGCGTGCGCAGCATAGAAGTCAGCACGTTCGAGGACGACGGAGCTGAACCACGCTTTTGGGAATGGTTCGAGAGTTTTCCCATTGAGGGCGGAAGTACGGCCAAGGGGAAAGTGAGGTGGGAGACGCATGTCAGTGATGTGGTGTGCCGCACGAAACAGATTGTGGCGGGCCTGACGCTTCCTCCAGGCGTCGCGGACGCAGTCATTCTCGCGGCAAAGTTGCACGACCACGGCAAGAGATGGGAACGATTCCAGATCACTCTGGGAAACCTGGACTACCCGAATGTTCTCCTTGCCAAGTCAGGCCCACGTGGCGCGCGACTGTCTGAGCCGTTTCGCCACGAGTTCGCTTCGGTACTAGATGCTCAGGCCGACCCGGAGTTGAACAGACTTACCGGGGAGTTGAAGGACATGGTGCTGCATCTGATCGCTGCTCACCACGGCCGCGCTCGCCCTCATTTTGGGATCGACGAAGCATTTGACCCGGAGCGGCCCTTCTGCGAGACCCAGGCGCTGGCTGACGAGACGCCTCGCAGGTTCGCCCGTCTTCAGCGCAAGTACGGCCGATGGGGCCTGGCATATCTCGAATCCTTGCTCCGCGCGGCCGATTGGGCTGCTAGCGCCGAACCATCTGAGTTTGTGACCGGGACCAAGGAGGTGTTGCGATGACCGGCGACGCGGAGCCATCGATCACTGTGAATGTCGACGTAACCAACCCCGGTCAGTTCTTCGCCTGTTGCGGCCTGTTGGAACTGGCGGATCGTCTGTGGTCTCGTGACGAGGTTGCGGGTGGGTTCGGTCCATGTTACTTCGGCAGATCGCAATTCAAAATTTTCGGCAAGACCAGATTTACGACGCAAGATTTAATGCGTGCCCTCCTGGCCTGCAGACGATCTCCAGTGGATCCGTATCAACCTATCATGGGGTCGAACGCTAAGCCGGTCAAGGACGCACGAAAGACGCAGCCGATTCAACTGGATGGTCGTATTATCTTACGGCTCGCTTGGTGGCTCGATGAACTCGCAGGGCGCCAGACGCCGTTCAAGATGTGGGGAGCCCATCAGACGTCCGAGGGGCTTATAAACAACATGGCTGCTGCGGTCAATGTAGATGATGTGGACGATACTACCATCCTAGAGTCAAGGACCGGCATGACCGGGCGAATCGGCCTAGATACGAGAAGCAGTTGGAACACCCTTGACGAGGGATTTTCCCCAAATGACCAAAACCTTCCTGTCGATACCTATCCGGCGACTGAACTACTGGCAGCTATCGGCCTCCAGACATTCAGCCCCCTGCGACACAATGACGGCTATATCTATGCATGCTGGAACCATCCACTGCCGACGCCAGTAGCAAGAGCCGTCGCTTCTGGAACGGTCATGATTCGCGGCGTTACCCGCTACAGATTCGAGATCGAAGCAAGAGGTAAGTTCAAATACTTTACCAAGGCATCATTGCTTGAAGGGAATACCAATGGCTGACATCAAGATTGAAGATTTGCTTAAGCAAGATGGACCGGTTGCCATCATCATCAAGCAGCCTCTTACACCGGTGGACGAGGACGAACGCATCATCTTTCCGCCGACCTATCCGATGACCAAGTGGAACGGCCGGGTCCACACGATACGAGATGGCGACTATCGCGTGACGGTGGAGTTGCCAACTGGTTCCAAGACGGACAAGGACGAGAAGAGGCAGAATCAAAAGCCGGGCTATCAGATTGACTATTTCCCGGACGGCACCAATATCTGCGAGATCGACAGCCCACAATCGCAGAGCAATCGCATTGAACCCAAATTTAAGACGATCAAAGATGGGAAACTCGTCCCTCAGGTCGAGATTCACGTGGGTAAGGATACCGTAAATCTGCTCGACGCCGGACACCGAGCGGGTGACGCTGTGGTCCGCATGTCCTCATTGGCTGCTGAGATTCACGACGCTTTCACGGCTGCCAAATCTGGCGATTTCTTC
>DASTMK010000486.1:0-6842 GCA_035714225.1 Bryobacteraceae bacterium | reverse complement strand
AGGGACGCGAACTCAACACACCACAGGACGTCGCGGTGGATGCGGAGCGAGATATTCTGTATGTCGCGGATACGGGGAACAACCGGGTGATGGCATGGAGGAATGCCTCAACCGTTTCGGGTCCGGCTTACGCGGATCTGATCATAGGGCAGCGCGACCGCTTTTCGAGTTTGAATCTTGGCCCGGGCTCCGACCTGAGCACCGGATTGACTTCACCCACTGCGGTGGCAGTGGACCGTGAAGGCAATCTCTACGTAATTGATGCCGGCAACAATCGTATCCTTCGATTTCCCCGGCCGTTCGAACAGACTTCGGATCTGAAGCAACCCGACCTGGTCCTTGGGCAGCCAAACTTCAACAGCAGGACCGCCAATAACGGCGGCGTGTCGGAGAGGTCACTCGGATTCCTGATTGGGGAAAGCCTGTACCGTAGCGACTTGGTCTTCGACCCGCAAGGGAACTTGTATGTATCCGACGCGGGCAACAACCGGGTGCTGCGCTACGCGGCTGCGGAGTTACGGTCCGGTAACAATAACGCCGCAGCCGATCTCGTGCTCGGCCAAGCCTTTTTCAATACGCGCGACGCGCAGGCGAATGGGACGACAGGCGGTGTGGACAACCGTGTGGCCGCGAAAGACAGAATGCGTTCGCCTTCCGGAATTGCCCTCGATGATGACGGGCGTTTGTATGTGACCGACGGCGTAATGCCCGCGACGAGCAATCCGCAGACTCGCGTTCTTGTATTCGAGCCGCCGTTTGTAAACGGCAAGGCCGCCAGCGCGGTGATGGGTGTTCCGGTACCGGCGCAAGGGCAAACTTTCGTGAACCAGTACAACTTCTTCGGCGCCGAGGGAGTCTTTCTGATCGGCAACACGCCCTTCGTGCTGGACACCAACGGTTCGCGGCTTCTGCGTTATCCGACTTATGTGAATTGGACGCCCGATGTCTCACCTGGCGCGGTTGCGGTGATGGGCCAGTCTATGAACACTCCAGGCCCCCTGTTTCCCAACGCCGGGTCGGCGACAGCTTCCCCTACCAGCTTTGCGAATCCGGTGCGCGCCGCGGTTGCAGGCGGCAGGGTTTACATAGTGGATTCCGGCAATAATCGGATTCTCGTGTTCCCCAATCTCGCCCAGGGGAATTCTCCCGCAATTCGCGTGATTGGCCAGTACGAATTTCAGTATCGCGCACCGAATCTCCTGGACGAGCGCGGGATGAATTTCCCAGCGGGCGTCGCCGTGGACCGGCAGTCCGACCCGCCCCGGTTATATGTCGCGGACCGGAACAACCATCGCGTCCTGGGATATTCGGACGCGCGCCGCCTCCAGCCCAATGCCCCCGCCGATATCGTGCTCGGCCAAGCCAATTTTCTGAGTGCGGTTCCGAACTTTCCTTCCGGGAATGCGGATCTACCGACGGAAACAGGTCTGGCATCACCGTCGGCGGTAGCCGTGGATAATGATGGAAATCTTTGGGTAGCGGATACCGGCAACGGCCGCGTGTTGCGGTTCCCGAAGCCTTTCGACAGGGTGGGTCAGCAACAAAGACCGGACATCGTGATTGGCCAGGCCGGGTTCAATTTGAAGATTCAGGATGCGACCCGCTCCACCATGAGCGCACCCGTCGGGTTGGCCTTCACCAACGAGGGACACCTGCTGGTCTCCGATGCCCAGCACAACCGCGTGCTGTACTTTGACAAAGACCAGTTGACGAATGGTGCGGTGGCACAGAAGGTTTTCGGACAGGGTGATTTCTTCACCTCCGCCAGCGGGGCCGAGAGAAATCGAATGAACAGCCCGCGACACATCGCCGTGGACATCGATGACAGGTTGTATGTCGCCGACAGCGGCAATAACCGCGTGCTGCTGTTTGACCGCGTGCCCGCGTCGCCGGAAGCCAACGTCGACTCTGCCGTGTCGCTTGAGAACACCACGACGACGACCCGTCTGCGGACTCCGGTCGGGGTGGCGGTGTACCGCGATACCGGTGAAATCTGGGTGACCGATGCGAACAACCGTTTGTTCCGGTACCCGTCATTTCTGCAATTGCTGACCAACCCGAACGCCTTTGCCGAGACGTCGCTTGCCGCCGCGGGGCCCATTTCAGCGTCGTTTGACACCTTCGGAAACCTGCTGGTGGGCGAAGGAACAAACCGCGTCGCTATCTACTACCAGGCATCTAAGCTGGTGAACGGCGCGAATTTCGGACAGGCGCGCGCGAACGACGTCGGTCCCGGACAGCGTGTAGTTCCAGGTATAATTGCGTCCATTTTCCGCCTGGGCCAACCCTTCACTTCCCAGACCGTTTCTTTCGACTCGCTACCCAACCCGGTTCCTCTACCGAGAGTGCTGGCCGACACCCAGGTGTTGCTGAACAACGAACCGGTCCCGCTGTACTTCGTCTCCCCGGAGCAGATCAACTTCCTGGTGCCGATGAACGCTCCCGAATCGGGAGAGGTACAGGTACAGGTCGTGCGGCAGTCCACCGGACAGGTGCTGGCAGTGGGATGCACGGCTCAATTTGCTTCGAACCGGTATTCCTGTGCAGGCCCGCTCCAGGCCGATGTCGCTTCCCCCGGGCTGTTCACGAGGGACGCGAGCGGTACCGGGCAGATCGCCGCATTGAACGAAGACAACACCATCAATTCGCCTGAAAACCGGATTTCCCGCGGCCGGGTGATTCAGGTGTTCGGCACCGGGCAGGGACGAGTTCCGAACGCACCGCCCGATGGTGAATTTGCACAGGGAGAAACCCGGACCACAGGCGAGATTCAGGTTCTGATCGGAACTCGCTTCGTCGACCCGTCCGACATCCAGTACTCGGGCCTGGCTCCGGGTCTGATCGGCGTATGGCAGATTAATGTGCGAATTCCGGAGTGGGTCGGTATCTCCGATGTAATCGATTTCGTTGTGGTTTATCGAAGCCGGCTCAGCAACCTGCAAAACGGCACCGTTTTGAAAACGACGATCGCGGTAAGACAGTAAGCTACTGAATCACCACCGGGACTTCATTGCTCCTGACCCCGTTCATCGTGAGGGTCAGGGGCTGAAGTCCCGATGGGGTACCGGCTCCAATCTGCGCATTCACCTGATAGAGTCCGATGAAGCCCGGGGCAAGCCCGCTGAAGCCAACTTGTGCGGGCACGCCACCCACGGAGACCTCGGGCCTGGTAACTGTCTCTTCCAATCCTGCATATACTGTGGAACGCTGTACGGCACCAAGGCCAGTGGCGTAAATCTCGAGCGTGTCTGCGCGTGTGGCCGGGCGTTCGGCTGTGCTCATCCCCGTGCCGGAAACCAGAACCGCACCGATTCCTGTGCTGGAGCTGAAAAATACTCCGGGTTCGACCGGAGTGAGCGTGAGAGCAAGCGCCGGCGAGTCCCCGGCGGAAGTCGACACGCGGATCTCGGCCGTGCCTTGCGATGCGCTGGAAGGAACCAGAAAATTAATCTGGCGGTCGCTGACGTAGAGTAGCGATATGGGAACGCCGTTCAGGAATACCTGCGTGCCGCCAAGCCTTGCCGGCAGCGGCAGCGAAGCTCCGGCAGGAGAAGTAGTGCTGAGATTAGATCCGAAAATGGAAGCAAGGGAGCCTGGTGCAATACCCGGTTTGAACGAAGCCGAATTCACAATACCGGCAGTGGTGAGCGTGGGCCGCCCCAGGACGCTGGCCACGATACCGGCTTCGGGCGCGGTGCCTTCCAGGTAGGTTGTAAGTAGATTCGGAGCACCCTGCCCCGGCGTCCACGCGAATTGCACGGTCCCGCTTTCATCTGTTACAGCCGAATCCGGTGTGAAGACACCTCCGCCGGATACTGTTGCGAGCACGCGCACGCCGGGATAAGGCAGATTATTGATATCGGTGACACGAAACACAACGGGCCGGTTCAAGGGAACGCCCGGAACTCCGCTTTGCAGGTTGCCCGAGACAATTTGGAGACTCAAGGCCGAAGCCGGCGCCACCTGAAGGCGCACATGAACCGTCTCAAAGCCGGAGTTGGTTTCCGCCGTTAACTCCTCCACACCCGCGCGGACACCCGAAATGGAAAATGAAGCCGTCTGCGCGCCTCGCGCAATCGTGACGGACGATCGAACACGGGCAAAGCCGTTGGGTGCCTGCAGAAAGACAGTCACATCTTCGGTAGCAGGGCTTCCGATGGAAACGGAACCCGATACTTCGCGGCCTTCGAGAACACCGGCGGCCGGGAAAACAGATAGCCGCAAGCTACGCGCAAGAGTGGCATCCGCAATGGCACGCTGTGAAGTCGCCTCCGAGTAAAATCTCTCGAACTCCGCGCGGAACCTTTCAAGCTTTGCCAGGTCTTCCGCGCTGGGATCCTGCCCGGCCGGCACGATGAGGATGAAAGCGAAACGGAATCGCCTTTGGGATACAGTCGTATCGGGTGTCCGGCGGCCTTCCACTTGGATAATGTCCTGAATCGTCACCTCCCGCCGCCGTCCTCCGAAAGCGACACCCGGCTGCGGCGCGCGGGAGGCGGAAACCGAGCTGGTCCCATTGCGAGCATTTTCGACGAGGAACGTCGGCGAAACCTCGCCCGCTGCGCGAAATCCCATCAGATACTGGTCGAGCGGTGAGTAGCCCTCCACCGTTTTGGTGGTGAGAAATCTACTGTCTGCATCGACCGTTGCACCGCGGTCTTCGATCCGGTTCCCTTCGAGCAGGGAGGCTTCGGAATTAAACGTGAATGCCCAATGCGCTCCCTGGCGGCCCAGCATCGGGCGCGCACCCGGGTTGAGCGGATCGCGCACGCTCGCATAAGCGAGGAAGAGATGGCCCGCTTCATGGGCTAACACGGTCATGGGCGTATCGCGTGAAATAGCTCGGGCGCCGACAATACTCCGGGGATTGTTGGGGTACTGGCTCAACGGCCCCAGATTGAGAACGCTTTGCAGCCGGTAGGGCGATCCGAACTCCTGCCCGACGTCCATCGGGATGTCCCCATAACCGCTGCGGTTGTTCCGCACCGTCACTTCATAAGCAACGGCATTGTCACCCGCCTGCACGGGCTCGCCGCGTTCATCCCGCACGGTGTTGTAGATCACGAGGTAGTCATAAGCGTCATCATGAGCGGAGTAGAACGTCTGCGCTGTAGTGACGATGTCCACTTCCAGATCTGTACCGAACGACTCCGCAATCGTACCGGCGTATTCCTGGCTTGCGCCGTTCAAAAAATCGACGATGTCCGTTCCACCCTGCAACATTCCGGGAGAGATGCCGGTCAGCGCTTCCTTCGTGGTAATATCCTGGAGCGCAAATTCGATGCGTCCATCCGGATACAGGCGGACTTGAAACGTTTGCACCGGGGCGTTTGAAAAATCCGAATACTCCGGCACCTCCATCCAGGTAACGATGAACCGTGTGCCGTCCGAAAAAGCGCGAACGCCGCTGGAGGACCGGCTCGGGTCGAGGTCGCGGAACAGCGGCGCGATACGCGGCGGGCCGGCGGTCACCCGGCCTAGCGACCTTGCACTGCTGCTCTCATCGCCTGCCCCAAACGTAAGATTGCCGTCGGAATTGATATACACTTCGCGGTACGCCGTACCGAAAAACGGAAACGCGAAACCGATGGATCGCAGCACGCTATCGTCATCGCTGAGATCCAGCCGGTCTCCGAGAGCAGCCGCGTCGAAGACGACATCGGTGGTTTCGAACCGGTAACGCGGCGCGTCCGGCGCGGACGGATGGAAAACGATCGTCTTGCGATTCAAATCGAATGCATTGGGGCGCGTCACAACACCGTCTGAATCCTCGACGACAGCAATGTGTCCGAAGTCGCGAACACGGCTTATCTGTTGCGGTTGGACTTCCGCGCGCGCCGCGGCGCTGCGCTTCCGCCGCTGCTCCGAATCCCGGTGCAGCCGCAGAGCTTCCTGCAGGTTATCGCGGTGAGTTCCGCAAGTGGCCTGGATTTCTTTGGAGAATGCCTGGCTGGCAACGAGCAGGCAGACCAGTAGGAAAGACGAGGATTTCCTCATATGTTGCTACGCTACGGGCTCGAGCGCCGAATAGCGGCGCGCCACGTATTCTTCCAGGATGGCGATGAATTCGGCAACAATGGCGTCGCCTTTAAGAGTGGTCATCAACCGCCCATCCACGTAAACCGGCGCTTTGGGCTCTTCGAAGGTTCCGGGCAGCGAGATGCCGATGTTGGCGTGCTTCGATTCGCCCGGTCCGTTTACGATGCAACCCATCACCGCTACTTTCATCTCCTCTACGCCGGCATACTTCTCTTTCCATACCGGCATCTGCTGGCGGAGATAGGTTTGGATCTGGTCCGCCATGTCCTGGAAGAAGGTGCTGGTCGTCCGGCCGCAACCCGGGCACGCCGTCACCTGAGGGGTGAAGCTGCGCAACTCCAGTGCTTGTAGAATCTGCTGGCAAACGATAACTTCTTCCGTGCGGTCTCCGTTCGGCAGCGGTGTGAGCGAGGCGCGAATTGTGTCCCCAATGCCCTCCTGCAGCAACACGGACAGCGCGGCGGTTGTGGCGACGATGCCTTTCGATCCAAGCCCCGCTTCCGTCAGGCCCAGGTGCAGCGGATAATCGCATTGCGCCGCGAGCGACCTGTAAACTTCGATCAGGTCCTGCACGCCGCTGACTTTTGCGCTCAGGATGATGCGGTTGTGCGCCAGGCCGTAGCTCTCCGCATTCTGGGCAGACAGGAGGGCGCTGGCCACGATGGCATTGCGGGTCACCGCCGCGGCGTCGAGCGGTTGCGGCAACTTCGAGTTTTCGTCCATCATCCGCGTGAGCAGCGACTGGTCGAGCGAACCCCAGTTCACACCAATGCGCACAGGCTTCGCGTGCTCGATGGCAACCT
>DASTMK010000485.1:0-6969 GCA_035714225.1 Bryobacteraceae bacterium | reverse complement strand
TACTGCGCACCGGGACGGGGCCTTTGGAATGGTGGAGCGCTTTCTCCGAGGCCGGCCGGACCCAGATCCAGTTCGTGAGCCTCGACTTGACCGTCCGCCTCACCGTAATCGGCATCATGCTCTCGCAGTTCTTCTGGAGTGTCTGTACGAATGGAAGCGATCAGGTGGCAGTGCAGCGCTATCTCAGCACTCCCTCCATCCGGATGGCCCGCCGTACCGCCTGGGTCTACATTGCCATCAACGTGGGGCTGCTGGCGGTGCTGGCGTTTTGCGGCCTGGCCTTGTTCGGGTTCTATCTTCAACAGTCCGGTCTGCCGGTGTCCGATTTCCAGCGCGAGATCGCTCCCCGCGCGGACGCCCTGATGCCGCAGTTCATCGTGAAGGAGCTGCCGCAAGGCGTCTCCGGACTCGTACTGGCAGCGCTTCTGGCCGCGGCCATGTCGAGCCTCAGCTCCGGAATCAACTCGCTCGCGGCCGTGGTGATGAAAGACCTGGTGGAACGCTTTGGCCGCCACCGCACGGAGGCAAGTTCGCTGGCGCTGACCAAGTTGGTCTCGGTTGCGGGAGGTCTCATCGGAATCGCCGCCGCCGCTGCCATCACCTGGGCCGTTCGCCGTACGGACTGGAACCTCATCGATGTTACGCAGCGGCTGAATCACATCTTCGTCGGACCGCTGGCCGTGCTCTTCTTCGCCGGCATCTTATTCCCCTTTGCCTCCAAGCGTTCCGTCCTGGCAGGCTTTCTGGCGGGAACGGCCTGCTCCTTGTACGTGGCCTTCGGGCGTGGGCAGTCTATTTCGTTCACCTGGCTGGTACCGGCTTCCTTTGTGGTGGGATTCGCTATTGCGGCGGTGTTGGGGCGGTTGCGCGCGGAGAAAGTTCCGGCGGGCGGGCTTGCTGGGGTGGAGTGACGCGAGCCTGCAAAACCTCTGGCCAAAATCCCTATTGCAAAACTGTCGACGGTATGACATACTCGGTTAACTTTTCGCGAGAGGTGCTTCGGAATGTCTCAATTGCCGCTTCGTTTCGCTTTGGCCGTGGTCTCGGTTTCCGTGCTCGCGGTGGTCCCCTGTTTGCCCCAAACCACTACCGGTGCGATCAGCGGTACCGTACGCGATGCCTCCGACGCAGTGATCACGGATGCGAAAGTAACCGTTCGTAATGAAGAAACCGGACTTACCAGAACTACAGTAACTTCCGGCGACGGGCTTTACCGTGTCTCCTTTCTTCCGGCGGGAACTTACTCGGTCCGAGTGGAGCGCGAAGGTTTCAAGACGGAGGTACAAACTGGAATCGCCGTCGAGATTCTGCAAGTCCGCAGCGTCGATGTCCGCCTGCAGGTCGGATCCGTAAGCGACACCGTGACGGTGGAAAGCACGGCCCCGATGCTGGAAGCGGAGACCTCGCAAGCGGGCGAAGTGATCAAGACAGAACAGGTGTTGAGCCTGCCGCTCAGCGCCCGCCAGTTTTTACAACTGACCTTTCTGGTTCCCATGGCGACGCCCGCCACCGGCGATTTCCGGTCGACGGAAATCAACCGCGAGTCCCCCATGCCGGCGGCCGCCGGGCAGCGGCCGGAACAAAACAATTACCAGATCGATGGCATCGACAATCGCGAAAGCGGGCGGAACAGCCTCGCGGTTGGAGCGTCCGTGGAAGCGATCAGCGAATTTAAGGTACAGACCGGCATGGCGCCCGCCGAGTTCGGACGCGGCGGCGGCGTCATCATCAACGTGGCCACGAAGACCGGTACGAACAATTTGCACGGCTCGCTTTACGAGTTTCTGCGCAACGACAAATTCGATGCCCGCCCGTTCTTTTCAGACCGGGTCAGCCCACTCAAACGCAATCAGTTCGGAGGTTCGCTGGGCGGACCAATCGTCCGTGACAAGCTTTTCTTCTTTGGGAACTATGAAGGCTTCCGCGAAGCCGCCACAGGAAATCCTCCGGTGGGGCGGGTGATGACCGAGAACGAGCGGAACGGCATTTTCGCAACCGCCATTGTGGATCCGAGTACCGGAGCGCCGTTTCCAAACAATACCATCCCGCAAAACCGGCTCGATCCGATTTCCCGGCGCATTCTGGAGTTGGTGCCGCTTCCCAATAACCCCTCCGACCCGGCACGCAATTTCATTTTCAACGGCGTGCCTTCCGGGCGACCGAATCGCGATTATGCCGTCGGACGGATCGATTACAACCTGGGTGCTAAAGACAACATTTTCGGCAGGTACCTGTACAACAAGGAAACGCTTCGCACTCCGCCAAACCTCCCCGCTCCCGCGAACTCGGGCGGGCGTGATTTCAGACTCCGGGCGCAGAGCGCCAGCATCAACTGGAACCGCGTTATAACACCGTCGGTTGTCAATAGCTTCACGCTTGGATACACGCGCTACCACAACCTGCTGGGCACTCTCAATTCTTTCCGCCAGGACCTGATCACTCCCGCTGGAATCACGAATACCCTGGCCTCTACCGACCCGCTGTTCTGGGCCGCCCCCAGTGTCGGGGTTGCGGGATACACATTCCCGAGCGAAGTGACGCCCAATTACCGCACGATGAACAATTACCAGTTGCAGGAGAGTGTGCTGTGGAACAAAGGCCGGCACACCATCAAGTTCGGTGGGGATCTTCGCCAGATTCGAACGAATATGTTCTACACGGGTGGCAATGGGTCGACGTCGTTCGCCAACCGGTACACCGGAGATAACGCCGCGGATTTTCTTTTGGGGCTGGCCTCCAGCGTGAGCAAGACGGCGCGCGCCACGTTGTGGAACTCGCGGTTGACCTACGCGGGCGCTTTCTTGCAGGACGATTGGAAAGTCACCAACCGCCTGACGCTGAACATCGGGCTACGTTATGAAGTGGAGACAGCGCTCAAACAGGGCGATAACGGCGGGTTGGGCTTCGACGTGGCGAGCGGCGAGATGCTGATCTCGCGTCAGGCGAAAAACATAGCGCCGATAGAGGACTTCTACCGCAATGTCCGCCCCGACATTCCTTACCGGCTTGTAGACGAAACCCGGCCCTACGATGCAGACACGAATAACTTCCAGCCGAGATTCGGGTTTGCTTACAGTCTGCATGCGAAGACGGTGCTGCGCGGTGGATATGGCATCTACTTTGACGCTCCGCAGATGCCTTCGCTCGCCTCTACCAACGACTTCGCTCCGAACACCCTGCGTCCCATCTGGACCGCGGACCCTCGCATTCCGAACCTTGGCTACAACCCGGAGGCGGGAAGCGCCGCCGAACAAACACTCCGCAATGCGCCGCTGACCATCTTTCCTTTCCTGTCGAGGAAATTTCCCTACGGGAAAATTCAGCAGTGGAATTTCAGTATTCAGCAGCAGCTTTCGGGCAGCTTCGTGATCGAAGCGCTATACCAGGGTTCGAGCGGGGTCAATCTGCTGGTGTTCGATAACATCAACTTTCGCACGCCCGGGCCGGGCAACGTGCAGTCGCAACTGCCCTATCCGCAGTTCGCCCGTATTCAGGCGGAAGATGTGTGGGGGCGGAGCTGGTTCCATGGCCTGGGATTCAAAGCGGAACAGCGCTTCTATAACGGCCTGAGCTACCTGCTCGCTTACACCTGGTCAAAATCGCTGGACCTGGCCTCCACGTTGAACAGCGCGCCGCTGTGGACCGATCCTTTTAACCGGGGCACGGCGAAGGGCCCTTCGGACTTCAATGCCCCCCACCGCTTTTCCGCCGCTTACGAATACCGGCTTCCCTTCGGAAAAGGGAGGCCCCTGTTTGCGGACGCTTCCGGCGTTGCGGACAAGTTCGTCAGCGGTTGGGGCGTTCGCGGTATGACTTTCTTCCAGACGGGACTGCCGCAGTCTCCTTCCATGGCCCTGTCGCGTACCGGCATCTGCGCCACCGCCTGCTCCGCCCGCCCGGATCGCATCGGCGACGGTAACCTGTCGAAAGACGAGCGGACCCTGCAGCGTTTCTACGACGTGAACGCATTCCGCGTGCTTGCGGCAGGCGGCGCCGACCGCCGTGTAGGCAACGCCGGGCGGAATATTCTGGTCAGCGCCGGGGTGAATAATTTCGATCTCCAGGTGTTCAAGGATACGAGCATTCGGGAAGGGCATGCTATCGAGTTCCGTTGGGAGATGTTCAACGCCTTTAACCATACGCAATGGGGCGGAGCCAGTACCAACATGGAGTCGCCGCAGCAGTTCGGAATTATCTCGGGCACGCGCGCGCCTCGCATCATGCAGTTTGTTCTGCGATACGCTTTTTGAATCATGAGACGCCGGACTTTTTTAACTGGATTGGCGGGCCTGACCGCGCGCGGGTTTGCCCGTGCGCAGGAGAGCGGGGTCCATTTCATTTCCCTGCTGCCGCCTGGCCCGGGCAACCCCCGGAATACCGAAGGCGACTTCATTGAACTGAAGGATGGAACTCTTCTGTTCGCGTATACAAAGTTCACCGGAGGCGGTGGAGATCATGACACCGCCTCTATCGCGTCGCGTACCTCCTCCGACGGTGGGGCCTCGTGGAGCAATGAGGACCGGACGTTGCTCGAGAATGAAGGCGGAATGAACGTGATGAGCGTCTCCTTCCTGCGTGGGAGCGACGGGCGTATTCTGTTCTTCTATCTGCGCAAAAATTCTGAGACGGATTGCCATGCCATGCTGCGGACGTCTTCCGATGAAGGCAAGACGTGGGGCGAGGCGGTGGATTGCACGCCCGATCCGGGCTATTTCGTTCTCAACAACGATCGGGCCGTGGAGTTGAAACGCGGCCGTCTGGTGCTACCGGTCGCGTTGCACACCGAAGACGGCAAGTGGGCCGGCCGCGGCAAGGTGATGTTCTATCTTTCCGACGACATGGGAAAAAAGTGGAGGCGCAGTAAGGCCGTCATCGAGTGTCCCGTGCCGAGTAAAGCGGGGTTGCAGGAGCCGGGGGTCGTGGAGCTGAAAGATGGACGCCTGATGGTCTTCTGCCGGACCATGCTGGGCAGCCAGTATGTGGCGTATTCCCGCGACGGCGGGGAGACGTGGTCGCAGGCCGCGCCGTCTGCGCTCGCTTCACCACTCTCACCGGCTTCCATCGAGCGGATTCCAAAGACGGGGGATCTTCTGGCGGTGTGGAACGATCACGCGGATGTCGATGCCGCGATGCGCGCCGATAATGACGCGGGCAAGGGCGGCCTTCGCACGCCGCTCAGTGTTGCCATCTCCCGCGACGAGGGGAAGACGTGGAGCAACCGGAAGAACATCCTGTCCGATCCGGAGGGGTGGTACTGTTACACCGCGATCGATTTTTGGCGCGACCGTGTGTTGCTGGCCTATGTGGCGGGCGGCAGCGGCCTTCCTCGCTTGAGCCGCACGCAAATCGCATGGTTTCCGGTGGATTTCTTATACCGGTGATCCTTCGCTTCGCCATGGCTCTGCTCCTGGGCTTCACGGCGGCTGCCACAGGCGCCGAACCGCTGACCTACGGCCGGCCTGGCGTTATCGCCGATCTCACTAAACGCAGCGGGCGCGGCGTCATGATGGCCACTCCCGTCGATTGGGACGGAGACGGCGACCTCGATCTGTTACAGGATCAGCGGATCTATTTTCAGGAAGGTGCGAATTTATTTCGCAAAGGGCCGCTGCTGCCCTATCTGCGATGGGCCTCCAATACAACCGTCGCGGATCTGGATGGCGATGGAGTGCGGGACATCATCGAAGGCGCGTGGGGCGAAGCCGAAATCCGCCTTCTTCGGGGCACGGGAGCCGCGGCGCCCCATTCGTTTCGGGCGCCCGAGGTGATTGTGGCACCGGGCGTGTTCGCGGCCGTCCGGCCGAAGGAGCGTTCGCCCCTGTTGTTCGTTATTCCTTTCGTTGCGGACTGGAATGGCGACGGCTTGCCAGATCTGCTGGTGGGCGGCCGCGATATCTGGTCGGATTACTTTCCCTATCTCCCGGCGCGTAAAATCGTGACCGGCAGGACCGGCTTCGGCCAGATCCATGGCGAATTGTTTTTCCTTCCGAACCGCGGCACGAAGACGGCGCCCCGGTTTCCGGAAGCCGAACCACTGCGCCTTGATGGGAAGCCGCTCACCGTATTCGGAATATGCGCTCCAACGGCGGTGGATTGGGACGCCGATGGCGATCTCGATCTGATCGTGACGCAGGAGGCCATGCCGGTGCTGTTCTTCGAAAACACCGGCACGCGCACGGCTCCCCGTCTGGCCAGGCCGCGTACGCTGCCTCTGAGCTATCCGGGTATTTACAGCAAGGCTAGCGTTCTCGATTGGGATGGCGACGGGTTGGCCGATCTGCTGGTTTCGAGTGAAAACGGCGACTTCGTTTTTCGCAATACCGGCCGGAAAGGCGAGCCGTACTTCTCCGGCGAATATGAAACGCTACGCGAGCGGAACCCCGAGATCTGGGCGCCAGGCTTTGCAACGCCGCATGCAGTCGACTATGACGGCGACGGCGATCTCGATTTGGTCGTCGGTAGCGACGACGGCGACTTCCGGCTGTTCCGCAATGAAGGATCGCGATCTCGGCCCGTGTTCGCGCCTCCCGAGTTTCTCACTGGTGCGGCCGGCGAACCGCTGGCGGTGCGCGTGGACATCGGGTTCCAGCCGCAAGGAGTCGTCGAGAGGTTTTGGGCCTACACTTCGCCGGTGCTCGTCGATTGGGACGGCGACGGAGACCTGGACATGATGAGCGGCCACATCTCGACCGCCGGGTATCTGTACTACGAAAATCGCGGCACCCGCCGGAATCCGATATGGGCCGCGCCTCGCCTGCTGGAGGCAGGAGGCCGGATCATCCGTACCGCCGGGCACGCACGCATGCGGCCCGCTCCGGTAGATTGGAACGGCGACGGGCTGCCGGATCTGGTGGCGGTGAACGATCGTCATGAATACACCCTTTTCGAGCGAGGAACAGCCGTGTCCGGCAAGCGGGAACTGCGGGCGGGACGCACGCTTCGTTTTCAATCGGGAAAGCCGGTAGCGTT
>DASTMK010000484.1:0-26769 GCA_035714225.1 Bryobacteraceae bacterium | reverse complement strand
GATTTCTCCGATCCGTCCTTCGATACGCGGCTGGAAGCGAACCTCGACCTGGCGTCGCTCGCGAAGTTCGCTGGAGTGAACCAGAGGATCGAGGGTACGCTCAACGCACAGATCGGAGCCAAGGGTCCGCTGGGCAAGCTGGAAGTTCAGGCTGACGTCAAGGGCGACGATCTCACCGTGCACCAGTTCGATCGTCTGGATCTCGATCTCACATCAACCTATTCAGCGGAGGCACAACGCGTCTACGTGAAATCGTTGTTGGTGGCGGCGCCCTCGGGAACCATCCAGGGGGATGGCAACATCGCGCTGAATGCGGACGCCGGCCGCACTTCGCTGAATGTGGCCGTCCGCAACCTGAACCTGGAGCGCCTCAGCCGCAGTTTCGATCTGCCGGTGGTGATTGCCAGCCGGGCGAACGCACAGTTCGAGGCAAGTTGGCCGGGTCTCGAGTATGAGCAGGCCGCGGCTGGCGTGAAGCTGCAAATCGCGCGACTTCGTCCCCAGCCGGCCGAGAATGTATTGCCCGTCGCGGCTTCTCTGACGGCAAACGTCGCCGGAAGAACGGCGCAGGTGAGGATCGCGAACCTGGAAGCGCTCGCGGCACAAGGATCGGGCCGGGTCACGGTGGATGCGCGGGAGCGGCTGGATGGCGGCGTGCAGATAGAGGTCCCAAGTGTTCGAGATTTGCTGGGGGGGTTAAGCGGTTTCCTCGGACGGACGGAACCTTTGGCAGGAGGAGCGATTGACGGACCGGCGACATTGGAGGCCCGCTTCGGGGGAACCATCGGTAATCCGCAGGTTGCGGCGCGGCTCTCGTCACCCGGGTTGGAAGCCGGCCAACTGAAAGAGGTTGTCCTCGACGTGAACGCCGCTTATACAAAGGACCGGCTGGTTCTGGAGAATGCCGCCATCCGCTGGCGCGAGCAGTCGATCACGGCAAGTGGCACCGTGGGGCTCAAAGGTTCCACGCAGGAACTGGATCTCGAGGCGCGCGTCGCAGATGCGTCCATCGCCGATGTGCTCTCGGGATTGGGAAGTGACATCCCCGCCGCCGGGACGGTCAACGCAACCGTAACGGCCGGCGGCACAACAAAGAGCCCGCTCGCCAATGTCGAGGTCACCGCATCGAGCCTCCAAGCCTACGGCGAGAGCTTCGGCGATCTGATTGCGCAGGCGTCGCTCGGGAATAACCTGCTGACGGTCTCGCGGGTCCAACTCGACAAACCCGACAGCGGCAGCTTCACGGCCAATGGAACCTACAACCTGGAATCGCAGGCATTCACGTTGCAGGCCGAAGCGCCGGATTTCCGAATCCGGCAAATGACCTTGCCCGATGGCGTGCCGGTGCAGGCCGAGATCGATCTGTCCGCACAGGGGAGCGGTACTGTGAACGATCCCGACGTGACCGCGAAGCTGGACGTGTCGGGACTCCGTATCCGGGATGAAAAAATCAGCGATTTGAATGCCGCGGTGAAGGTGGCGAATCGAACCGCGGACCTGCAATTTCGCGCACCGCGCTACCAGCTTGTCGTGGATGCGAGCGCCGGCATCGAGAGCCCGAATCCGGTCCGGTTTGAAGTCCGGATGGAAGGATTCGATCTGGCCACGCTGCCGGTGAAGCTCGAACAGCCGCTGGAAGGCACAGTCACAGCCACGGTCACCGGAGATGGCGAGGCGCGGAATTGGAAACAGGGTCAGGCGAAAGCCGAGATTGCACAGCTTGATCTGAACTGGAACGGACAGCCCATACGGAGCGACGGTCCGATTCGCGCGAACTATTCCGGTGGAGTCCTTACCGTTGACCAGGCGGCCATCACCGCGGCGGACTCGCGCATCGCGATTGCGGGAGCAGTTCCAGTGGAGCCCGCGGCCAGCCCGGGCAACGTGACCCTTCGGGCCGACGTGAACCTCGAAGGGCTCAACCCCTTTTTCCCGCCGGACGCGAAAGTGCAGGCCCGCGGCCAACTGACAATCGACGGGCAGGTTCGCGGCACACTGCAACAGATCGATCCGACAGCGACCATCACGCTTCAGAACGGCTACGTCGCGGCTCCGGCGCTCGACCCGCCGGTGGAAAATGCCAAGTTGAATGCGCGCCTGGAAAACGGACGTCTGCGGCTACAGGAGTTGGCGGCGCAGTGGGCGGGTGGACAAATTCAGGCGACCGCCGACGTGCCTCTTGGTCTTCTGCCGGACAATTTGCCCGTGCAGTTTCCAAGGGCGCAGGGTCCGGCGCAATTGACTGCGGAGGTAAACAACTTACAGTTGGAGTCCATCGGGCAGGTACCCGAAAAAGTTGGGGGCCGTGTCTCGCTGCGGCTGGAGGCGCAAGCGCCGCGGCCGGAGTTGACGGCGCTAACCGCACGGCTGACCTTCCCCGAGCTGCGTCTGAATCTCTCCGGTTTCGAGATGAACCAGCCGGCGCCATCCACGGTTGTAGTGGAAAACGGCACGGCGCGTATTGAACAGTTCGCGTTGGCAGGGCCCGAGACCAAAATCGAGCTAAGCGGAACGGCAGGGCTCGATGCTCCCCAGCCTCTGGATCTGAAGATGACCGGCGACCTCGATGCCGCCATTCTGACTTTCTTCTCCGACGCCATCCGGACGCAGGGCCGGACAACCTTGCGGCTTGCTGTCGCCGGCACGGCGGCGGATCCGCAGCCGTCGGGATTTGTTCAACTGGCCGACGGCCAATTTGGAATCTCCACGCCGCGCATGCAGGCGGAGAATCTGAATTTGCGTTTGGATCTGGCGGGCAGAGAGGTAACGCTGTCGCGCCTGGACGGCACCTTGAATGGAGGGCCGCTCGCAGGGTCGGGAAGCCTTCAACTCGCCGGGGGCGATCTCGAAAACGTGAAATTCGGTCTGAAAGCGACCGAGGTCTACCTGGAATTTCCCGACGACATGAGAACGGTCTCCAGCGTCAACCTCAACCTGAATTCGCAGGGCCGGGAAATTGTATTGGGCGGCCAGGTGACCATCCACGAGGGATCTTTTACCAGGCAACTCAACCTCGATGAGGGCGTGCTCGCGTACCTTCAGCGCAGGCCGCAGATCGACTTGACGGAAGAGCGCAACCGGATGTTATCGCGCCTGCGGTTTCAACTCGATGTCGACACGGATTCGCCGGTGGTTGTCGATAACAATCTGGCGAGAGCGGCCATCAATGTCGATGTCCGGTTGCTCGGAACGTACTACCAGCCCGGGATGTCGGGGCGCATCACCCTGGAGGAAGGCGGCGAGCTGCATCTGAATGAACGCACCTATCTCGTGGAACGGGGCGTCATTACATTTACCGGTGAGCAGCGCATCGAGCCGTCCCTGGACATCCTGGCCCAGACCAAAGCCAGCGGCTACGACATCACGCTTCAGATCGCCGGCGATCCCGGCGACACGAAGACGACTCTCACTTCCGACCCACCGCTGCCCGAACCCGACATCCTGGCGGTGCTGCTGACCGGTCGAACGCTGGAGGAGGTGCGCGGAGCCGAAGTGGACGTCGCCAAGGAGCAGATGCTTTCCTACCTTGCGGGTCGAGTAAGCGGCTCGCTGGGCCGCAGCCTCGAACGATCTCTCGGCCTGAGCCAGGTGCGTATCGAGCCGAGCCTGATCGCCGCCGAAGACGATCCGACGGCACGCCTCACCGTGGGGCAGGACATTACGAACGATCTGAAACTTATCTATTCCATGGACCTGTCCAACAGCTCGGACCAGATCTGGATCGGTCAATACGATATCACCAAGCGGTTCCAGACCCAGGTTGTGAGACAGCAGGACAACAGCTACCGTATGGAACTCCGCCACGATCTCCAGTTCGGCAGTGTGTCCGGAGCGGAGCAAACAGCCGCGCAACGGCTGCAACGTAAAGTTGGGAACGTATCGTTCCAGGGCAACACGGATCTCTCCACGCAGCAAGTCGCCGGCAGGTTCAAGGTCAAACAGGGGAACGACTACGATTTTTTCAAAGTCCGGAGAGGACTCGATCGCCTGGAGAGCTTCTATGCGAACCGGGATCTGCTGGAGTCGCGAGTCCGTATGAACCGCCAGGTTCAGGATTCGACGGTGGACCTTACGGTGAATATCGAACAGGGTCCGGCAGTGCAATTCGTGTATGAGGGGTGGGACGTTCCGGGAGGCGTGCGGGACCGCATACGTGAGATCTGGAAAGAGGGCGTGTTCGATGCGGCCCGCGCCGGCGACGCGATGGCCGAGATCCGGAACGCTCTCATCAAGGACGGCTTTGTCCGCGGCACGGTCGGCTACCGTATCACGTTTCCGGCGGAGAACCGGAAACAAGTGTTGTTCGAGATCCAACCTGGCTTGCGTTATCGCGACGTGAAACTGGCATTCGAGGGCGCCAGCGGTATTGAACCCTCAACGCTTGAGGACCTGATCGACGACCAGGATCTGGAAATCGCTGTTTACACGGACACGAATAAGGTAACGGACCTGTTGACACGTTACTACCGCGAGCAGGGCTATCTGGATGCCAAGGTCGATGCGCCGCGTTATGAGCTGGAGGAAGCTACCCGTACCGGGCGAGTCGTCGTTCCCATTACGGAAGGTCCGCTGTATCGAATCGGGAACCTGGCATTCACCGGAAATTCTATTTACGAAACTGAGATGCTCCGGCGGGAGATCCCGCTCCAGAGCGGCGCGGTGTACAAGCCGGACCTGCGCGAGAGGTCGATTGAAAAGCTGGAGGAACTCTACCAGGCCAAGGCCTACAACGATGCGGAGTTTTCTTACACCACGGAAAAGAATACCGCGGGCGGAGTGGTGAATCTGGTATTTCAAATCAACGAGAATCGCCAGTCCGTGGTCCGGGAAATCGTGGTTACAGGAAACGACCGTACAAGCCAGAACCTGATTCGCACCCAGGTAGCCATGAAGCCGGGAGATCCGCTGACGCTGGCTAAGTTGGCCGAGTCGCGCCGCAATCTCTACAATACGAGCGCCTTCTCCGTCGTTTACATCGAGCGTGAAGACGTTGAGGCTCCGGATGCCCCTCAGAATCAACGTCCGATGCGGCTGCTGGTGAAGGTTCACGAAGTCCAGCCGTTCCGTCTGCGCTACGGCGGATTCTTCGATACGGAACGGGGCCCCGGTGTAATCGCCGATATATCGAACCGCAATTCGCTCGGGAGCGCGCGTGTGCTTGGACTGCGGACACGTTATGACAGCGATCTTCAGGAAGCGCGGCTGTATTTCAGCCAGCCCCTGCTCCGGCGGTTCCCGGTGCAGACGACATTCGGCGCGTTTGCCAGACGCGAAATCATTCGCAACACGGACCCGGACGACACGCTTGATGGATCCGGATTCAACACGGACCGGCTTGGTGTCAGCATTCAGCAGGAGAGCCACCTGGGGGACCGGTACATCCTCAGCTACGGTTACCGGATGGAGAATACCAGGACTTAC
The DNA here is from genome assembly GCA_035714225.1 of Bryobacteraceae bacterium. Taxonomy (GTDB): domain Bacteria; phylum Acidobacteriota; class Terriglobia; order Bryobacterales; family Bryobacteraceae; genus CAADGY01. Next base: position 21,348 of record DASTMK010000484.1, on the reverse strand, counting down.
CTGCGAGAACAGGATCCGCTGTTTCCGTTTGATGTTCGTCTTCGAATAGCACCGCTGACGGCGACCCTGACGCGTGACACGCGCGACGATATGCTCGATGCGACAAGGGGCTCCTTCATGTCGCAGGCCTTCGAATATGCACCGGAGTTGCTGGGATCCCAACTACGATTCGTTAAATACTTCGGCCAGTATTTTCGCTACGTCCCGCTGAGTGAACCAACTGAGATTCCGTGGAGCGGGATCCGGAAATCGCGGCTTGTTTATGCCGGAGCAGTGCGCGTTGGGGTGGGCAGCGGACTGGGCGGGCAGGGCCTGGTTCTGAGCGAACGTTTCTTTGCCGGAGGCGGAACCAACATGCGGGGATTTCAACAGAATGCACTGGGCCCGATCGACGCTCTGGGAGACCCGCTGGGTGGGGAGGCGATGTTGATTGTCAACAACGAGATCCGGATGCCGCTCATCAGCATTTTCGACGCAGTCGGATTTGTGGACCTCGGAAACGTGTACCGCAAGTTGGGCGATTTCGACCCCGGCGACATACGCAAGACGGCCGGTGTGGGGCTGCGTGCCCGCACCCCGTGGTTCCTGCTGCGCCTGGATTACGGATACAAACTTGATCGCAGAACCGGCGAGCCCGCCGGACGTCTCTTCTTCAGCATCGGCCAGGCGTTCTGACGAAAGCGGTCGTCCGCTTTCAACCGGCGGCCGGTCTCCGCGACGCGGCGTGCGTGTGCACCAACGTTGCCGTCAGGATCACGATTCCTCCGGCCAGCGGCCAGGGCCCCGGACGCTCTCCGTGAACCATCCAGGCCCAAACGGGATTCAACGCGGGTTCGGCGAGCAGAATGGTCGCGGCCTCGAAGGCAGGCACATGCCGAATGGCGCGCGTCAGCAAAACATAGGAAAGGCCGATTTGGATGATTCCCAAATACAGCACGATGGCCGCGTCTTTCACTCCGAACCCGTAAAGAGGGAGTCCCATGGGCAGGCAAACCAGAAATGCGAGGGCATTGCCCACCAAAACCGGCGCGAGCGTGACGTTGCCTGCCGGATCGCTGCGCCCCAGCCAACGGAGACCGGCGAGTGTCAGTGCCCACGCCAAACCTGAAGCCGCTCCCAGAAAATTGCCGGTTTTGGGGTCCGGGGCACTGGCCAGCGGAGGTTCCGTGCCTACGAAGAACAATGCCAGACCGGCGGCAATCGACATCATGAAAACGACGTCACCGCGCCGGATTCGTTCGTGGAGCAGCAGGGGACTGAGCAGCAGCAGATACAACGGCGCCGTGGATTGCAGGAAGATAGCATTCGCCGCTGTAGTCAGCTTCGTCGATATCACATACAGGATGAGCATCGACGCGTAGGCGAACCCCACCGGAAGCAGGCGCCAGTTCCGGACACGCCGGACCTGCGGCAGGAATAGATACAGCGCCAGCGCCGCGATACCCGACCGTAAACCGGAGACCTGCCACCCATTCAGCGCGCTCGACTTGATGAGCGCTCCGCCGGTCGAGAACGAAACCGCGGCGGCAAGCAGCAGTAAACGGTTCTTCGTCCGGTCTGTCATGCGGCAGGCCGCGCCGTGTGATACAGCGCATAATTCAATACAAGTTTCATCAAATTGGGTATATACTTTCCGGAACTGGGAAAGCCCAGCTTAACGCATTCCGTGAAATATCGAACCTATTCACGGAATATAGAGGAGCTATGCGATGAAGCTGTGGACGATCGGCCTGTTTATTGCCTGTGGCGCAATAGTAACAGCGGCGCACGCGCAAACTGGAAATGCCAGCATTTCCGGCCAGATAAACGATCCATCGGGCGCGGTGATACCGGGCGCGCAGGTGTCGATTCGCAATGTGGCGACGAATGTCACGCACTCAACGCTATCGAGCGCCGACGGGCGATTTAGTGTTACCAGCCTGATTCCGGGTGAATACACCCTAACAGCCTCCTTCCAGGGATTCCGCACCGCGGAGCGCGGCGGCTTGGTGCTGCGGGTCGGCGACCGGCTCGCACTTGATATCGCGCTTGAGGTAGGCTCCGCGGCCGATCGGGTGACTGTGACGGCCGAGGTGCCGCTCATCCGGACCGAAGACGCACAGGCGGGACTGGTAATCGAGAATAGGCGTATTCAGGACTTGCCGCAGTATAACCGCGATCCTCTGGCTTTCGTATTTCTGACCCCGAACGTCTCCGGCAGCAACCAGAATGACCTGCGGATCAACGGAAGCCGCAGCAAACAGATCGAGTATTTTATCGATGGCGTTCCGGTGACCACGGGCTATCTGCATGATGTGCCGCCGTCGGTGCCGTCGCGCGAGGCCATCGCGGAATTCAAGGTGATCACTAACGGGTTGTCGGCCGAATATGGGCGTCTTTCGGGCGGCGCGGTGCAGGTAATCAGCCGGTCCGGAACAAACCAATACCATGGTTCGGTATACGAGTTCTTCCGGAACGACAAGCTGAACGCGTCTGACTGGAATACCAATCGATTCGGGAGGGAGAAGGGTGTATTTCACGACAACGTGTTCGGCGGCACCTTCGGCGGGCCGGTGAGTATTCCGAAACTTTATAACGGCCGTGACAGGACATTCTTCTTTCTGAATTACGAAGGCACGCGGCGGCGGACGGGCAACAACGTGGCGCTGGGCTCCGTGCCGACCGAGTTGGAACGGCAAGGGGACTTCTCCCAAAGCGTGCTGGACGGTGGAACTCCGGTGCAGATCTTCGATCCGCTCACTTCCCGGATTGACGGAGCGCGCGTGCGCCGCGATCCGTTTCCTGGAAACCGCGTGCCCCAGTCCCGGTTTGACGCGCTCGCGAGTATCTACATTGGATACTATCCCCAACCCAATCGCCCGCCGCTGCCCGGCTCGAACAACGAGGGCAATTTCATCGGGTCCGTTTCGAACCCGGCCGACAACAACCGCTGGACGGGGCGAGTGGATCAGAACTGGAGTGCGCGGCATTCGACGCACGCGACGGTCTCTTACTTCGACAGCAACTCGGGAAACACGCGCTGGTATGGTGCGCTGCAACCTGTCAACGTGACCAGAGGGGAAGCGTACACCGTTTCACTCGATCACACGGTGGCGTTAGCACCATCGATGATTCTGAACCTCCGCGGGGGCGTGGTGCGCGCCCAGACGTTTAGCGGCAACGAGGTGGATACCGATGCAGGCGGCTGGAACCTGCCGGCGCAAGTCCTCAACCTGCTGGGAACCACCAGTAGCCGGGTGCCGAATCTCGGCACAGGCAGCCACATCATGTCGCTTGGCGGCGGAAATGTGAATGACGCCCGCGATACCAGCTACACCGGATCCATCTCTTTTCAGAAGCTGTGGAGCAAGCACACGTTCAAGTTCGGCTGGGAACACCGCCGTTATTACTCGAATGTGACCAATGGCGGCAGCTTCAGCCTGGCGACGGAGCGGCGTGTAACATCGCAGTTCTATGACAACCCGGTGACCGGGCATCCGATGGCCGGTTTCCTGTTGGGTATTGCATCATGGGGCCAGGGAGTGCAAGTCGCGGGGCCGGCGTCGCTACAGGCCTACCAGGGCGCCTATCTTCAGGACGATTGGAAAATAACGCCCAAGCTGACAATCAACCTGGGCCTGCGGTGGGATTATGAACCGCCCCGGACGGAGCGCTTCGACCGGCAGATCTATTGGGATTCCAACTACCGTTGGGATATTAGACCGAACGAAGGCTGGTCATGGGACTTGGCACAGAGCGAGGCCGGCATCAGCTTTGCCGCCCCGGAGTGGATTTCACAAGGGATCTATGGGCGCGCAGCGCTGATGGGCACAGCGGATTACCCCGGCCGCACGATCCAGAAAAACTACCGCTACAATATTGCACCGCGCATCGGCTTCGCCTACCAGGCGCTCCCGCGAACGGTGGTTCGGGGCAGCTACGGCAAGGTGTATCTGACAATGACTGGCGACCGGTTTCTCGCGTCGGCGGTGGACAATGTCGGCTTCGGCGATTTTGCGCGCTTGAGCCAGGACGGCACGCCGGATGGCGGCCTGACCTATCCGGCGAGTTTCAGCAATCCGCTGCCGGGCGGGCTGGGCTACGTGCCGTTCACGCGTGATGTGCAGGAGCTCAACTATTCGACGCTGGGCAACTGGTTTGTAGTTCCCGCGGTGGACCAGTTCCCGGGTTACGAACATGTAGCGCAGTTGAACATCCAACGTGAGTTTGGGTCCGGATCAAACACCTGGGTAGTGGAGGTCGCCTATAACGGCAACTTCGGACGCAAGCTGCCGTTTTTCGGCAATTTGCACAGTGTACCCAATGCGTACGACGTCTTAGGCAAAACGCTGGGCACAAATTTGAACAAACAGGTGACGAACCCGTTCTATGGTCAGATTCCGCCAAATACCACGCAGGGTGGAACAACTAATTTCCTGGGCCGCATCATGCAGGTGATGCCGCTGTGGCGTGAGCTTTGGGCAGTAAACGACCCGCTGGGCTATTCCAACTTCAATTCGGCCTACGTGCAAATTGAACGGCGTTTCTCGAACGGCTTCAGCTTCCTGTCCAATTACACGTTCGGCAAAGCACTGCATGCGGGGGGAGGTGTCGGCGCCGAGGGAATACACAACGTAGGCGCCATCGGGAACAGCAACGGCCCGCCGCAGGCAAACCAGCCGATGAAGGAGATCTACGGCCTCTCCGATTATGACGTCACCCATCGCTTCCTGTTTAATTACGTGCTGGAGTTGCCGTTCGGCCGTGGCAAACGATTCGCCGCTACCACGAACCGCGTTATCAATGGCTTCATTGGCGGCTGGAGTATGGCGGGCACCACCCTCTACCGTGGCGGACAACCGTTTTCGTTAGTCTGCGCGTCGGGCTTCTGCCGGAACTACATCACGATTGGACAGGGCAAGCTGGGCCGGCCATCCTTTACCGAGCCGCGGGTCGCGTATGACAACAACGTTTCGGCGCATACCGCCCTGGAAGGATCGGCGGGATTCACGCCATATTTCAATCCCGATGCATTCCAGCCCACCACCGATATGGAGATTGGGACTGTGGGTAGCACGCTGCACGGCATGCGCGGGTCCGGATTCAGTCAATGGGACTTCGCTCTGCTCAAGAACATCAGCCTGGGGATGGAATCGCGATATCTACAACTGCGCTTTGAAGGGCAGAATATATTCAACCAGATGAATCCGGGCAAGCCCATCAACTCACTGCCCAGCCGCGCGTTTGGAACCATTACCACGCAGGAAGGTCTGCCGCGGCAGATCATGATTGCTGCAAAATTCTACTTCTGAAGCAGCAATCGGACCGTCGTCCGCCGCCGTTCCCGATCATTGCGGGAAGTGTTTCCGCAAATGCTAGAATCAAAATAGTTGGGAGGTCGTCTAACGGTAAGACTGCAGACTCTGGATCTGCGTATCGGGGTTCGAGTCCCTGCCTCCCAGCCAGATCCTGACTAACCCCAGCCACTTTCAATAGAGTAGCGACATTTGGCGCTATAATAAGCGACAGGATGGTAAGCGAACTCCACGCCGTGATTGCGGAGCTGGGCGGCGAGCCTGTTCTGGGCCGATCCCTTCGGACTGAGACGGACCTCCAGGCTGCCATCCGCGAGGGCTTTCCCCAGACGGTCGTGGAAGAGGTGATGCACGCCGCCGGGCTCACCCTGAAGGAACTGGCGACCAGCCTCGATCTTTCACCACGCAGCCTCCAAAGACGTCGCCGGGAGGGGCGACTGGCCCGGTACGAATCGGATCGCCTTTATCGGCTCGCGCGCATCGTTGCCTTGGCGAAGCATTACCTTGGCGATGATGAGACCGCGACGCGTTGGCTTCGCCGGCCGAACCGTGCTCTCGGAGGTTGTACTCCGCTCCAGTTGATTGATACCGAACTCGGAGCGCGCACGGTGGAAAACGTGCTTGGACGCATTGCCTACGGCGGCGTTAGTTGACTCGGGTCTACCGAATTCTGCGCAAGCCGTACGCGAAGAAACCGCTCGATGGAGAAGGCGCGTATCGATTTGGCGGTCGCTGGTCGAGCGTAGGGACTCGCCTCGCATACACCGCTGAGCACCTCTCGCTGGCGATGATCGAATACTTCATCCACATCGATCCGGATGATCCGCCGAAAGACCTCGTCGCGGTCACGGCTGAGGTTCCGGACAGCATTTCACGAATTTCGATTTCCCCAAAACTGTTGCCATCAGACTGGCGCCAGAGTCCGGCGCCGCCGGAACTCGCCGAGATCGGTGATCGTTTCGTCCGCGATCGACGTACGGCGATTCTTATCGTTCCTTCGGCTCTCGCTCCGGCTGAATCGAACTGGCTGGTCAACCCTCAGCATCCGGAGTTTGCAAAGATCCGGCTGCATTCTGCCGAACCGTTCGAGTACGATTCGCGGTTCTTCATCAAATGATGGCTGGGAGAAAGTACTCCCACGCCTTCTTCTCAGTGTGAACGGCGGCGAATGAATACTTGTATTTCGATCTCACGCGGGTATATTAGATAGAAGCTCATGCGAGCTTGTGAGGTGGCGGGTGCGGCTGGCCTTTGTCGAGATACCTGTCGTTGACAGCCGTGGGGTGGCGATTCGGGCCGAAAGCGCGCCGCCCGGGTTGGTGTCGCTGGCCGGACGGGCGCACTCGGCCGGTGTTGACGTGGAATTGCTTCCATCGACCCACTGGGATGCCGGTGAAACCTCCCTGCCCCAACTGGAGCAATCGGATGCTGTCGTTACGTGGCTCGATGCTTTCAACTGGAATGCAGCACTCCGGTGCGTAGAGTTGCTCTCGAAGCGAGGCCGGCCGCTCTACGTGCTGGGGCCGCTCCTCGACTACTTTCCGGAACAGGTAGTCTCGGCGGGCTTTCAGCACGCCACGGAGTTGGCTTCTTTCGTTCCGCGGTGCTGGCAAGACTTACCGCTGCCGGATGACTCTGCCCTGGCGCTCTGGCCGAGATGGGAGATCGGCATTTCCACTCATGAGGTGTTCGGATTCCCGTTGGAAGCGCAGCCGCATCCGGCAAACACTCCGTCGCGGCAGCGCCGGAGTGTGGAGGAGCTTGCGGTCTGGATGCAGTCTCTGACGGGCCCGCTTGGATCGTGCCGGACACCGCTGCTGGTTGCCGACAGACCGGCGGAGGGATGGAATGCGGCGGGAATGGACCTGCTGGGTGAGCTCAGCATGTCTGTCCTGCGGCAGCACGATGTAGCGCCCTGGTTCGCACTGCGGATATCGCCGGATGATGTTCTGGACGAGGCGGTTTCGTCCAGCTTGAGCCTGCTGCAAGTGAAGTGGCTCGAACTGCTGCCCGATGATATGCGCGATGGCGAGTCCCGGCAGCGGTTTGCCGCCGCGGTGCGCGACATCGAGCGTGCCGGCGTGGCCGGGAACACAACCGTGCACCTTCTTGCCGGCGTACCCGGTGAAGATGCGCACGACACCGTGGCGTCCATAAACTATGTCGCGGGAGTAGCGGCAAAGCACGGCATCACGGACGTGCGCTGTGAGTGGTGGTACAACGTGCCGGGATCGCCGGGTTACATCCGCTCCGAGCCGTGGGAGCGGATGTTCGTTTCGGGAACTGTGCCATGGTTTGACGAAAGCGCGCCGGCTTCTGTATCGGGGGCGCCCCCGGGGCCGGCTGGCCGGATACCGGTGAATGAGGTTTTCGAGTTACTCCAACTTCTGAACCCGATGTTGCGGCTGCGCGGTCCGAGCCTGGCGCACATTATGGAACGTGAGAAGGCGAGTGGCGCGGAAATTCGTGCCTGACCGGTTAAACCATGCCGGTGCCGTACACGCTGGATATCGCTCAACGGAACTGGATCCTCGGCCTCGATCCGGCTATCGCCGACGTCGAGGACGATGCGCTGCTGGGTACCGGTCCTGTGATTCGTGTTCGATGGAAGGGAGTGCCGGCAGCGGTCAAGCTGTTTTCCGAGCCGTCGATATTCGATAACGAAAGGCATGCGCTCGAAGTACTGCGCGGGAGCCGGTTCGTGCCCGCGCTGTTCGCCGCCGGGATGGCGGATACTTCGTTTTCGGATGGCTGCTCCACCAACCGGTTCCGTCACTGGATATGCAGGGCCTGGGTGGAGGACAACAGGCGGAAGCGATTGCCGTTGCCGGAGCCTGCCCGCTTCGCTTCGGAGTTGTCGGCGTTCTGCGACGAGTGTACGAAGGCAGGCCTGTCCATGGGCGACGGCAAGCTTGAGAACTTCAGGTGGTGCGGGCAGCGGTTGACCTGGCTCGATTACGGATGGTTCTATCCGGGAACCCCGGCCGGGGTTGCGGCACATAATCGCGCGTTTTGCGAACGCCTGCTTGCAGTGCTGGGATGGTGAAACGATGACAAGCGCTCAGCGCACAACTACATTAGCCGCCGACATTGCGGCGTTGAAGAATCTGCCGCGGGTGCTTGCGCGGGAAGGCTACGTGGATGCATATGCCATCTATGGGCCGCTGAATCTGCGGGTAGATCTTTGGGCGGCGGATCTGGACTTACTGCCGGCGTCCCTGCGGGTTCTGGTTTCCGCCTTTCTGCTGGGGCGCAGCGTTGCGCGTGATGAACTCGCGCTCGTGTTCTCCGATCAGGAGATCGATGCGCTCATCAGCTTGAGCATTCTGCTGCCGGACGGCGAGAAGCTGCATACCGGCAATATGGTGCTCCTGCCGCTGCTCGGGTTTCTCGTCTTCGCACAGCGTCCCGGAGTGAATCCCATCGCTTACTTCGGAGAGGACTCGGCTGCGCTCGCGTTGCACCTGATGCCGTCTCGCGGAGATGTGTGTCTGGACTTGTGTACGGGGCCGGGCATTCAGGCACTCGTGTGCAGCGGACGAGCCAGCCGTGTAGTTGCGGTCGATGTGAACCCGCTTGCGGCCGCGCACGCGGAGTTGAACGTGGTGATGAACGGACTCGAGGACCGGGTCGAGATCCGGACAGGCGATCTGTTCTCCGCGGTGCCCGATCTCGAATTCGACTTCATTTCGGCCAACCCGCCTCTGTTGCCGTTTCCACCGGATCTGCCATACCCGTTCGTAGGCCACGGCGGAGCCGACGGACTCGATATTACGCGCCGGATACTGAAGGGACTGCCGGCTGCGCTCAAGCCCGGTGGAGTCTGTCAGATCATCGGCACCTGCACGGGCGATTGGGATGCACCGGGATGTGAAGCCGAGTTACGCGAACTGGCCGAACGCACGGGACTGCGGATTCGGATGACCATCCCGTCCGCGCTGCCGCTGGTCCGCGGCGCCCACATGTTCGACGGCCTGGCCTGGACGTGCGCGGCGGCGGCACGCCTCGACGTCGAGCCGGTGAAAGATGCACTCGAAGCGCACCTGCGGACGCTCGGCGCAACGCACCTTTATCTGTTCTTCCTCGCCATATCGCGAGATGACCGGAAGCCTGGCCTCGAGTTGACCAGACACTACGAGGACCACGCGGGGTTCTGGTACATTTCGCGCTGATCTGCGCTCAGGAACCGCAGGGGCTGGGTGCGGAAGCGAACGCCGGCTCGAGAGCGACCAGCCCGGGGGGCACCGTCGCGCGATTGCGCCGCCTCGCCTGCGATTGCTCCACCGCGGCATCCATCTCCTTCCGGCATTGTTCCGGATCTTCGTACACGCGGAGCGCGACCATCACGTAGGTGTCTTTCGGCTTATGCCGGTATACGTACTTTGCCGCCACCATGCGATCGAGAAACGCTTGCAACACTTGCGGCGGGACGGTGGGAAAGCGCCTGCGGATCGCGCTGAACGAATGTCCTTCGTCGAGGAAAAGAAAAATGTCGGCTGCGACTCCGCGGAGCCACTCCGAACGTCCGGATTTTCCGCGCCGGTCGAGGACCAGGATTTTCGAGTCCCAGCGGTGGTAGATAAGCCGATGGACTTTGAAAGCAGCTTTCCAGTTCAATGTCGCAATGAGGAAATCGCGGCGTGCGGCAACGAGATCCGGGGCATCGAGTTCGTCGTGATCGAAATCGAACTGATATACGAGCTCATCGATGTCGACGCGTTCATCCGGGAACATCAGCCGGTAGTGGTGCTTCGGGCGCACGTCGCGAATGCCGTACTTCGCCGGGCTCAGGAAGTACGGGCTATACCGTTCGAGCTGCATGTTCGCGATCCCGTTCGGCGGCGGCAGATGCTCGATGTACGGAAGCAGGGCGATCATGTCGCGATAATCCTGGGCCGTCTCGCCGGGGTTGCGCATGAGTATGTTGTAAGTGGGGCTGATACCCAACTGGTGCGCCCATTTGATGAAGTTGATCTGCTGAATGGTATTGGCGCCTTTGTCCATCAGCGAGAGGATGTGGTCGTTGAACGCCTCGATGCCTGGCTGCAGCGTGCCGAACCCGCTGGCGGCAAGCTGATACATCTGGTTGAGATTGATGTTGGATTTGATTTCGAAGAACAGGGTAACCGGCGTCCGCTTCTGGAAGGCGGCGAGCCTCGGCGCCAAATCGGCAAAGTAGCGGGGATCGAAAATGTTGTCGACGGCTTGCAGCCCGTCGGTGGTGTCGTAGCGCTCGCACAGACCCGCGATTTCCTGCATGACACGCTGCGCGCTCTTGCTCCGGTAGGTCAGCGTCTCGGCATTAAGACCGCAGAAGCTGCATAGATGTTTCTCGCCCCACCAGCACCCTCGCGAGGTTTCGAAGAGTAGCACGGTGGGCGAGCCGGTCCATTCACTCGCGGCTTTCTGTTCCACGTACGGGTCGTAGTTGGGACGGGGAATCCAATCCAGATCGCGTATGGTTTCGGGCTGGCGTGTGACGAAAACTCCATCCGTGCCGCGGTATGCGATTCCCGGAATGTTCGCGAGCTTCGAGGGGTTCGTGCGAAGTCCTTCGATCAGCGGTACGACGATCGCGTCGGCCTCACCGAGGCACACGGCATCAATCGAGTCGAACGCCTTCAGCATCGCGACGCCCTGGTTGGACGTGCAGGCGGCGCCGCCGAGGACGATTCGGATATCCGGCCGGAACTGCTTGATGCGGCGCGCGAGCGCGAGCGAGCCGATCAGTTGCGTCTCAAAAGTCAGCGACATGCCTACGATGTCGTAACTTCCCGTCCGTATCCGCTGCATGCACCGCTCCAGGCAGACGCCCGCGCCCTCGATGTCTTCGAGGGTCTGCTCGACGAGCTTGTCACGCGTGGCCTGCCCGGCTACGTCCAGGCGCCACTGTGAGGTTTCGAGGTGGCCTTCCCGGCCGACAATCGCGAGGTGCCTCTCCGCGACTTCCTCGGCGATCTGCGCGGGTGTGACTTGAGGATACAGGTAAGGCGCAAAAGCGAGCCCTGCGCTGCGGTCTTCGTAATGACCGGGGTCCTGAATGGCATAGACGCTGGATGCGGCCCGGCGAGGCAGCAGCAGGTTGCCGTAGAGACACTCGCTTTCGATCCCGTGATCGCGCAGGATCGCACTCAGCAGTCCCAGGGCGAGAGAAGGATGCACGGGCGTAGCCCAAGGCATGGTAAGCAGGAGGACCTTTTCGCTCATGTTTGCATTTCTCCTCCGATTGTCAGAATGGAAACGAGTTGCTGCGGACTGCATTGGACGGGCTCCTCGTTTATCGCGACTCGCGCGCTGACGCCACTCGGAGGCGGGTCGACCTCCACCGCGAGGGCGAGGAATTCATCAGACGCGGAGGCATACATCCACCGGCGTCTCGTCCACAGAGCGAGGCGGAGCCGGAGCACGCTTTCGGGAACCAGCGGGAACGCGGAACGGATAGCGCGGAAGCTCCTTGCAGCATCGCAAAACCGGTAGAGGTGGGCGGCGTCTCCATGCAGCCGCACGCGGGTCGATTCACCATGGTCTTTCTCCATAATCTCGAGACCAGACGGAGAATCGCGCATCAATAGCTGCCTGAAGTCGTGCTCCTCGCGCCAGGCTTGCAGAGCGAGCTCGAACTCGCCCCACGCCTGCCGCAGTTGCGGATTGTCCATCTCGCTGGAGCGGTACTCGAATTTGTAGGCGATTCGGGACAGATTTATAGAAGGGTCCGGAAACAGTTGCCCGTAGACCGTGTCGGCCTGCACGTCGCGAAAACCATAGTCTTCCGGATGCCGCATGTAGGGGCTGAACTTGTCGAGGCTGAGATAGTTCACCGAAGCCGGCGGCGGCAGGTGCCAGAGATACGGAAGCAAACGAGTCATCTCGTCGTAGTCTTCGGGTGTTTCTCCAGGGGTGCCGAGGATGATGTTGTAGAGGATGCCAATGCCGTATGAGGCGAGCCACTTCAGGAATTGAACCTGACGGATTCCGCGATTTCCCTTGTCCATGAGTGCGAGTATGCGGTCGCTGAAAGTTTCTATGCCCGGCTGGACGGTAGTGACGCCGGATTCAGCAAGCAGCGCCACCTCGTGTTTGTGCAGGTTGGACTTGAGTTCAAAGAAGAGCTTCCATCGGTGCCGCGCGGCGAGGTCCGGCAAGGTTGGCATGAGATCGCGAAGTGCGCGGTAGTCGAGAATGGCGTCGGTGGAGTAGAGCGCCCGGTGCACGGGGTAGCGCGACGCGAGTTCCTGAATTTCCGTACGAACGCGCACGGGAGATTTCCGCCTGTATGCAAGGCCGTCGGCTCGAAGTCCGCAGAACTTGCAGTGGTGCTTCTCGCCCCACCAACAACCGCGTGAGGCCTCAAACAGAATGAATGGATCGTCGTGTCTCCAGTCGCTCGCGGACAACTGGCGGAGGAAGCTCGTATAATCGGGCACCGGCAGAGCGTCGAGCTGCTCAAGTTTGGGAGCGGGAGGCGCGGCGGTGATAGTGGTCCCGAAACGGAAGAGCAGTCCGGGCGTGCTTTCGAGGGGCCGCTCGCCGCGAAGCGCGCGGACTGCGTCAGTGATGGTCAGGTCGGCCTCCCCTTGCGCGACAGCATCGACGCAGGGAAAACGCTGAAGCAGTTCGTAACCCATGTCGCCATCGCAGGCGGTGCCGCCGAACAGCACCGCCGCATGTGGCTCCCTCTCCTTCAGCCATCTGGCCAGCGCCAGGGAAGCAAGCTTTTGCGCGTCGAACATCAACGAGAACGCAAAAACGTCGTATCGTCCCACCGGGATGTCCTGGAGGCAGCGATCCAGGCAGAGCCGCGCGGCGTCCATGTGCGTGAGCACGTCGGCAAGCAACTCGTCGCAGTCAGAGCCGAAGGGCCATTCCGATCCAACAGTCCTACGCGCAACGCCCCATTCGGCGGCTGCATTCTGGCGCTCCGCCCGGAAGCGTTCGAAGTTCCCATATAACTCCGAAACCGCTTTCGGACAGTCGATCAGCCGGCGTGCCACTACTTCCGGAGTTTCGCTGGAGTAATAGAGGGGCGTGAAAATAACGCCCCCGGTGATGCTGTGTATATAGGAACTGATGGCCGGCGTCCGCGCCAGCCGGCACGTCCCGTAGAAAACATCGGCGTCGATCCCGGACTGCGCAAGCACACCGGCAAGCAGTTCGACGGCGAGATTGGGGACCGTCGGAACTGCCAGTGGCATATGGAGCAACAGCACACGTCCCATTGGCAGGTTGTCCGGGCAGAACAATCCCGGTGCAGCTAAGCTTGTATCACTCGTGCGGAGCGAATGGTCCGCAGGCCCTGCGGATTTTCGAACACTCCAACCTCGATGTTGAAGTCGCCGTGCCGGTGCACGAAGGTTTGCTCGACGCCGCCCCTCACCTTCACCTCGTTCGTTTTGCGGCTGGCATCGCGGGCGATGCGGTCCACCAGCGTTATGACTTTCGCTTCGCTCATACGCAGCGCGCCCAGATTCGCTTTCGCGTCGGCGAACAATTGCTCGCGCAGGCTGTCCTGCCAGATGGCGGTTTCCAGGATGAAGCCGAAGCCGTTCGTGTTGGCGTTGGCGTTGGCATTGGCGTTCGCATTCGCGTTGGCGTTCGCATTCGCGTTGGCATTCGCATTCGCATTGGCGTTCGCATTCGCCAGGGCCAGGCCGACCTCTTCGCCGCGGACTCTCACGGCGAGCGCGGCCTCGGCTCCCGTCTGCACCGTTTCCGGCAGGGCAGCCACGATGCCCGGATTCTCTTCGAGAATCTGCCGGATGGACGAGCCGGAAATGCCCGGAATCAGCGGCTGGTCGAGATCCATGCCGGCGCGTTCGAGCGCGGCCGTCGGATTATCGTAGAAATTCTTACGAAGTTCTGGGTTTGCGACAATTTCCTGGCGGATTTTGGCGAGAACTTCCCAATTGGCCAGGTTGCGTTTATCCATGCGCGTGACCTCCTGTAACAGCAGTCTGACGTTCGGGCACAAGCCCGGCGGGTTGCGGCTCAATAGCAGGTTCGCTCAGCCAGTCTTCGACTGCTGCTTCCTGCTCGAGCGCGGCTTTGATGTCTTCCCGGCGCTGTAGGATGTGAAACACGCGCCGGTCCATGTTGTCGAATAAGGCCTTTCGGATGGCTGGGTCCGTAACAATGTGCTGGCATAGCTCGCAGTAGCTGCCATATCGTTGGTGGAAAGGAAGAGCGGGATCGCGCGACTTGAGAAAATCCATAATGGCGTAAGGACCCTCGAGTGCGATCCAGTTCAGAGGCAGATCGCCGTCGGCCTGATCGAGCAGCTCGGTCAACGAACGCCCGGCAAGATCGCCGATATCGAGTACTTCGTTTCCTCTCACCTCGAAGCCGCAGCAGCTCACCAGATGGCCGTCCGGTGTTATGGCGGGGGAGCGAACAGCCCAGGGGCATCCCCCGATCTCGCGCGAGCGCCGCTCCCACCGTTCATCCATTTCGATATCCGAGCTCGAAAGGCACTGGCTCGCCCTACCGACTGCCTGAAGCGACGTGTTCGAAATGCACACAAACGGCCGCCGCCCGGGTGTATCGAACAGCGTCCGCTCGCGTTCTCCGTCAAACAGGCGGGGCAGTTGTTCGCCAAGCAAGGCATCGAGTTGCTCATCGTTGAACGTGGTGGTAGGACCCGTGCAATGCACCACCACGACGGACTGAAAATCCATCGTGCGGGCAGCCTGGAACGCACGCCGCACGTTCAAGGGATCGACATAGGGCAGGTGGAAGTCGTCGACGCTGATGTTCAATTCGTCGAGTCCGGCATCCACCAACTTCTGGCAGATGTCGCGGGCGCGGGCGTCGTTGAGCGCCCAATAGGCGTTCGTCACCAGGCGTGTACTGAGCCGCCTCGACCGCGCGTGGGAGATGGCAGCGAATATGTCGGGCCCGAGCAAAAGTGGCTCGCCGCCGGCAAAGATGATGGTGCGGATTTCAGTTCGCGAAGCGATTTCATCGATCCAGCCGCGGATCTGCGCGAAAGTCAGCCTGCCCTTGCGTTCGGGTCCGGAATTCATACAGCAGTGGGAACAGGCGGCAGTACACGTATTAGTCGTCAGGACCGTTATTTGACGGCTCTCGAGAACCCGCATAGCCGGATATTAGGAATACAGAACAGCCCAGTGCCTGTATAGAATACTCTCTCATCGCCGGAGTGTCAACGAAATTCGAAAGAATAATTCGATCCAATGCGGCGGGAGCCCCGGGGCGCAAAACGCACGTGATTTCTTTCTCGAACGAAACAATTTCGCGTGCGATTTTTGCGTGTCGTCTATTCGTTTTTGTGCTAAATAATTGAAGACAGGCTGCGGTCTGCAACCCGGCGCACAACGGAGTTCCATGAGGAGTCTGCCGAATACCTTCGCACCCCGCCAATGTTTCAGCTACGTATTCTCTTTGAACACCGTCGAATACGCCACACACTGGGCTGTGTACGAAGGCGTCGCCGCGCCCCCCACTCCCGGCGCCGCTCCGCTGTATCGCATCCATTTTCTGAGTGAAAGCGAGCCCGCGCGCGTCGGTCTGGCGGGTCCGAAGCTCCGCAGCCGCATCGAATTGATATGTGACGAGTACCTCCACCCGCGGCGTTACCGGGTTATGACCGATTCCAACGTCAACATCGCGGCATTCGAGGAGCGCACGACTCTCTACCTTCCGGACGGCAGCCGCCGGGAACTGGATCTGGATCCGTTTCTCTGTATCCTGGGCGACAACATCGGTCAACTCGATCTGTTCTGCCGCCTGGCTCGCGAGGAACTCGCTGGCGGGTTTTCGGGAACCTTCTTTTCACTCGGAGGCGTGACGACCTTCGAATACCGCCTGACGCCCTCGGAAGGTTCGGGCTGGTATGAGTCTTCGTTTCTGGAAAAGCTGCTGATCGGAGAGGATGGCTCCCTCCAGCGGTTCGAGGTTCCGAAAGACGGGCTCGTTGCCGTGCCGGCGGAAGTGCCGCTGCCAGAGTGGCGAAATGACAACCTGCTCCGGCCGCCGCTCGAATATCACCCTCCGAAAAACGCCGGGTTCGCGGCCGAAGAGATTTCATGCCCGGCTGAAGACGTCCAACTCGGTGCCACCGTCACGGTGCCCTTGGCGGGCGGACCGCACCCGGTCGTGCTCTTCATCCCCGGCACGGGAGCAAAGGACCGTCATGGTATTGCCGGTCCCGTGGACATCGGCAGCCATGAAATCGTCGATTATCTTTCCGGGCAAGGCTGGTTGGGCGTGCGGTACGACTCACGCGGCACCGGAGGAACGGAACTCGGCCAGGGGTTCCTCGAATACGGCTTCGAAGAAGCCGTAGCCGATGCGAGGGCTGTCCTCGAGTGTGTGTTCGGCAGACCGGATGCCGATGCTTCCCAGGTGGCGCTGGTGGGGCACAGTCAGGGAGCACTGGCGGCCGTGATGCTTGCGCGCGCAAACCCGCGCGTGCGTGCGCTCGTGTTGCTCGCCATGGCGGGCCGGAAGCTGCCGGAGGTGCTTGCGGACCAGCTCCGCGTACAGGCACGCTGGCTCGGACACTCCGCGGAACAGTTGCAGGAGCAAATTGAGGAGCTCGACCGTTTTGTCGAAGTCGTCAGCACGGAAGCCGAATGGTCCCCGGAACGCGTACCTGCCCGCTTCTACGCCGCTCGGCGGCACCGGAAATGGTATGCGGATCACCTGGCGCGGGACCCGCTCGCGGAGATCCGGCAGGTTCGATGTCCTGCGCTGATCTGCCAGGGCGCCAAGGATTTCCAGGTATCCCTCGAGAAGGACGCGCAGCCCCTTTATCAAGCTGCCCTTGAAGCCGGCGTGCCGGTCGAGTTTGCCGCGTTCGACGAGCTTGACCACTTCTTCAAGCCGGTGGAGGGCGAGCCGCACGTGTCACAGTACTACGTGGCGCGGCATGTTTCTGACGCAGTGAAACACCGGATACTCGAGTTTCTGGACCGCACGGTTCGGACCCGATGATAAAATACGACTGGAGCATGAGTTATGGCTCACCGCAACATTGTTACGTTGCTGTATGCGGGCTTGGGGTTGATGTTCGTCATAATGAGCATCCCGTTCATTCTGGGCCGGGTGGAACCCAACGCGTATTTCGGCTTCCGGACCGCTAAGACCCTGTCCGATACAAGAATCTGGTACGAGGCCAACCGGTTCATGGGTTACGCTTTGCTTGCCGCGGGGGCGGTCACCGCCGGCGGCGCTGTCTTCATCCGATTCCTTTATCCCGCCGATCCATCGACTGTCGTCAAGGCGAACCTGGGCGTCTTTGTGCTCTCTATGGCCGTTGCCGCTGCGTTGAGTTATTGGAAGCTGAGCCGGATTTGAGACCGAACCACGGCGCACCGTGTGTTGTCAGCGTGGCGGATCATACTGGTTGGGCGCATGTGGTTTGTGTGGGGATGCGTGACCAGGTGCCAGCCGTGATTGAGCGCAGGCGAGTTACACTCCTCGATCGGGGTTTGCCGGCGCTGCCCTACCACCATGACACGAACGCTATGACGGAGGACGAGGCCAATGCGCTCATTGCACGGGTCCGGCGGTCCATCGCGGCGCGCACCTCCGATGCTTTGACGCGCGTCGTGACCGAACTGTCACCCGCCTACACTGTTGTCGCCCTCACGATCCGTGAGCCCCAGTTTGCCGAGCTTCCCGAAACGGTCGCTATAGTAAGGAAATCGTATCGTCTGCAATGCGCCGCGGACGGGGTTATGTATCAGCAGGCCATCTGCCACGCGGGACGGCAACTCGGACTCGACGTGCAAATGTGCCGCCGCGGCCAGGAGACATCACGAGCCGCTGACCAACTCGGTGTGACGCCAGGCGAGATCGAGGAGTTCGTCAGCCGCACCGGCCGGCCTGCCGGTCCTCCGTGGACCGAGGAGCACCGGCGGGCGTACGCAGCCGGCATCGCGGCGCTGGCGGCTCACGCGCGCAGGCGTCTCAGGATTCCGTCTTAACACCCAGCCGCCTGCGATGATCGTATAAGGTTCGAGTACGATTTGCGGCTTTTAAAATGATGACTCAGAGATTCGCGCTCGGTTTGGTTATGTGCCTTCTACCCGGTGTCGCGCGTGCCGAGACTCTTCTGATGCCGCACCCGGACGATCCATCCAAAAACGTCGAGTACTTTTTGGAGAGGCCGTCAGGCGACGGTCCTTGGCCTACGGTAGTGTTCCTACACGGCCATCAGGAAGCGCCTCCACCTGGCGGCGGGGATTTCGTGAGGTGGGGTGTACTGGACCGCTTCGCGAAACACGGATATCTTGCGGTCGCGATCTCGCAGCCCGGCTATGGAAATTCGACGGGCCCGGCAGATTTCTGTGGTCCCTTCACGCAGCATGCGGTCTCCGGCGTAATGTCGAAGCTGAAGGGGAAAGGCTACATTTCTTCCAACAGAGTCGTCGTTGTGGGAATCAGTCGCGGCGCACTGGTTGCGGGCCTCCTTGCCGCATACGATCCATCGATTGCGGGAGTTGTATTGATATCCGGCCTATATGACCTGTCCAGTTTTGTGGCACATTCGAAGTCGCCTCAGGCAAGACTGATCGTGAACTCCATCCTGGAAGAGACGGGCGGTGGAAGCGATGCTCTACAAGTGCGTTCGGTTCTGAACTATGCCGGCGAAATAAAGGCCGCGGTCCTCATCATGAATGGTGCTCAGGACGATCGAACCGATCCGGAGCAAGCCCGCCGTCTGGCCGAAAAAATCGTGTCGCAAGGCGGTAAAGCTCGCGCGATCATCTATCCCGATTACGGCCATCAGATCCCCGTTCCTGTCCGGGAGAGAGAAATCGATACCTTCCTCGAGAACGCCACAAATGGACCAGGGTTACAATCGCACTGAAATCCCGCTATGACTCTTGACGGTCTCGATGCGTGTGTCCGCCAGCTACGGAGCGACATGATCGACTTCACGGCTGAGCTTGTCGCAATCGCATCCGAGAACCCACCCGGCGCCGCATACGAAGAATGCGTACGCGCTATCCAATCACGGCTTCGGGCACTCGATCTCCCGTGTGACACGATCAAGTATCGGCCTCGAGCGGGCGTTCGCGACCAGTCCGGAGCCGCCATCGTCCTGAGCCGTGTTGGCAAGGGAGGGCGTGCGCTTTACTTCTCCGGCCACTATGACGTGGTGCCGGTAACAACGCCTGGCCAGTGCAAGCCCGTGTTCCGAGGCAACATGCTCTTCGGGCGCGGGTCGGCTGATATGAAGAGCGGTCTGGCCAGCATGCTGTACGCGGCGGCCGCTTTGAAGCGGTTGCGCGTGCCGTTGAACGGCCACGTCGCGCTGGTGTTCGTGCCCGATGAAGAGACCGGCGGCCAGCGCGGATCCGGGTTTCTGGCTGCGGCCGGGCGCCTGGGTGCCAACGGTATCGGCATGCTTACCCCGGAACCAACCAGCGGTGTTGTCTGGAACGCAAACCGGGGCGCGCTTACCGTGCGAGTGACCGTGCACGGACGCGAGGCACATATCGGGCTCCTTCACCAGGGACGAAACGCCTTCGAAGATGCCATTCGTGTGGTGGCGGGCCTTCAGCGGCTGGCGCGGCGGGTTGCACGGCGCCG
Organism: Bryobacteraceae bacterium; assembly: GCA_035714225.1. Lineage (GTDB taxonomy): Bacteria > Acidobacteriota > Terriglobia > Bryobacterales > Bryobacteraceae > CAADGY01. Next base: position 1,495 of record DASTMK010000484.1, on the reverse strand, counting down.
GACGCGCTTCCGCATCACGCCCGAGGCTGCGCGGCGTTCGTTGATGTTGATCGGGGGTCGAGTCGAGGCCGGCTCGAACTTCAACGTCGTTCCCGGACGCTGTGTGTTCACCGTCGACAGGCGGATGAACCCGGAAGAGGATTACGAGGAGGAGCGCCGCGCGCTCTTCGCAGTCTTCGATGAGGCGCGGCAAGCCGGCGTGAAGCTGGACGTCGAGGTGCTACAGGAGGGGCATCCATCCGGGACGTCAGAGGCGACGGCCCTCGGACGGGCTCTAAGCAGTCATGTGCGTGAGGTCACCGGAAAAACACCAAAGTTCGAGCTGTGCCCGGGACTGCTGGAAATCAGGTTCTACGCCGAGCATGGAATACCTGCGTACGCGTACGGACCAGGCCTTCTGTCCATCTCGCACGGACCGAAGGAATTCGTGGACACAGACCGAATCGTGGAATGCGCGATGATCTACGCCCGGGTCGCGGCTACAGTACTCGGTGCGCAGTAATGCACCAGGAGCCTGCCAGCGCATGTAAACTGTGGTCATGGCTCGATTGTTCGCAATCCTGTTGTGCTTTGCTTCGCTTATGTTTTCACAAACGCAGGGCGGTCCCGTGACGGGAATCCTAAGTCCGGTCTTTCCGCCCACTCTGCGCCAGTATCTCGAACTCACGGACGCGCAGGTTTCCGGCATCCAGGCAGCCAACAACCAATACGCACAGGCATCTCAAGCCAAGATGGCCCGTTACGTCCAGGTTCAGCAGGAAATTTCCGAGTGGATCGCCAAAGAACCGCTGGACGCGATGGCGATTGGCCTTCGTTATGTAGAGCAGGAAGCCATCCGCCGCCAACTCCAGGACGAGATGAAGAAGACTCAGGCTGCGGTCGCCAATCTTCTGAACGATGCGCAAAAGGCCAAGCTGAAGGTGTTGGAGGAATCGGTCCGGCTGCAACCGCTGGTGCAGTTGGCGCAATGCGAGAATCTATTGACCGTTGATCCGCAATTGCGAACTCCGTTTCCAGGGAACATCGTTCCGGCATCGCGTCTCAACTTCAATTTCGGAACCAGCACCGGCGATTTTGCATCTTTCATCCTGGGACCGGCGTTCTATCGAGGGTGCGGTGTGACGACGTATATCAACCCGCTGCTTCCATTGCCGTAATTAGGCCCCGGTTTGTGCCGGCTCCGGAAAGTGGTTGATAATGGGGAAGAATCCCTCCCGACGACTTAGGGAGGACTTTCACCAGTTATCGAGGAAGGCCCATGATTCTCCGGACTGCTGTAGTGTATCTTGCTGCAGCGATGATTATGCCCGCGGCGCCGCCGGCATCAGAAGTTTCTCGTCCGAAAGCGGGCGAAGTCGAAATCCTCAAATCCTCTGAATTGAAACCCGGCATGACGGGCACTGCCTGGACAGTGTTCACCGGCAGCGATGCAGAACCCGTGCCCGTCGAGATTATAGGTTTGTGGAAGAATGCCTGGGGACCGAAGCAGGACATC